>NZ_JBIUVC010000003.1:0-212568 GCF_044742755.1 Streptomyces sp. NPDC087845
GCTGAAGTTCTCGTTTTTGTCGATCATGTGGATGGTGCCGTCCGCAAGCCCACGCTGGAGTTGTTGACGCTGGCGCGTCGGATCGGTGAGCCGGTCGCGGTCGCGTTGGGTGCGGGTGCTGCCGCGACCGCGGCGGTGCTGGCGGAGCATGGTGCGGTGAGGGTTCTGGCGGCGGATGCGCCGGAGTTCGCGGATTACCTCGTCGTGCCGAAGGTGGATGCGTTGCAGGCTGCTGTCGGTGTGGTGTCGCCGGTGGCGGTGCTGGTGCCGTCGTCCGCGGAGGGCAAGGAGGTCGCGGCCCGGCTGGCGGTGCGGATCGGGTCGGGGATCATCACCGATGCGGTGGATCTGGAGGCCGGTGAGGAGGGTCCGGTGGCCACGCAGTCGGTGTTCGCGGCGTCGTTCACGACCAGGTCCCGGGTCTCGAAGGGGGTTGCGGTGATCACGGTCAAGCCGAACTCGGCGCCGGTGGAGGCTGTTTCAGCCGCGGGTGCGGTCGAGGTGCTGGAGGTGTCGTTCTCCGGGCAGGCCACGGGGACGAAGGTGCTGTCGCGGACGCCGCGTGAGTCGACGGGGCGTCCGGAGCTGACGGAGGCGGCGATCGTGGTCTCCGGTGGCCGGGGGGTGAACGGTGCGGAGAACTTCCGGGTGATCGAGGCCCTCGCGGACTCCCTGGGCGCGGCGGTCGGTGCGTCGCGTGCCGCGGTGGACGCGGGCTGGTATCCGCACTCCAGCCAGGTCGGCCAGACCGGCAAGTCGGTCTCGCCGCAGCTGTACATCGCCTCCGGTATCTCGGGCGCGATCCAGCACCGGGCGGGCATGCAGACGTCCAAGACGATCGTCGCGATCAACAAGGACGCCGAGGCCCCGATCTTCGACCTCGTCGACTACGGCGTCGTCGGCGACCTCTTCCAGGTCGTGCCCCAGCTCACCGAAGAGGTCACATCCCGCAAGGGCTGACCCACCCCTCCTTCCGGCACAGCCCCGACGGTCCGGGGCCGTGTGGTGCGTACCCACCACACGGCCCCGGACCGTCCTGTCGATGCCGACGTCCGCATGATGCGCGGTGTTCCCGGGAACTCCCGTCCCCTGCTCTGCGACTACCTCAGCGGAGTCGCGAACAGCGATTCGGTCAGCGGAGTCGCGAACAGCGATTCGGTCCGCACAGGTCGTCGAGGGTGGGGTTTCGTTGAGTGGTCGTCGGACAATTGGTGGTCTCCTCGCCGTGGGCCTGCTCGCCACCGGCTGCGGCGGGACCGGCTCGGCGGCGGGTTCCGGCAGCCGTCCGCCCGGCTCCGCAACCGGTTTCCCCCTGGCCGTCGAGGACTGCGCGGGAATCAGAACCACCTTCGAATCGCCTCCGCGGAAGATCGTGACCAGCAACGCCTCCGGCTTGGAGATCCTGCTTCGGCTCGGCGCGGCGGACCGGATCATCGGAACGGGATTCCCTCCGGCGAAGGGCGCGCTGCCGGACGGACTGGCCGCGCGGGCCGCAAAGGTACCGGTGCTCGGCAGAACGGTGATCCCCAAGGAGAAACTGCTGGGTTCGGGTGCGGACGCCTATCTGGAGACGTTCGGCTCGATGGACGCCATGGGCGGCGACGGTCTGGCCCCCGAGCGCGAGGAGTACAGGGCGGCCGGCATCAAGGTGGTGCAACTGCGGTCGACCGCCTGTGCCGCACTGCGCAAGGGCCCGCGCAACGACCTCTCCGACGTGACGGACGACATCCGGCGGCTCGGAGCGCTCACGGGCACTTCGGAGCGGGCCGGCGTACTCGTCGACGGTATGGAGGCCAGGATCTCCGCGGTCCGGCAGGCCCTGGGTGATCTGCCCGAGTCGCGGCGGCCGACGTACTTCGTCTTCGACTTCGACAGCGGTACCGGGCAGCCGATGGCGGTGTGCGGGAAGCAGGTGGCCAATGCGGTGATCACGCTGGCCGGTGCGCGCAACGTCTTCGGTGACTGCGACAGCGACTACAGGCAGGTCGGCTGGGAGGACGTCGTCGGGAAGAACCCCGACTGGATCCAACTGGCCGTACGCAGCCGGGGCAGCGCCGCGTCCGACGCCGAGGCGTTCCGCGAGGCGGAGAGGTTCCTCACGTCGTTCCCGGCGACGCGAGGGCTCGCCGCGGTGAAGGAGGGCAGGTTCGTGCGTCTGCGCTCCGAGCCGGTCACCATCGCCGGCGTCGGCAACGCGGACGCGGTCGAGCAGATCGCTCGTACGGTCCATGCCGACCGGTTCGAAGGCGGCCGGTAGATGGCGGTCGGACGGGCGAACGACGGGACGGGCGGGCGTCCCGGCCCCGCCGGGCACGGGGCGTTGGGCGCGAAGGAGCCCGGAGCGCGCGGGCGGCGGCCTCTTCCGGCCCCGTTGGTGGCCGCCGCGCTCATGGTGGTACTGCTGCTGGGGCTCACGGCGGCGGTCTCCTGGGGTTCCTCGCATGTGGCGGTGTCCGAGGTGTGGTCGACCGTGGGGCGCCGGCTGTCGGGGCGGGCCGCACGGCCGGGCACCCAGGATCTGATCGTGTGGCAACTGCGGGTCCCCCGGGCCCTGCTCGCGGCGCTCGTGGGTGCCGGGCTCGGCGTGGTCGGCACCGCCGTACAGGCTCTGGTGCGCAATCCGCTCGCCGATCCCTATCTGCTCGGCATCTCCAACGGCGCCTCCCTCGGCGCCGTCGCGGCGATCGTTCTCGGCGCGGGCACCGGGGGCCTGTTCGGGCTGGGAGTCTCCGGAGCGGCGTTCGCCGGTGCTCTGGTGTCGTTCGGTCTGGTCTGGACGATCGCCCGGCGCGGCGGCGGCTTCTCGCCCCTGCGCCTGGTGCTGGCGGGGGTGGCGATCGGACAGTTCCTGTCGGGGTTCACCAGCTTTCTGGTGCTGCAGGCCGGTGACGAGCAGCAGACCCGGGGAGTGCTGTTCTGGCTGATGGGCAGCCTCGGTGGGGCGCAGTGGCGCTCGCTCGCCGTACCCGCGGCGGTCGTTGTACTGGGGCTTGCCGTGCTTCAAGGACGGGCCAGGGCGCTGAACGCCTTGCTGATGGGTGATGAGACGGCGGCCGCGCTCGGAGTGGACGTGGTGCGGTTGCGGCGCGAGATGTTCGTGGTCACCAGTGTGCTGACCGGTGTGCTCGTGTCCGTCTCCGGGGCCATCGGATTCGTCGGGCTGCTGGTGCCGCACCTGTGCCGTCTCGTGGTCGGCGGGGACCATCGCAGGCTGCTGCCCGTGTCCGCGCTGACCGGTGCGGTGCTCCTGGTCGTCGTGGACACCGTATGCCGCACCGCGCTGCCGGACCAGGAGCTTCCCATCGGTGTGGTCACGGCACTGCTGGGTGCCCCCGCGCTGCTGTTCCTGCTGAACCGACGTCTGGAGAGCAGCGGATGAGAATCGACGTGCACGACCTCCGGGTCGCCTACGACGGCCGTACGGTGGTCTCGGGGCTGGATCTGATCGCGTCCTCGGGCGAGATCACCGGACTGGTCGGTCCCAACGGCAGCGGCAAGTCGACCGTGCTGCGTACCGTCTACCGGCATCTGCGCCCGGCCGCCGGCCGTGTGCTGCTCGACGGTACGGACATCGGGACGCTGCCGCCCGCCGAGGCGGCCCGGCACATCGCCGCGCTGCCGCAAGAGCGCGGCAGTGAATTCGAGTTGACCGTGCGCGAGATCGTGGCGATGGGCCGCACCCCGTACAAGCGGGCCTTCGCCGGTGAGAACGGAGCGGACCGCGACATCGCCGAGCGGGCCCTGCAACAGGTCGGTCTGGCGGGACACGGGGGCCGCCGGTTCTCCGCGCTGTCGGGCGGGGAACGCCAACGCGCGCTGCTGGCCAGGGCTTTCGCACAGGACACGGACGTCCTGGTGCTGGATGAACCGACCAATCACCTCGATGTGCGCCACCAGGTGGAGCTGCTGTCCCTGCTGCGGGCCCAGGGGCGCACGACGCTGATCTCGTTGCACGACCTGAACGCGGCGGCTTCGGTGTGCGATCGCCTGCATGTGCTGCACGACGGCGCGGTGGTCGCGTCCGGCACCCCGTCGGAGGTCCTCAAACCCGCGCTGCTGGCGGAGGTGTTCGGTGTGCGGGCGGCGGTGGTCGAGCACCCGCTGACCGGTGATCCGCTGATCGCCTTCGATCACCGGTCGGCGGCCTCGGCGGCGCCCGCTCCCCGGTGAGGCGCACGGCGCGCCCCGCACGGTGCACTCCCGCGACGGCCCGGAGCCGCCTCCGGGGTGCCGCTCGCCGCCGCCCGGTCGCCCGGCCCTCCGGCCGTACTGCCAGGATGAGTTCGCCATGACGAGCGATCCGGGGATGCGCGCGGTGCGGGCCGTGATGTTCGCGGTCGTCTGCGTGCTGCTCGCGGCCCTCGGTCACATCGTGATGTCGGGCTCGCCCGTGCCCTGGTGGGCCCTTTCCGCCGCGCTCGCGGTCGTCGCCGCGGCCGCGTGGACGGCCGCGTCCCGGGAGCGCGGGCTGCCGGCGGTCACCGGTGCCGCTGTCGTGGTCCAGGCAGGGCTGCATCTGCTCTTCGCCTTCTCCCAGAGCCGGTCCGGCCCCTCACCGTCGAAGACCACCTCGACCACCTCGTTCGCCCGGCTGTGGGCGGAGCATCTGACGTGCGGGACGATCCGGCCCCGGGGCATGTCGGTGGCGGAGGCGGAACGCCTGGTCACCGCGGCGGGGCTGGGCGGCCGGCTGCACAGTCCGCCCCCGGGCACACCGCTCGACGGGATGGAGGAGGCGGTCGGCCGGGCCGGGCAGATGATCTCCGGGGGCGGTGACGGGGCTGCCGCATCGCATCACCTCGGCGGCATGTCCCCCGCCGGAATGCTCCTGGCGCACCTGCTCGCGGCCGTGCTGTGCGGTCTGTGGCTGGCCTACGGAGAACGGTCCGCCTTCCGGATTCTCCGGGCCCTCGCCGGCCGGCTGCTGGCCCCGCTGCGCATGCTGCCGCGTCCCGCGATGTGCTGCGAGGGTCCGCGGGTCCGGCGGCGTGCTCTCGGTACGACCGGCCCGCTGCGCCGCCTGCTGCTCGCCCACTCGATCACCTCACGAGGGCCGCCCGCCGTCGCCGCTGTCGTCTGACAGCCGGAGCACCGGGCCGCCCGCAGTAGAGCCGCGCCCGGTCACCCCGGTCCCGCCGTGCGGCGGGACTGCCCGACGCACCGGCATGCCCCAAGGGCATGCCGGATTTCCGGATTCTCCGAGAGGGACACCAGGCAATGTCTCCTGCCCTGCACCCATCCTCCGGGCCCGACAGCGGTGCCCGTACCCGCGTTCCCCGAGCCGGGACGTCGCCCGGCGACACCGCGCGCCGTGATGCGACGGTCACCGGCTGGGCCCTCGCCGCCCGCGGTGGTGACCCTCTGGCCACCGAACGGTTCGTCCGTGCGCTGCACGTCGATGTCCGGCGCTTCGTCGCCCACCTGTCCTCCGATCCGCAGGCGGCCGACGACCTGACCCAGGACACCTTCCTGCGCGCCCTGGGCAGCCTGCACACCTTCCAGGGCCGTTCGTCCGCCCGCACCTGGCTGCTGACCATCGCCCGCAGAACGGTGATCGACAGCCTCAGACGCACCGCGGCCCGCCCGCGCCTCGCCGATGGCGAGGACTGGCAGACGGCGGTCGAACACGCCCAGCCCCGCCATCTGCCCGGCTTCGAGGAAGGCGTGGCGCTGACGGAGCTGCTGTCCTCGCTCGCACCCGAGCGCCGGGAGGCCTTCGTCCTCACTCAGGTCCTCGGCCTGGAGTATGCGGAAGCGGCCTCGCTCTGCCGTTGTCCGGTGGGCACGGTCCGTTCCCGGGTGGCGCGCGCCCGGATCGCACTGGCGGAACTGCTCCTCGCCGCCGAGCACGGGTCCGACGGCGAAGCCGGCTCAGCCGCCGTCGCCGGCGCGGGCCGTCCAGCGTTCCTCGACCTTCGCGATCCTCCAGTACGCCAACGCCACCGCCCACACCAGCACGAAGAGTCCGACGATCAGGTAGCCGACGTTGCCCAGGTCGAGGCCGGAGATCCAGCTCGTGACCGAGTCCCGGAGATCGAGCTTGTCGTGCAACACGGTGACCAGCTCGATCGTGCCGATGAGAAAGGCGACCGCGATCGACAGGCCCGTGATGGCGAGGTTGTAGAAGACCTTGCGCACGGGGTTGGAGAAGGCCCACTGGTAGGCGAAGTTCATGAACGTCCCGTCGAGCGTGTCGAACAGGCTCATCCCGGCGGCGAACAGCAGCGGCAGGCACAGGATCGCGTACCAGGGCAGACCGGCTGCGGCGCCGCTGCCCGCCATGACCATCAGGGTGACCTCCGTGGCGGTGTCGAAGCCGAGACCGAAGAGGAAGCCGAGCGGATACATCTGGCCGGGCCGGGTGACGGACCGGGTGAACCGGCCGAGGATCCGGTTCATGAACCCTCGCGAGTCCAGGTGCTGCTCCAGCTCGGCCTCGTCGAAGCGGCCGGCGCGCATCGCCCTGAACACGCGCAGAATGCCGGCGAGCGCGACCAGGTTCAATGCGGCGATCAGGTAGAGGAAGGACCCGGAGACGGTCGTGCCGACCACACCCAGCACCTGGTGCGCGCCCGAATCCTCGTTGATCAGTACCCCCGCGAGGCGCGCTCCCCCGGCGACCAGTGCCGCCATGGCGATGACCACGCTGGAGTGTCCGAGGGCGAACCAGAAACCGACCGACACGGGCCGCTTGCCGTCGGCCATCAGTTTGCGGGTCGTGTTGTCGATGGCGGCGATGTGGTCGGCGTCGAAGGCGTGCCGCATGCCGAGCGTGTAGGCGGTGATCCCCAGCCCGATGCCGAACGCCTTGGAACCGACCTGGTAGTGCTCCGGCACGACCAGCAGGAACAGCACTCCGAACGCCACCACGTGCAGAGCCGCAATCACCGCCAGCAGCCCCGCGGTACGGATGGTGTCCTCGCGCCGCCATGTGAACACGGCGGAGTCGGGCAGGGTCATGCGGTCACGCTCCAGCACCTCGTGGATGACTTCGTGAGATGCCGTGGCCGGTCTCCTGGCTGACGGGTTCGCTCGCGCTCGTGCCCGCCCCTGCCTTCCCGGCCGCGCTCTGCGGCCAGTGGCGTCAGTGGGACGGATACTCCCCGATCACAGTGGCGAGGGCCGCTCCGGCCTGAGACTCCTGGAGTCTTTCACCGGTCTTCCCGAACACCACGGCGCGCCCACTCTAGGTTCCCGCGAACGGCGCCTACAAGTCCCGCCTACAAGTCCGGTGGCGTGCGCGGCGGTTCCCCCCCGAGACGTGACCGCGGCCTCCGGGGAGGGAATGGCCCGGGGAACGCCCTCCATTCCCTCGGCGCGGAGGGCGCGGAGGGCGTGGAGGGCGCGGAGGGTCAAGTCCCCTTCCCGGCATACCGGAGCTCGTGACGCAGGACGCCGCCCTGGCGCACGGCCCCGTCGTGGCAGCGGATTAAATCGCACGCCACGGGCGTTGTTCCTGTTCAGCGCCGATTCGTAGAAGAGTGGAAGAATCGGGCAGATCTGGAGGCATGGCTGTGCACGGTGAGTACAAGGTCCCGGGCGGGAAGCTCGTCGTCGTCGATCTGGACGTCGAGGGCGGGGCGTTGCGCAACGTACGGGTGGCCGGGGACTTCTTCCTGGAACCGGACGAGGCGATTCTCGCGATCGACGCGGCGCTCGAAGGTGCCCCGGCCCACACCGACACCGCCGGGCTCGCCGCCCGGATCGACGCGGCCCTGCCCCCCTCGACCGTGATGCTGGGCCTCAGCTCCGAGGGCGTCGCCGTCGCCGTACGCCGGGCCCTCGCGCACGCCACCGAGTGGAGCGACTACGACTGGCAGCTCATCCACGAGGCGCCGCAGCCCCCCGCGCTCCACATGGCCCTCGACGAGGTCATCACCGCGGAGGTCGCCGCCGGCCGGCGCCCGCCGACGCTCCGGGTCTGGGAATGGGACTCCCCCGCCGTCATCATCGGAAGCTTCCAGTCCCTGCGCAACGAGGTCGACCCCGCCGGTACGGACCGCCACGGGGTCACCGTCGTCCGCCGCATCTCGGGAGGCGGAGCCATGTTCGCGGAGCCGAGCAGCACCATCACGTACTCCCTCGCCGTGCCCCAGTCCCTCGTCTCGGGCCTTTCCTTCGCCGACAGCTACGCCTACCTCGACGACTGGGTCCTCGAAGCTCTCGGCGACATGGGTATCAAGGCCTGGTACCAGCCGCTCAACGACATCGCGACCGAGATCGGGAAGATCGCCGGAGCCGCCCAGAAGCGCGTCGTGGGTCCCGACGGCGGGCCCGGCGCCGTGCTGCACCACGTGACGATGTCCTACGACATCGACGCCGACAAGATGCTCGACGTCCTGCGCATCGGCAAGGAGAAGATGTCCGACAAGGGCACCAAGAGCGCCAAGAAGCGTGTCGACCCGCTCCGCCGGCAGACGGGTCTGCCGCGCGCAACCGTCATCGACAACATGATCGACTCCTTCCGGAAGCGCCACGGCCTCACCCGCGGCCGGGTCACCCCCGAGGAGATGGCCCGGGCCGAGGAACTCGTACGCACCAAATTCGGTACGGCCGAGTGGACGGCGCGAGTGCCGTAGCCCCTGGGGCCGCGGCGCGGACAACCGCTCTCGGGGCGGTGGGCCCGGGACGCCCGCCATGCCGCGGCCACCCGGCGTTCATGTCGTCCGGAGACGATGCGCCGGATCGATCGGGCTCCACGGGACGGAGCGAAGAACGCATGAAACGCCTCGCCTCCACCGCCGCCCTGGCCCTCGTGGTCTCCGCGGTCCTGGGCGTCTCCCAGCCTGCTCAGGCCGGTCCCCGGCCGTCGGGTCCGCCGGGGCCGGGCTTCTATTCCACGAAGACCCCGTACGAACCACGGCAGGACGCCCGGACATACCGGTCGGCGCCCAAGGGCTTCGTTCCGGTGTTCACCGAGAGCGTCTCGCGCCACGGCTCGCGCACGTCGACCAGCAGCGAGGACGGGGACCTGATCCTCCAGCTGTGGGACAAGGCCGCGAGCGAGGGGGAACTCACCGGGCGCGGCAAGCACTTCGGCCCCGAGGTGCGGTCGCTCCTCGACGCGATGGAGAAGGCCGGGTACGGGAACCTCAGCGGCCGGGGCAAGCGGGAGATCCAGGCCACGGCGGTGCGGATGCATCAGCGCCTTCCCGGGCTGTTCCGGCAGATCGCCAAGGACTCGGAACCCATCGACGTGGTCAGCTCCGGCAAGGACCGCGCCGTCGACAGCGGCAGTCTCTTCGCCGCCGCGCTCGCCGGCGCCGACCCGGCCCTGAAGCCGCTCATCGGCCCGGCCAGGACCGACAAGGACCTGCTCTACTTCCACAAGGCCGACGGCGGTGCCGCGTACCGCGACTACCTCGCGAACGACCAGCGCCTCGCGGCCACCCTCAAGAAGATCACCGATCAGCCCGCCACCCACCGTGCGGCCCGCAACGTACTGGAGAGGATCTTCACCCCCGCCTTCGTGCAGCGGATCTCCGCCGGGGAGTTCTCCTCGATCGGCACCGGCATCGATGCGGCCGAAGCGGTCTACAACCTCTACAGCATCGCCCCGACCATGAGCGACGAGGGCACCTGGCGGATGCGGCGCTACATCGCCCCGCGCGACGCCGCCTGGTTCGCCTACCTCGACGACGCCGAGGACTTCTACGAGAAGGGGCCCGGCTTCGCGGACAGCGACATCACCTACCGGATGGCGGACGTTCTGCTCGACGACTTCTTCGAGCAGGCCGAGGCCACGCGGGCGGGGACCGGCGACGTGGGCGCGGAGCTGCGCTTCACCCACGCCGAGGAGATCATTCCGCTCGCCGCGCTGATGGGGCTGCCCGGCTCCACGGAACCGGCCGCCGCACGCCCCTACACCTACGCCGACAACCCGTGGCGGGGTGCTTCGGTGGCTCCGATGGCCGCGAACATCCAGTGGGACGTGTTCCGGAAGGACGACACCTACCTGGTCCGGATGCTCTACAACGAGAAGGAGACCGCGTTCAAGCGGGGCTGCGAGCCGGTTGCGAAGGGCAGCCCCTTCTACGACCTCGACGAGCTCAGGCGCTGCTTCGGTCGCACGGCCTCCTGACGAACGGGGCGCGTCGTACGTCCGGTCGGCGGGTGGCCGGGAACCCCTGACGGCGTGGCACGCCCCGTCCGTGCCCTGGGTCCGTGCCCCGTGTCCGTACCCCGTGTTCGTGCCCCGTGTCCGTACCCCGCGACCCCGGCAAGGGGCGTACCGAGGCTTCAGGCCCCCGTCGCCGGGAGTTCCTGTTCGGTCCAGATGATCTTGCCTTCGGGTGTGTAGCGGGTACCCCAGCGGCGGGTGAGCTGGGCGACGAGGAAGAGACCGCGCCCGCCCTCGTCGGTCGTCCTGGCGTGCCGCAGCCGGGGGGAGGTGCTGCTGCCGTCGGAGACCTCGCAGATCAGGACGGACTGGCGCAGCAGCCGCAGCCGGATCGGTCCGGTGGCGTAGCGCACCGCGTTGGTGACCAGTTCGCTGACGATCAGTTCGGTCGTCATCTCCATCTCCTCCAGGCCCCAGGCCCTCAGCAGGCGCGCGGTGCGGGCCCGGACGCCGGCGACGGCGGCCGGATCGGGGGGCACGTCCCAGGAGACGACGTGGTCGGCGCTCAGCTCGTGGGTGCGGGCGAGCAGCAGGGCGACGTCGTCGGGCTGCGGTACGGGGAGCAGTTGCTCGACGACCGTCGCGCACAGTGCGTCGAGGGGGAGGCCGCGCTGGGACAGGGCGGCGCCGAGGCGGGACATGCCGAGATCGATGTCCCGGTCCCTGCCTTCGATGAGGCCGTTGGTGTAGAGGCCGATGAGACTGCCTTCCGGCAGCACGATCTCCGCGGTCTCGAAGGGCATACCGCCCAGGCCGAGCGGGGGGCCTGCGGGCAGTTCGGGGAAGCTGACGCACCCGTCCGGCGCGACGACGACGGGGGGCGGGTGGCCGGCGCGTGCCATCGTGCAGAGCTGGGTGACCGGGTCGTAGACCGCGTACAGACAGGTGGCGCCGAGGACGGTCGTGCCGCTCTCCCCGCCGTCGGGTTCCTCGTCGCTCAGGCGGATCACGAGATCGTCGAGGTGGGCCAGCAGTTCGTCGGGGGGAAGGTCCATGTCGGCGAGGGTGTGCACCGCGGTGCGGAGCCTGCCCATGCTCGCGGCGGCGCTGATGCCGTGGCCGACGACATCGCCGACGACCAGGGCGACCCGGGCGCCGGAGAGCGGGATCACATCGAACCAGTCGCCCCCGACACCGTCCTTGGCGTCCGCCGGGAGGTACGAGGAGGCCACGTCCAGGGCCATCCCGCCGGGCAGTGTGTGCGGGAGCAGGCTGCGCTGGAGGGTCAGCGCCGCCGCGTGCTCGCGGGTGTAGCGGCGGGCGTTGTCCACGCACACCGCCGCCCGCGCCACCATTTCACGGGCCGGCAGCACGTCGTCGGGTTCGAAAGGGACCAGGTTCACCGTGCGCACGAAGGTGGTCAGGCCGAGCACCGTGTCCCGGGCCCGCATGGGTACGGCGATGAGGGAGTGGAGGCCGAAGTCGCGGATGGACGCCGCCCTGGCGGGCTGTTCGACCGCCCACAGCCGCCTGACGGACTCGAGGACCGGGATCAGAACGGGTTCGCCGTCCCTGAGGAACCGGACGCCGTGGGGCGGGGGTACGGAGTCCACGAGCTCCCCGACCCGGTAGACCGCCTCCGGACAGCCCTCTCGCACCGAGCTCATCCCCACGCGGCGCAGCTTCGGCCGGCCCGACGTGCTGTCGGTACCGGGGCGGGCGGCTCCCGTACCCGAGGGGCCCGAGGCGGCGAAGCCCGGACCCGCAAGGGCGGAAGCGGGAAGGCCCGTAGCGGAAGGACCCGTGCCGAGGGGCCACGGGCCGGGCTCCTCCGGGCTGGCGACCGGCTCCAGCAGGTCGACGACGACGAAGTCGGCGAACCGCGGCACCGCGAAGTCGGCCAGCTCCTGAGCCGTGCGCATCACGTCCAGGGTGGAGCCGATGCTGGCCCCGGCGTCGTTGACCAGGGCCAGGCGCTGCTGGGCCTTCCACCGGTCGGTGACGTCCAGGACCATGTAGCAGATGCCGGTGACGGTGTCGCCGCCGTTGGTCAGCGGAAAGAACGAGGTGGAATAGGCGCGCTCACGGTGCGGATCGGCCCAGCTCCAGCCTCGGTACTCGTAGTCGATGACGGGGACGCCGGTGTCCAGCACTCCGCGCATCAGGGTCTCTATGGCGTCGGCCTGCAGTCCCGGGAGCACTTCGGTCATCCGGCGGCCCACACGCTGTTCGCGCGGGATGCCGCCGATGCGCTCCAGGGTGTCGTTCACCCAGACGTAGCGCAGCTGCGGGTTCATCACCGCCATTCCGATCGGTGAGCTGGTCAGGAAGGCGTCGAGCACGGACTGCCCGACCGCCCACTCCGGTCTGCGTTCGCGCCCGGAGACCAGGAAGCACTCCCGGCCGTCCAGGTGGAACGCGGCCGAGACCCGCAGATCCACGGTGACCCGCTGCCCGTCGCGCCGCCGCACGTCGGCGACGCCGCTCCAGCCCACGCCCGCGCGGCACCGCTCGGCGATCCCCGCCACCCGCAGCGGGTCCTCGGGCATGGCGAGAAGGAAGCCGGCGGGCCGCCCGACCACCTCCGAGGCGTGGTACCCGAGCAGATCCTGTGCGCTGTGCGTCCAGCCGATGACCGTTCCGGTCCCGGCGACCACCGCGGTCGCGTCGTTCGCCGTGTCGAAGGAGTGCTGATCCGTACCGGGCTGCGACGGTTCGGCTCCGGGCTCCGGCTGCGGGCCTGCGGACGCCATACTGGTCACCACCCCTCCACTCCGTTCCGCTCCATGATCCCGCCTTCGGCGCCGCCGCGCGAATGTCGGCGACCGCGGATCGGGCGGGCCGGGGCCGCCGCGGTGCGGCGTCGGGAGCGGGGGTCCCGGGGTACGCCGAGGCCCGGCTCGTACGCGAACCCGTACGCGAAGACGACGAGCTGCGCCCGTCTCGCGGGCAGCCGGTTCGGTCAGGGCGCGGCTGATGCGGGTCTTCGCGGTGAACGGGCTGATCACCCGGTGCGCGGCGATCTCCTCGTCGGTGAGACCGCGGGCCGCCGGTGCGCCGGCGTCGCGTTCCCGGCGGGTGAGGTTCTCAAAACCGGGCGCGGTGGTCCGGTCGGGTGGTCCCGTGACGAATCCGCCGATCAGAGGGCGGGCGAGAGCAGTGCGTACGGAGCAGCCGCCGGCCGGGGCGCGGCTCAAAGGGTGCCGCCGAGCGTGCTGACGCGCTCGCGCATGCCGGTGGGGAAATGGGCCTTCGCGGCGACGCCCCGGGCGCGGTGTCCGCTGCGGGCGGCGTGCACGGCGGCCGGCGCGGGGAAGACCGCCCGGCTTCCCGGGTGCGCGTGAACCGCGTATCCGGACGGTGTGGCTGACGCGGGCGGGGGTACGGGCGGTCAGCTAGGGGGTGGGGGCGGGGGGCCGGTGCTCGTACCAGCGGCGGTCGGCCTCCAGCTGGGCGGCGAGGGAGATCAGCCGTTCCTCGCTGCGGGAGGGGCCGAGCAGCTGGGCGCCGACGGGCAGCCCGTCGGCGGTGAATCCGGCCGGTACGTTGATGCCGGGCCAGCCCAGTACGTTCCAGGGCCAGGCGTACGGGCACGCCTCGGCCATCGTCACATCGGTGCGCCAGGCGCTCAGCCCGTCGAACCTGCCGATCGGGGGCGGCGGCAGGGCAGTCGTCGGGGTGAGCAGTACGTCGTAGCCGGCGCCGTCCCGGGACGTGCGGAAGAACGCGCCGATCCTGCGGTGCTGGCGCACCTCGCGCCCCCTGGCCGCGCGCACCACCCGGCCGCCGAGCCGGGTGCCGGTGCGCAGGGCGCTGCGGGTGCGCGGGTCGAGGAGGGCGGGATCGGGGTGGCGGGCGGCGAGTTCGGCGATCCCGGCGGTGGCGCGGGGGACGAAGCCGAGGCCGATCAGCCCGTAGCGGGGTCTGGCCTCCTCGACGTCGTGGCCGAGGCGGGCGAGGGCCTCGGCCAGTGCGGTGACGGCCCGCCGCACGTCGGGGTGGGGAGCGGAGCCGGTGAGGGTGAGCGGGGGGCGCCAGGCGAGGGCGATGCGCAGTCTGCCCGGATCGCGGCGGGCGGCTGCCGACGCCTCGACGGGCGGCGGGCGGTGCGGGTCGTCGGGATGGGGTCCGGCGACCGCGTCGAGCAGCAGGGCGGCGTCGGCGACGGTCCTGGCCAGCGGGCCGTTGACGGTCAGGCCCTGGAAGGCGTCGCTCTGCGGGTGGACGGAGATCCGGCCGCGCTGCGGTTTGATGCCGACGAGATGGGTCCAGGCCGCGGGGATACGGACGGACCCGGCGCCGTCCGAACCGAGCGCGGCGGGTACGAGCCCGGCCGCGACGGCGGCTGCGGATCCGCCGGACGAGCCGCCGGGGGTGTGCCCGGTGTTCCACGGGTTGCGGGTGGCGCCGAAGGCGGGGCCCTCGGTGAACGGCCACTGGCCCAGCTCGCAGGAGTTGGTCTTCCCGACGATCACGGCCCCGGCGGCCCGCAGCCTGCGTACGGCCTCGCTGTCGGCGGTGGCGGCGGGCAGATCGCCGTCGCAGCCGAAGTAGGTCGGCATCCCCAGGACGTCGGTGTCGTCCTTGACCGCGACCGGCACCCCGAGCAGGGGCAGCCGCTCCCCCGCGGCGAGCCTGCGGTCGGCCTCGGCGGCCTCGGCCAGCGCGGCCTCGGCGCGCAGATGCCGGAAGGCGTTGAGGGTGCCCTGGCTCCCTTCGATTCGGGTCAGGGCAGCGGAGACCAGCTCGGTCGAGGTGGTACGGCCCTCGGCCAGCTCCCGTGCGCTGTCCGCCAGTCCGGCCGGGCCGACCGGTTCGGTGATTTCGACGGCTTCCGTTGAGGACATGGGCTGCCCGCCTTCCTCGCATCGGCAGGTGCGCGCGCCCGCACCTGTACGCCCGAACGAACTTACCGGAGGGTAACGAGTCGTGGGCGGTCCGCTCAACCGTTCGGAGGAGAGCGGCCGGAGGGTGCCGGTGCCCCGTGCCGGGTCCACCGGCGGAGGTGGAGGGCAAACGCACTGGTGGGGGCGCGTGGAAACGGATTTCGAGGGAGATTTCGAGACGTGTCCGGCGGTGCGGCTCGTTCCCCCGCCCCGGTACGGGCCCGCGGCAGGGGGACGGGGTTCCCGGCATGCCCGGAAGTATGTGCCTGGAGCGCTGCGCGAACCGCAACGGCCCGGTTCGCGCCCCGACGGTGCCGCCCGCCTACGGCTGGACGCCGATCTCGCCGATCCCGGTCCCGAGGCCGGCGCGGTGCGCGGTGGACTGGCCGGACTGCCCCGGGTCGAGGGTGACGTGCTCACCGTCCACGTCCGTCGGCGGCGAACCCGGTGCGTCGGCAACCGTCCCCGGCCGCCCATGACACAAAACGCGGCAGGACATCACCCTGTGTACGCGCTACGGCGGTGGTCCGCCGTAGCGCGACCCGCCGCTGCCCGGCGTACGCTCGAAAAGATCGGATCGCACACCTGAACAGGCCCGACGGGCTCTTCGAGGGAGGCACCGTGACCGGTCGACTCATCGGCACACGCCAGGCCGCCTGGGCGGCGGTCGTCGTGCTGGGACTCACGAGCGGGGGCGTCGTCGGCACCGGTGCGGCGCGGGCGGACAACGGCATCGACAAGCTCTCCGCCCAGCAGATCGCCGACCGCTCACGGGACGCGCTCCTGAGCGCCCATTCCCTGCGTCTCAGTACGCACGGCTACCTCGGCAGGGGCGGCAACCCGTCGACAGCCCTGGATCTCACCCTGGACCGGGACGGCAACTGCACCGGTTCGGTGGACCTGGGCAGGAGCCAGGGGTCGGTCCGGATCGTGAAGCGCGGCAACGACGTCTGGGTCAAGCCGGACGCGGACTTCTGGAAGAGCCAGGTGCCGGACGGCGGCCCGGCCTTCGCCGCGATCCTCAACGGGCGTTACATGAAGGGCTCGGCCGCCGACCCGAGGCTGCGCGACGTGGTGAACGGATGCGATCTGGACACCTTCCGCAAGCTGGTCGGTGACCACGCGGACAACGACCGCGGAACCTTGAACAAGGGCCGGAAGACCACGCTCGACGGGGCTCCGGTGGTGCCGGTGACCCGGCTCAGGGACGGCAGGACGGTGACGACGTACGTCGCGGCCACGGGCAAGCCGTATCCGCTGAGGATCACGGTGCGGGGCGGCGGGGCGAACGCGGTCGTGGGCTTCTCGGCCTTCGACAGGCCGGTGCCCAAGGCCACGCCACCGCCGGATCAGACGTACGACATCAACGCACTGCTGGCCCGTCAGTCCTCGCCGTTGTGACGGCGGCACGGGAGCGCCAGCTGAGCACGGTGTACAGCACCAGCGACGAGGCCAGCCCGACGGCCCAGCCGTAGTCCGCGAGCGGCTTGAGGAACGGGATCAGGCCGTCGGCCGGGAACGGGCCGGTGCCGGGGGCCGAGTGGGAGCCGCCGATCGCCAGGACGCCGCCGACGGCGAACGCGACGACCGCCCGCCAGTTCCAGCCGTGCGCGTACCAGTAGCGGCCGCCGGGACGGTAGAGGTCCGCCAGGTCGAGCACGGTCCGGCGGACGATCCAGTAGTCGGCGATCAGGATGCCCGCGACCGTACCGAGCATTCCGCCGACCAGCCCGAGCCAGGTGAAGATGTACAGCTCGGGGGTCTCGGTGAGCTTCCACGGCATGATGAGAACGCCGACGACACCGGTGATCAGGGCGCCCGTACGGAAGTTGATGAGCTTGGGGGCGAGGTTCGCCAGGTCGTACGCGGGTGACACGACGTTCGCCGCGATGTTCACGGAGACCGTCGCGACCAGCACGGTCACCAGGGCGTACAGCAGCCCGAAGACGTTGTCGGTCCTGGCGACGAGCTGGACCGGGTCCCAGATCGCCTCCCCGTACACGGCCTGGGACCCCGAGGTGACCAGGACCGAGAGCATCGCGAAGAGCGTCATCGTGGTCGGCAGGCCGAACGACTGGCCCCGGATCTGGGCGCGTTGGCCGGCCCCGAAGCGGGTGAAGTCGGGGATGTTCAGGGAGAGTGTGGCCCAGAAGGCGATCATGCCCATCAGGGAGGGGAAGAAGACCGGCCAGAACTCCCGGCCCCAGCCGAGCTTCGAGGGCTGGTCGAGCAGCGGGCCGAAGCCGCCCGCCTTGACGGCGACCCAGGCCAGCAGGACCACCGCGCCGACGATGACGAACGGCGCCGCCCAGTTCTCGAACCGGCGCAGGGCGTCCATCCCCCGGTGGATGATGGCGAGTTCGAGCGCCCAGAAGAGGATGAAGCAGAGCCAGAGCGTCCACGGCTGCCCACCGGTCTCGGACGCCTTCGCCCAGCCGCCGAAGATCTTCCCGAGCAGGGTGAAGACGCCGACACCGCCGATCCAGGTCTGGATGCCGAACCAGGCACAGGCCACCGCGGCCCGGATCAGCGCGGGCAGATTGGCGCCGCGCAGCCCGAAGGAGGCGCGGGCCAGAACGGGGAAGGGAATGCCGTACTTGGGTCCGGCGTGCCCGGTGAGCAGCATCGGGCCGAGCACGATCAGGTTGGCGAGCGCGATGGTGAGGACGGCCTGCTTCCAGTCCATGCCGAGGGCCACCAGACCGGAGGCGAGCAGCCAGGACGGGATGTTGTGGGCCATGCCGACCCAGAGAGCGGCGAAGTTGTACGTCGTCCAGCGGCGCCGTTCCAGCGGTACGGGCAGCAGGTCCTCGTTGACGAAGCGGTTGTCGGTGGGCACGGCGCCGGGGGCGAGTTCGACGCGGCCCGACGGATCGGGTATCCGGTCCTGTGACGGGACGGGTGGAAGGGGCGGTGTGGGTGGGACGGTCGATGTCAAGGCGGCTGGACCCTTCGCTCGGGAGCGGTGCCGTGCGGGACGGGGCAGGGCGCGGGGGTACGGACGACCGTGGGGCGGACCGACCGGGTGGCCGGCGGTCGAGTGGTCAGGGGGCCAGGGGATCAGGTGGTCAGGGCGTCAGGTGGTCAGGGCGGGGATGATCTGCGAACCGTAGGCGTCGATCGTCGCCTCGCGCGCGTCGTGCATGTTGTAGACGGCGAACTGGTCGACGCCCAGGTCGCGCAGGGTCCGGAGCTTCTCGATGTGTGCCTCGGCGGGTCCCAGCAGGCAGAACCGGTCGACGATGCCGTCCGGCACGAAGGTCGTGTCGGGGTTTCCGGCGCGGCCGTGGTGGCTGTAGTCGTAGCCGGACCGCCCGGCGATGTACGCGGTCAGGGCCTCGGGGACGAGTCCGGAGTGCTCGCCGTACCGGGAGACCAGGTCCGCCACGTGGTTGCCGACCATGCCACCGAACCAGCGGCACTGCTCGCGGGCGTGGTCGAGGTCGTCGCTCACATACGCGGGGGCGGCGACGCAGATGGTCACGGAATCCGGGTCGCGGCCCGCCTGCGCCGCCGCGTCCCGTACGGCCTTGACCATCCACTCGGTGAGGAACGGGTCGGCGAGCTGGAGGATGAAGCCGTCGGCCTTCTGTCCGGCGAGGGCGAGCGCCTTCGGGCCGTACGCACCCATCCAGACCGGCAGTCTGCCGTCCTTCACCCAGGGGATCCGGACCGGCTGCCCGTCGACGGTCGCCTCCCGTCCCTCGGCGAGGTCGCGGATGGCGTCGATGGCCTCGCCGAGGCGGGCGAGGGTGTTGGGTCTGCGTCCGGCGACCCGCATCGCCGAGTCGCCGCGCCCGATACCGCAGACGGTGCGGTTGCCGAACATGTCGTTGAGGGTGGCGAAGGTGGAGGCGGTCACCTCCCAGGTGCGGGTGGACGGGTTGGTGACCATGGGGCCGACGACGAGGTGCTCGGTGTGTTCGAGGATCTGGCTGTAGATGACGAAAGGTTCCTGCCAGAGCACCGTCGAGTCGAAGGTCCAGCCGTAGCGGAAGCCGTTGCGTTCGGCGCGGCGCATCAGGCCGACGACGGTCGAGGCGGGCGGATCGGTCTGGAGGACGAGTCCGAAGTCCATGACGGGTGCTCCTAGTCCAGGTACTGGCAGGTGGCTCGCGGGGTGTACATGCCGTGACCGGCCCGGCCGGTGAACTTCCGCCCGTCGATGACGACTTCACCGCGCGAGAGAACGGTTTCGACCCGGCCGGTGATCCGCTTTCCTTCGTAGGCCGAGTAGTCGACATCCATGTGGCGGGTCTCGGCGGAAAGGGTCTGTCCGGCCGCCGGGTCGTAGATGACGACATCGGCGTCGGCGCCCGGGGCGATGGTGCCCTTCTTCGGGTGGAGACCGAACATCCGGGCCGGCGAGGCGCAGGCGATCTCGATCCAGCGGCGGCGCGAGAGGTGGCCGTCCACGACCGCCTGGTGGAGCAGGTCCATCCGGTTCTCCACGCCGGGGATGCCGTTGGGGATCTTCGAGGAGTCGCCCCGGCCCATCTCCTTCTGGCCGGAGAAGCAGTGGGAGGCCCGTTGCATGGCGCGCAGGATCTGGCCGTCGTCGCTGCAGAAGACACCGGGGTAGGCCATGAACAGCTTGAAACGTGTTGTGGCGCGCCCTCCTGTGCAGAGGCGTCCACATCTGCAGCACGACGTTTGGCAGGCGCGCTCAGGCGTGGGTCGAAGGTGCCGGTGATGTGGAGATCGGGCAGTTCGTACAGGGGTGGAACCGAAGTGCCGTCGTAGTCGCCCAGTGCGCATACCGCCCTCTCCCAAACACCGTTCTTCAGGTACTCAAGCGCACGCTGGTAGAGGCTCTGGGGGCGGTGCCCTTGAGTGACGTGCTCCGGCAGATCCTTCCACATGAGGCCGCACCGAACCTTGTACAACGCCGCCTCGAACGCGAGTCGTGGAGGGATGATTCTGGACTGCTTTTTAGGCTTTGGGAAGAGGTTCTCTACAAGCGCCCACTGATCTTCGGTGAGCATTGGCGGCACCATGCGCTCCCGACTGGTAAACCAGGCTTCAAAACCGCAACCAGCACTGCGGAGCGCCCTGGGCACCATGTTGGTCACGACTACTTGGACGTCGAGGAGATCCAGGAGGTCACGTTTCTTCTCCACGGGCAGATTGCCCAGGATCGGTCGAGCCTGGAGTGCCAAATCGAGGATTTCCCTGGCCCGATCCTCATACCGTTGAGACTCCAATAGCCACTCCATAGTATCGTCACGCATCACCTGGAGCTGGTTTTCTTTATCTTTAAGACCCCCTTTCACCTCATCGATTATTGCGTCAATTTCCTCGTCCTCACTTTCACCATCTTCGTCAGCAGCCATAGCCGCCGCTACCGCAATCAGTTTATTCTTGCGCATTTTTCGATTGCGCTCTGTCTACTCATCGAGGACAGCTATTCGATCACGATACGATCGAGAGCGGTCAGGTATTTCACCGATCCATTCCTCAGCCAGGCGCTGGAGCCTGCCTTGATCACCCAGGATGTCATCCATTTCCTTCCGTACAATCTCTTCGATTGGCGTGGCGAGGATTTCCTGACAGTCGCACAGCTTTTAGAACCCCATAGCCCGCCCGAAGAAGATTCGGTACCAGCGGAGATCGACCTGCCTGAGCGCGACTTGGTGACCGCCGACGACCTCAGGATGCCTCTGGCCTTCAGCCGATACAGCACCCGCGGCGGACTTCGCTCCGAGCCTGTTGAGCATGCGGTGCATAGCGTGGATATCGAGTCCGAACATGGCGAGTTCAGGTCCGCCGTGAGTGTGCGCGAGGCCGATCGTGTAGGCGAATCCAGGACCGATCTCGTCCTCGGGAACCATCGGGACGTGCCATCCGTGCTGCTGCACATTCTCGATGATCGTCAGATCCGCGCGGTCCGCCTCGTCTCGGTCACCGTAGTCATGGCAGAGGACACAGCGGCACTGGAACGACTCATCAGTCATGTGCGGAGGCCACGAAGTGAGCGGCTGAATCGGGCAGCCGGGGTTCGTGATCACCCTTTCAATCGAACAACATCGTCACCCTCCGCGACCGCTCCCCAAGATCTGTGCCAGCACCCAGTAGCCGCCACGAGGGCGCGGCGCTGATCCGGCCGCTGCGGCGGTTTCCTCAAGGGGACCTCCTGTAGCTCGTCGTCTCGCTGCGGTCGGCTCATGACCAATGGCGGTGCAGTCGTGGATGAGGCGATGCGTGCAGCGTGGGACTCGTACCGGGCCTACCGACCGGGGTGGTTTCCGGCCGCGGGCCCGGCCAGCCGGGGCGGGTGAGCCCGGCCCGGCTCAGTTTTCCCCCGGGGGGGGGTGGTCCGGCCGGGACCTGCTGGGGGTCACGCGCTGTAGAGGGTGGCGATGTTGTCGTGCAGCTTCTTCGCCAGGGGCGGGGATTCGTACTCGCCGGTGACGATCTCGATGTAGACCCCGCTGTCGGCGTTCTGGGCCTGCTTGAGGGCCTCGTCGAGTTCGGCGAGGGTGGTGGCGCGGGCGGTGTACCAGTTGTCGCAGCCCAGCGCCCTGGGCAGGTCGGCGTAGCGCCATTGGGCGAGGTCGTTGTACTCGATGTCCGGGTCCTTGCACAGCAGGCGTTCGATGAGGAAGCCGTTGTTGTTGAGGAGGAAGACCACGGGCTTGAGGCCGTTGCGGCCCATCTGGCTGATCTCCTGCGCGGTGAGCTGGTGCGAGCCGTCCCCGGTGATCAGCACGACCCGCTTCCGCCCGCCGTTCGCCGCAGCGGCCAGTGCCGCGCCGAACGCGGCCGGAGTGGCCCAGCCGATGGATCCCCACAGCGTCTGGTTGTGGAACGTCGCCCCCTTGGGGAGCTTGGCGAAGGCCATGCCCATGGATGCGGTCCCGGTCTCCGCCACGACGATGTCGTCCGGTTTCAGGAACTCCTCCCACCGCGGGTAGAGATTCTCCGCAGTGATCTTGTCGTCCGTGTTCCCGTTCACGGCGGCGATGCGGGTGACCGGTCCGGACGGCTTGGGCCAGGACCGCTTCGGCAGCTCGCTTGCGAGCCGGTCCAGCAGGTCCTTCATCTCCACGCTCTGATAGGTGACCGGCCCGACGCGTACGTGGTGGTGGCGGATATCGATGACCCGGGCGGGGTCGAGGCGGGCGGTGAACGCGCCGGTGTTGAAGTCGTTCATCAGCGCGCCGACCAGCAGGACCCGGTCCGCACCCTCGACGAACCTGCGGACTTTCTCGTCCATCAGCTTGCCGTCGTACATACCGACG
Source organism: Streptomyces sp. NPDC087845 (assembly GCF_044742755.1). Lineage (NCBI taxonomy): Bacteria > Bacillati > Actinomycetota > Actinomycetes > Kitasatosporales > Streptomycetaceae > Streptomyces > Streptomyces sp. NPDC087845. The sequence continues at coordinate 22,188 of NZ_JBIUVC010000003.1, forward strand.
TACCCGTCCTGGTCCTCGTCCAGAACAGCCTTGTCCGCCATCATCGTGGCGAACGGCAGCCCAGAGGCGTCCAGCACCTTCTGGAGATCGGATTCAAGCCCGGCACGGGCCGTCAGCACCCCCGGGACGACGACCGCGCTGTCCGCGCCGCCGAGAGCCTCGCTGATTGCCTGCACAGCGGCTTCGAGCCGCTCCTTGTCGCTGACCGGCGTGGGGATCGGGGACGCCTTGCTGACCGCAGGCAGATTGGCGAGGTCGGAGGGGAAGGCCATGTAGACGGGACGGCGGTGGTAGAGCGCGGCGGCGATCAGCCGCTCCGTCTCGGCGGCCACATTCTGCGGCGTCATGATCGCACCGGCGCACACCACCGCCTCCGACAGCTTCTGGAAGAGGTCGAACTCCCCGTTGCCCAGCGTGTGGTGGACAACCGAGTGATGCGCCTGGACCGGCATGGTCGGCATCCCGACCAGATGGAACACGGGCAGGTGCTCGGTGTAGGCGCCGGCCACCCCGTTGATCGCGCTCAGCTCGCCGACCCCGTACGTCGTGGACAGGGCCCCCACACCGTGGACCCGGGCATAGCCGTCCGCCGCGTACGCCGCGTTCAGCTCATTGCAACAGCCAACCCACTTGATGTCCGGGTGGTGGCAGACGGCGTCGTTGACAGGGAACGCGTAGTCGCCGGGGACACCGAAGACGTGCCCGACACCGATCTCCTTGAGCCGGTTCAGCACATGCTGAATTACGGTCGTGGACATGGAACGGACTCCTGTTCCGGGCGGCAGCAGCGGCGTCGGCCGGAACGGCAGGCGCAGGTCCGCCCCAAAGCTGAGCCTCAGCGGCCAGGCACCCGGCCGCAACCCGGATACGGCCGGCCAGCCGTTCCTCGGCTGCCGGGGAACCCGCCTTCGCCCCCATCCGCTACGAACGCCGAGCCGGTCTCCACAAGGACCTGCTCGACCTCGCCTGCAGCATCATCGGGCTCCGCTGACTCCGAAAGGCATTGCGGGATCGTGGACACGGACTTGGCGAGCATCAGTTTCACGGCGGCGTCACCGGCAGGTCCATGGCCCGATTGCTGCCCACGCACCTTCCCCCGTCCCCCGATATGCGGCACATGTGCGACCGGCCTACGGTGGCCGCCACGCGAGCAGCGGTTGAATTGGGCGCCGCCGGACGGTCTGTACGGCTGTCCAACCCGGGCACGGTGTACTTCTCCGGGAAGGGATGCACCAAGAGGGATGTGGCCGAGTGCTTTCTTGCTGTGGGGCCTGGCATCATCCGCGCCCTGTGCGACCGGCTGTCCACGCTCCAGCGCTTCGACGGTGTCAAGCGGGGCTTCTTCCACCAGAGGCGCGCGTCGAAGTACTTCCCCGGCTGGATTCCGGCGGCCAGGATCGCCTTCTCCGGCGGGCGTCCTGCCGATGAGATCAGCTCCATCGGACTCGCCGTCGTGATCTGGGCGGCCCGTCTCGGCGCCCTCGCCTTCCATCCCTGGCCGGTACGGAGCGCCGGCACCGATCACTCCGGCGAACTGCGCATCGACCTCGGCCCGCAGCCCGGCACGGACTACGCCGCCGCCGTCACCGATGCCCATGAACTGTGCTCTGTCCTCGACAGCCATGGGTTGCGGGGCTGGCTCAAGGCCTCCGGGGGGCGCGGCATCTACGTGCTCCTTCCCATCGCACCGAATGGGGCCTTCACCGAGGTACGGCGAGCGGCCATCGTCACCGGAGGCGGACTGGAACGGCACATGCCGGCGCGCGTGGCGACAGCCTGGTGGAAGGAGCGGGACGGGAAGGAGCGGGAGCCCGGCGACATGCGGTACCCGCCGGAGTACCCGAAGATGCCCGGCGAGCCTCAACGTGTGCAGCCCGGCCGTGCCCGGTGCGTGGACGGCGAGGGCGGTGGTCGGAGCGGCGGCGGGGGAGCCGATGGTGACGGCGACGGGGCATGAGCGGGCGGACCACGGCGCGCAGTGCGCACGGACGGCCGCCGGCCGGCCGGGGGGCTCATGGTGGTGCTGGGCAACCCGTCCTCCGGCGGCGCGGTGTCCTGGCCGCTGCTGCCGTCGCTGCTCGGCCACATCGGCCGCTGGCTGCCGCCGGGTGCCTCGGTCAACGCCCAGCACACCGCGGTCTACTACCAGGCGCACGAGTTCCTCTTCCCTATCTGGTGCTCGGGGCCTGGGCACTGGTGTCCTGCACGGTGTTCTGGGTGTGGCGGGACCGGCCCCCGGAGGCCGCGGCCACATGCCGGAGCACAGGAAACGCCTGATGAGACGGTGTTCGCCGCGATCATCTACGTGCTGGTCAGCGGATGTGCCTGGCGGGAGTTGCCGCCGCGTTTCGGGATCTCGGAGTCCACCACGCACCGCCGGTTCGTGATCTGGTCCAGGGCCGGTTTGTGGGGCCGGCTGCACGAGGCCGTCCTCGACCGCATTCACGAGTGCGGACTGCTCGACCTCTCCCGCGTGGTCCTCGACTCCGCCCACGTACGGGCCGAAGAAGGGGCGAACTCACAGGTCCGAGCCCCGTGGACCGGGGTAGACCCGGTTCCAGGATGCACGTCCTGTCGAACGCGGCCGGACTGCCCCTGGTCGTCGGCGTCTCCGCCGCCAACACCCACGACAGCCAGGGCCAAGGGTGTGGCCGTAGCGGCTCCGACCGAGCTGAAGTGCGCCACCGCGCCCGGGCTGGTGGGCTACGCCGGCCCCGGGCCACTCGCTGATCACGTCGGTCTCGGAATCGAGGCTCGGCGGATTTCCGGTGATACGTACGTCAGCTCATGTTCCGGGCCGGCCCTTCATCCCGGGTCGGCGGCTCCGGGACCGCTGGGGTGGTGTGCTGGTGAACTCTGGGCTCGTAGGGCCGCGACTTCGTTTCGTAGTTCGGTCAGTTCCCGGTGCAGTGCCTGGATAGCGACGATGGCGACTCCGTTGGCATCGGTGCAGCAGATCGTTCGGTCGTTCTCACCGACCCCGAACGCTTTCCACCAGTCCTGCGCCATGGGGCCCAGGTGGCGTACGTGTGGCGGGTCCCAGTGGTACCGCCACGTGCTGACCGGCAGCTGCACCACCTGCTCCAGCACCTGGTAACCGTTGACCGGATCGCTACCGCGCACCGCACCCGACACGGCATCGGACGCCAGACCGGCCGCAGAAGCACCCTGCCGCAGGCGCATCCTGACCAGGGCCGGCATCCATGTCCTGGCCAAGGACCCTTTCAACCGCCGGTGGCTCATCGCTCCCAGACCACCGCGGCAACCTCAGTCTTCAGCCCACGATCCGAAAAGAGCAGGCTGCCCCCACCACCGCGGTTCTCAGGGCTGTTCACCGGCAGCTGGACCAGACCGCTGCCCACCCCGCTGCTGTAAGCCGTCACGCCAACCGCCGTGACCTCACGGTCCTTGTTGATCATCGTGGTGTCGTAGGCGGCATTGCCGGCCGCCAGAATGTTCGTGCTCGCGACGGCCGGAACGCTCAATGCACCTGTACCGGTAGCCGCCATGGCTGTCAGCACCAGCAGACGGCGGGCAACGCGCTTTGTGGACATTAGGCATCCTTCCGGCCGGGACGCCGAGTGCGTCCGCGACACCCCTAACGGCCTAATGCCCCAAAAGGCACGTAGGTTTCCGCGCCTCTTCCGGCCCCCATGCTCGTAGCAGCGATCTCGTCCGTAGGTTCCTACAAGCGGAGTTGGCGAGCGGTGCGGCATGTCACGCCATGCTGCCGTCGGACGCGGCCCGGAAGAGGTATCGAGGGCCGAGCGCCGCTGTACGCCGCACCGCGTCACCTTCATCGTGGGCTTGATCCGCTTTGACGGACATCCAAGATCAGGGGTTCAGCCCCAGGAGGATGTCCATCATGGAGAGCGTGGAAAGAAGAAACCTCGCCCTCGCCGCTCGTTCACGCCGGAGTCGTTCCATCTGGACACGGCCACACACGCATACCCACGTACGCAACAGGCGCATCACGTACCCCGAGGCTGCTATATCAAGTCAAGCTGCCTGAGGGAGATCCTCGGTGGCGATCTGCCCTGTGGGCTGATCACCTCGTTCGAGGAGCTTAAAGAGCTGTCGGCAGATTGCACGCTTGAGGCAGCGTTGTGCGTCCCTCGCGGTCTTTCCCTCACTGATTCGCCGGGCAACGCTCGATGTTCTGGCTCGGCCGGTCCCGCAGTTTCGCGCAGTGAGCAACCTGGCCCTTGCTCTTCATGCCTCGGAGTTCGACGCGGAGATCGTCGGGTGCCGAGATGACAAGGGCCTTCAGCAGGTTGATCGCAGCAGTGCAGGCCAGGACCGCGCTCTGGCCGGTGGCGAGAAGTACACGAAGCGCCTCGCGCTCACCGCGGCGTCGTGGGTGGATGAGGTGTTCGGTCGCCAGGGACTCCCTGGCCGCGCGGACGGCATCAAGCATGTCGGTCTTGCGGCCCGCCACCGCCAACGCTGGTTGCGAGTCCTCCAGGGCTGATGACGCCACTCAGCCCTGGAAGACTCTCTGCCGAGGTGCCACCCGGACGGGAGAACGAGGGATCTCGCCGCGAGACATCTCAGCTCGCGAACTGACAGATTCCTCGCGGCAGATACGCCCCGTGCCCCGCCTGACCCACATAAGTGCGCTTGTCGATCACCGGAACACCGCGTGACAGCACCGTCTCTACCCGCCCCGTCACCTGTTTGCCTTCGTAGGCCGAGTAGTCGACGTTCATGTGATGCGTCTCGGCGGACATGATCTGCTCAGCATGCGGGTCGTAGATGACGATATCGGCATCGGCCCCCGGAGCGATCGTGCCCTTCTTCGGATACAGGCCGAACATCCGGGCCGGCGCCGCGCAGGCGATCTCGATCCAACGACGGCGGCCGATATGCCCGTCCACCACGGCCTGGTGCAGCAGTTCCATGCGATTCTCGACACCCGGCATGCCATTCGGAATCTTCGAGAAGTCCCCACGGCCCATCTCCTTCTGCCCCTTGAAGCAGAACGGGCAATGGTCCGTGGAAACCACCTGCAGATCATTCGTCCGCAGCCCACGCCACAGCGCCGCCTGATGCTCCTTCGGACGCAGCGGGGTGGAACAGACATACTTCGCGCCTTCGAATTCAGGCTCTGCAAGGTTGTCGGTCGACAGGAAGAGGTACTGCGGGCAGGTCTCGCCGAAAACCGGGAGCCCCTCATCCCTAGCCCGTGCCAATTCGGAGACGGCCTCTTGCGCCGACACGTGCACCACGTAGAGAGGAGACCCCGCCACCTGGCTCAGCTTGATCACTCGATGCGTCGCCTCCGCCTCAAGGAGTGCCTTCCGGACTTCACCGTGATAGCGCGGGTCCCTCTCACCACGTGCCAGCGCCTGCTCCACCAACACGTCGATGGCGAGACCATTCTCCGCGTGCGTCATCACCAGCCCTCCATTCGAGCCGGCGCGCTGCATGGCCCGGAGAATCTGACCGTCGTCGGAGAGAAAGACCCCCGGATACGCGGTGAAGAGTTTGAACGAAGTGACGCCGGCCGAGACGAGCCTGTCCATTTCCTTGAGCGAGGACTCGTTCACGTCGGACATGATCATGTGGAACGCGTAGTCGATCGCACACTTTCCATCCGCTTTCTCATGCCACGCATCGAGCCCTTCACCAAGCGATCCGCCCTTGGACTGGATAGCGAAATCGATGATGGTCGTCGTGCCACCCCAGGCCGCAGCCCGAGTTCCGGTCTCGAAGGTGTCGGAAGCGAACGTGCCGCCGAACGGCATCTCCATATGCGTATGGGCGTCGACACCGCCTGGAATCACGTACTTCCCCGTGGCATCGATGACATGATCGGCCGTCCACTCATGGCTGTCATGGGTGGCCAAGGCCACGACGCGGCCACCGTCGACGAGCACGTCGACGTGCAACTCGTCGGAGGCCGTGATGACCAGGCCACCGGTGATCAGAGTGCGTGCCATAGTTTCTGCTCCATTTACGTCGGATACGGGGTACTCACTCGTGAGCCGTTCTGCATGCCCGATGCGCCCGATGGGGTGCCGTCGGCGGGACCGACGAGGCAATTCCGCCCTACCGACCAGCCGAGATAGGCGTGTTCCTACAGGTCAGACACCTACTCGGGCTGAACATCCCTGGTCACGCCAGCCAATGAAATCCTTGAAGGAGGCGACTCCCTCCGACACCAGCAGATCCATCTCCTTGAGCGAGGACTCGTTCACGTCGGAGAGGATCACGTGGAAGGCGTAGTCGATGGCGCAGTTGCCGTCGGCCTTGCCGTACCAGGCGTCGAGCCCTTCGCGCACCGCGTCGCCCACGGACTGGATGGCGAAGTCGACGATCGTGGTGGTGCCGCCCCGGGCGGCCGCCCGGGTGCCGGTCTCGAAGGTGTCGGCGGCGTAGGTGCCGCCGAAGGGCATCCCCATGTGCGTGTGCGCGTCGACACGGCCCGGGATGACGTATGTGCCGGTGGCGTCGATCCTCCGGTCGGCGCTCCAGCCCTCGGCCGTGTCGCTGTCAGGTGCTGCGAGGGCGGCGATGCGGCCGCCCTCGACGAGTACGTCGGCATGGATTTCGTCGGACGCGGTGATGACGGGACCACCGTGGATGACGGTGCGGCTCATGTACCCCTCCTCACTGTGGCGGAACGGGTCTACGCACGTAGACAAGGTGCGTGGTGAAGAACGTAGAAGTGGGTTACCCACTGTGGCAATACCGCTGCGGGCAACCGCTGAAGACGTTTCTGTTTCCCCCGCCCGGCACTCCACCGGCCCACAGCGCGACGCGGTGCGGCACCGTTCCCGGGTCGGGAGCGGTGCCGCACCGCGTCGTAGCGGTGTTGTTGGCCGGTGAAGGCATGCTGGACGGCGCGCCCCAGGTCGGCGCCGCCGAACACGAGGAAGGGATCGGAGCCGCCGAGTTCCAGCACGACCTTCTTCAGGTGCCGCTCGGCGACCGCGGCGCCCGCCCGCTCGGCTCACGCCGTAGTTGCCGCGCATCCATACGCCTCGGCACGCCTGGGCTCGTCTCGGCACGTCGGTACGGATCGGTACGTCTCGACACACGCACGCTGCCGCTGCCGCGATGCCGTCAGGACTGCGGGGGCGCCGGAGTGACGGCGTCCCCCTGTCCCACGAGAAAGTCCCGCAGCCGCACCGCCGTCGTGCGAATGGTGTCGGAGGCGAAGTGTCCCGGCAGCCAGGCCACGTGGAGCGGCACCCGAAGCATCTCGCGGGGCCCGGCGCCCGCCGCCGTGATCCACAGCGCGTGCGCCCCGTACCGCGGCAGATCCGTGCTGATCCCGATCCCGTGCCCCGCCAGCGCGAGCGCCTCCACGGTCGGGCCGTCGTCGCATTCGGTGAGCCGCTCGGGCGCGAGATGTGCCGCGCCGAGCGCGTTGTCGAGTACGGCGCGGCTGACGCTGGAGCGCGAGTGCGCGAACAGCCGGTCGCCGCAGATCTCGGCGAGGCCGGTCTCCGTGCGGCCCTCCTCGGCCCAGCGGTGATCGGGCGCGCCGTGCGCCTTCAGCGCGGTGCCGCCGAGGTCCACGGTCTCGAAGCCCTCGACCATCGGCGTCGGCGTCGGCGTCGGCGACACGATGAAGTCCGCCTCGTCCAGGAGTTCGTCGTTCAGCGCGAAGTGGCCCGCCTGACGGGTGATCAGCGGCGGATCGTCCGGGCCTGTCGTGGCGATGAACGGCGCCAGGAAGACCCGGACGGTGGCGGCCGTCGCCGCGGCCGCCAACTGTCCGACGCGCCCGGAGCGGAGCCCGTCGACCGCGGCCTCCGTCTGGCGCGTCTCCGCGATGCCGCGACGGGCCAGGAGGGGGCGAAGGCGCGCCCGGAGGGGGTCAGCACCAACCGGTTGCCGCGCGGTTCGAAGAGCGTCATCCGCACCTCGCGCTCCAGCGTCTTGAGCTGGCGGCTCAGTCCCGGCTGGGCGACATGGAGGGTGGCGGCGGCGGTGACGGTCCCGGCCTCGGTGACGGCGAGGAAGAGGAGGCGCCGGCAGTTCATCGGTCGATGATGGCGACGCCGAAGATAACGAAATGATGACGGGTCTGGTCCAAATGTTGGGTACGGTTCATGCGCTGGTCCCGTACGCGGCGTGGTCCGATCACCACCGACGGCGAACCTCGGACACATCACCGGACGCCCCCGATGTCCGGTGCCCACCGACCGATCCCGGAGGATCACGTGTCCCTGTCGCGCTCCGCGCGTACGGTGCTGGCCGCCGCCACCGTCGCCGCCGTCGCACTGCCGCTCGCCACCACGGCCGCCCACGCCCAGGATTCCAAGGCAGCGGCCGCCGCCCCGTATGCCGGTCTGCCGTCCGGTACCAAGCAGGTGAAGACCCTGGTCATCGGCATCGACGGCGCCACCTTCGACACTTTCTCGCGCGCCGACGTGCCGCACATCAAGCAGCTGATGGCCAAGGGCCTGACCGCACGGAGCAACCTGTACGCCAACCCGATGGCCCCGACCGTCTCCGGTGCCGGCTGGTCGTCCATCGCCACGGGTGTCTGGCCCGACAAGCACCAGGTGAAGGACAACGACTTCACGGCCCCGGACTACGGCCAGTACCCGGACTACGCGACCCGGCTGGAGACCGCCGACCCGGCCACGTCCACCCTGGTCGTCGGCACCTGGAGCCCGATCCCGCAGATCGTCTTCGGCGCGAAGACCGACCTGCGGATCGCGGGCGGCAACGACGAGGGCACCACCGCCAAGGCCGCGGACTACCTCGCGCACGGCAACCCCGACTCCACCTTCGTCCACCTCGACGAGGTCGACGGCGCCGGTCACAGCTCCGGCTCCGCGAGCGATGCCTACCTCAAGGCCCTGAACACCGCCGACACCCAGGTGGGCCGGCTGCTCGACGCCGTGACCTCGCGGCCGGCGTACGCCGACGAGGACTGGCTCGTCGTTGTCACCGCCGACCACGGCCACACCCCCACCGGCGGCCACGGCGGCAACACCCCACTGGAGCGCGGCACGTTCGTGATCGCCCAGGGCAAGGGCATCAAGCCCGGTTCGGTACGCGACGACGTCAAGATCACCGACATCGCGCCCACCGTCCTGCGCCACGAGGGCGTCGCCACCGACCCCGCCTGGAACCTCGACGGCACCTCGCTCGCCGAGCTGAAGCCGGACGCCTTCGACGCGCTGCGCGGCTCCCTCCGTCCCCCCGTCGACGAGACCGGGCTTCCGGCCGACGCCAAGGGGTGGACGAACACCGCGCCCGACGGCTGGTCCATCGACAACTCGAAGATGCCGGCCGGCGGGGTCACCGAGTGGCGCGGCTGGTCCTTCGCCACCGACGAGTTCTGGACCAACGCCGAGCGCGGCCAGGGCCGCGAGACGAACGTCCGCGCCCGCGATGTGTTCGCGGTCGCCGACTCCGACGAGTGGGACGACAAGGCACACGGCGCCGGACCGTTCGACTCCACCCTGGTCAGTCCCGCCTACCGGCTCAACGGTGCGGCGAGGGCGACCGTCTCGTACGCCACGAACTACCGCGTCGACGGTCCGCAGACCGGCGATGTGTACGTCGCGTACGACGGTGGCGCCCCGCAGCTCGTGAAGTCGTACCGGAGCAACGCCAACACCGTCGAGCACCTTGACCTCGCTGTTCCGGCGGGCGCGAAGTCGGCCCGGCTCAGCTTCCGCTACACCGGCACGAACAGCGCCTTCTGGACCGTCGACCAGGTCGCCTTCGGCCGGCCCAACCCGCCGTCGCAGCTCGCCGTCGCCTCGCTGGGCGCCGGCACCGAGCTGCTCGGCCGGCCGGGCTCCGACGCGGCCTGGAAGGTCACCGCACACGGCGTGGTGAGGACCGCGCAGGGCAAGCCGGTCAAGGGCGCGAAGGTCACGGCCGAGCTGACGGCCGGCGGCACGGTGCGGAAGCTGACGGGTACCACGAAGAAGGACGGCTCGGTGCGCTTCGGGACCACCGTCCCCAGGGGCGTCGCCGAGGCCACACTGACCGTCACCGACGTGCGCTACCAGCACCTCGCGTACTACGGCGAGCTCGACCCGGTCCACACCCTGGCCCTCACCCGCCCCACCGGCCACCGGGGCTGACGGCGGCACGGGGGGTGTGACGAGGGGACGGGGGTGTGACGGCAGCCGAGCCGCGCACCCCCCGAGCCGCTCCGCCGCCGCGCCCCCGTCGGCTCAGCCGCTTCTCATCGCACCGACCGCAGAGCCTCGGCCATGATCTCCGCGCCCTCCTCCGCCTCCGGGATGGTCAGCGAGAGCGGCGGCGCGATCCGTAGCACGCTGGTGTGGTGACCGCCGCCCTTTCCGATGAGCAGACCGCCTTCCCGGGCCGCTTCGAGTACGGCTGCCGCCGCTTGCGGGTCCGCCTCGTCGGTGCCGGGCTTCACCAGCTCGATGCCGATCATCAGACCCCGCCCGCGCACCTCCCGTACGCACTCCGCAGCCGCGCCGACCGCACGCAGCCGCTCGATCAGCAGTCCGCCGACGCGCCGGGCATTGCCCTGCAGATCGTGTTCGAGGAGGTACGACAGGTTGGCGAGGCCGGCCGCCATGGTGACCGGGGAGCCGCCGAAGGTCGAAATGGAGTTGGCGTCCAGGCAGTTCATGACGTCGGCGCGGGCCACGACACCGCCGATCGACATGCCGTTGCCGATGCCCTTGGCGAAGGTGAGGATGTCCGGCGGCCCGTTCTCGCCGTGTGCCTGCCAGCCCCAGAAGTGTTCGCCCGAGCGGCCCCAGCCGGTCTGCACCTCGTCGGAGATCCACAGGACGCCGTGGCGGTCGAGGACCCGGCGGAAGGCCGCGTACAGACCGTCGGGCGGCGAGGTGAACCCGCCGACGCCCTGGATGGGTTCGGCGATCAGGGCGGCGGGTTCGCGGGTGTGGCCGAGCAGGTCCTCCAGGTCGGCGACGCAGGCCGCGATGAAGTCGGCGTCGCCGAGGTGTGCGTAGGGCCCCCGGGTGCGGACGCCGCCGTGCACGTACAGCGTCTGCAGGGGCGACAGGTTCGTGGGCGACCAGGCGCTGTTGCCGGTGATGGAGACCGTGGAGAAGGACCTGCCGTGGTAGCTGTTGCGCATCGCGAGGATCTGGTTCGACCTGCGGTACGCGGTGGCGAGCAGCAGCGCCGTGTCATTGGCCTCGGTACCGGAGGTGGTGAAGAAGACCCGGGCGTCCGGAATGCCGGAGAGCGTGGCGATGCGTTCGGCAAGCTCGACCATCGGCCGGTTGAGGTAGAGCGTGGAGGAGTGGATGATCCGCCCCGCCTGCTCGCTGACCGCCTTGGTCACCTCGGGCAGGGCGTGGGCGGTCATGGTGGTCAGGATGCCGCCGAAGAAGTCGAGGTAGCGTCTGCCGTCGGCGTCCCAGACGTGGCGGCCCTCGCCGTGGGTGATCTCCAGCGGGTCCTTGTAGTAGAGCGCCAGCCAGTCGGGGCTGACGGCGAGATGGCGTCGGTGCAGGCTGCTCACGGCTCCACCAGTCCTTCGTATGCGTCGGGGCGGCGGTCCCGGTAGAACGCCCACTGCTGACGGACCTCTTCGATGAGGCCGAAGTCGAGGTCCCGGACGACGAGTTCCTCTTCCTTGTCGCTGGCCACCTCGCCGACGAACTGGCCGCGCGGGTCGACGAAATAGCTGGTTCCGTAGAAGTCGTTGTCGCCGTACTCCTCCTGGCCGACGCGGTTGATCGCGGCGACGAAGTACTCGTTGGCGACGGCGGACGCGGGCTGTTCCAGCTGCCAGAGATAACTGGACAGGCCGCGCGAGGTCGCCGACGGGTTGTACACCAACTGGGCTCCGTTGAGACCGAGTTGGCGCCATCCCTCCGGGAAGTGCCGGTCGTAGCAGATATAGACGCCGACCTTGCCGACGGCGGTGTCGAAGACCGGCCAGCCGACGTTTCCGGGCTTGAAGTAGTACTTCTCCCAGAATCCCTTGACCTGGGGGATGTGGTGCTTGCGGTACTTGCCGAGGTAGGAGCCGTCGGCGTCGATGACAGCGGCGGTGTTGTAGTAGAAGCCGGACTGCTCGATCTCGAAGACCGGCACGACGATCACCATGCCGGTCTCGCGGGCGAGTTCCTGCATCCGCCGGACGGTCGGCCCGTCCGGGACGGCCTCGGCCCAGCGGTAGTGCTCGGGTTCCTGCACCTGGCAGAAGTACGGGGCGTTGAACACCTCCTGGAAGCCGATGATCTTCGCGCCCCGGCGGGCGGCCTCGCGCGCGTGCTCCTCGTGCTTGGCGATCATGGATTCGGTGTCGCCGGTCCAGGTCGCCTGGACGAGTGCGGCGCGTACGACTTGGGACATGAGCTGCTCCTTCGACGCGGCGTCAGAGAGCCTCTACGCGTTTCTACGCCCGTAGACACGTGCGTAGAGGAGAACGTAAGCCCCGTCACACAGCGGGGCAAGACCATCGCCGTGAACCGGCGGAGTCGATCATGTTTCACACCCGTGCGGTCCACATGCGCACGCCGCTCCCCGGGTCGGGGCACCCCTCCCGTGACCGGCAGCGCCGCCCGGTCGTCGGCCGCGGTGCGGACGACCGGTGGGGGCCGCGCCCCGGCCGGCAGCGCCCCGTGGCCGCCCTGGCAGACTGTGCGCCGTGAGACCCGACATGACACAACTGCGAGACCTGGTCACGGAATCACCGGACTTGGGCCGCAGGCCGGCCGCGGCCGTGTCGGAGGCGATGATCCGTGAGGCCGAAGCGCGCGTGGGCCCGTTGCCGGTCTCGTACCGGTGGTGGCTGACCGAGTTCGGCCGCGGCCGGGCCGGGGGCGCGGACATCGCGACGGTCGTGTCCGCCGAGTTCGCCGACGACGCGGACGACGCCGTCACCGCCGACTGGCGGCTGAGCGGTGACAGGCTGTGCTTCTGCGCCGCGCCCGACTGCGGTGACAGCTACTGCTTCGCCCTCGATCTGCGCGGGGAGGCCGGGGACGGGGAGTATCCGGTGGTGTGCCGGGACGGTCTGGACGGCCGCGAGTACCCGGTGGCGGAGTCCTTCGCCGGGTTCCTGGCCGTTCATGCGGCGCGGGAGAGCGGGCTCGGGGACGGCCCCAATCCCACGGTCGCCCGTCTGTGGCGGTCGACGCCGGGCGTGCTGCTCGACAACGGCGTCCTGGTGTACGGCCCGCACTGCATCGCAGAACGCAACGAGACCTTCGAGGTGCCCCGGTACGCCCCCGAGTGGGTGCTGGTCGGGGACGACAGCGGTGGCAGCGGACTCTTCATGCGCCGCCACGGCCGCGACCGCACCCGTGTGTTCCGTCTCGGTCTGGGCGCGATCGACGCGGACATCGAAGGGGAGGGCGAGCCGGTGACGGACGACCTGCTCGGCTGGCTGCGCGCGGGCGCGGCCTGACCGGCCCGCCGGGCCGCCGCCGTCCGCCCCGGGATCCGGGCACACAGCTCCGGCAGTGGGCCGATCCGCTCCGCTCACGGTTGCGTGCCGCCGGCTCCCGGGCCGGTGGCCCGCCGCGGCGGTTTGTATCCTCGGCTGGTGCCACCCCATTCACGCGGCACCTGTGAGAGGAACCACCATGACCACCGAGCTGAGCCCCGACACCTTGGCCGGGCACCTTGAGCGGGCCCGTCAGGAGTACCGGGACCTCGTGGGACTCGGGCTCTCGCTCGACCTCACCCGGGGCAAGCCGTCACCGGAGCAGCTCGACCTCTCCGAGGAACTGCTGAGCCTGCCCGCCGGGCGCCACACCTCTGCCGACGGCACGGACATACGCAACTACGGCGGCCTGCAGGGGCTGCCGGAGCTCCGGGAGATCTTCGCCGAGGTGCTCCAGGTGCCGGTCGGGCAGCTGCTCGCGGGCGGGAACTCCAGCCTTGAACTGATGCACGACTGCCTGGTACACGCCTTGCTGAGTGTGATGCCGGGCGCCGAGTCGCGCTGGGTGGAGCAGGAGCGGATCGCGTTCCTGTGTCCGGTGCCCGGCTACGACCGGCACTTCGCGCTCTGCGAGCGGTTCGGGATCGACATGATCCCGGTGCCGATGACCGCCGAGGGCCCGGACATGGAGACCGTGGAACGGCTCGTCGCCGAGGACCCGGCGATCAAGGGCATCTGGTGCGTGCCGAAGTACAGCAACCCGGACGGCGTCTGCTACAGCGACGCGACCGTGGCGCGGCTCGCCTCCATGAGCACCGCGGCAGCCGACTTCCGGATCTTCTGGGACAACGCCTACGCCGCCCACCACCTCACCGACGAGCCCGTCGAGATCGCCGATCTGCTCGCCGCCTGCGCCGAGGCGGGGAACCCGGACCGGGTCTTCGTGTTCGGCTCCACCTCGAAGATCACCACGGCGGGCGCGGGCGTCGCCTTCTTCGGCTCGTCGCCCGCGAACGTGCGATGGCTGCTCGGCAACAACGCCCAGCGGTCGATCGGCCCCGACAAGGTCAACCAGCTGCGGCACGCGCTGTTCCTGCGGGACGCCGACGGGGTGCGGGCCCACATGGAGCGCCAACGCGCCCTGCTGCGACCCAAGTTCGACACGGTGGCCCGGATCCTGGACGCCGAGCTCAGCGGGACCGGGCTGGCGGCCTGGACCTCCCCCGAGGGCGGCTACTTCGTGACCCTCGAAGTACCGGACGGCTGCGCCGAGGAGGTCGTACGGTGTGCCGCCGGGGCGGGCATCGCACTGACCCCCGCCGGTGCCACCCACCCGTACGGCGACGACCCGCGCGACGCGGTGATCCGGATCGCGCCCAGCTACCCGTCCCTCGCGGAGCTGGAGCAGGCGATCAGGGGACTCACCGTCTGTGTCCGCCTCGTGGGGTACGAGCAGCAGGCCCGGTAGGCAGCAGTCGTTTATGCCGCAACCGGTGAACCGGCCGCCCGTGCCCCCACAGCACCGGCGGCCGGCCCGCCGGTGCCCCGGTTGCGGACACCGGCGCGCACGACGGTGCGCTCGGTCCAGGTCATGCGGGCCCCTCGGTCGGCTGGCGCGGTCGGTGCGGACTCGGCGATCTCCGCGGTCGCGTCATCCACCGTACGGCCCCGACGGGCCGACGACGCCGCCGCCGGCCGCAGGGGCAGCGGGACCACGGCCGTGGCCGGCAGACGGCGCCGCCCCGTCGACGGCCGCGCGCCGGCGGTCTCCGGACGCGGCACCGTCCGTCTTCGCACGCGCCGTCAAGGTCCGCCGGGTTCCTTCCCGTTCGGGTGATGTACCGCGTGCCGGGAGGATCTCGGAACGGTCTGGGCAGTCTCCAGGCGACCGATTCCGAGAGGGGATGCCGTGGGGCTGTCACGCGAGTACGAGCGCGCCATCAGCGAGGGACCGACGCCTGCCGATGCCGCGGGGGCGCCGGCCCTGCCCTATCCGAGCGGCTGGTCCGCGCTGGCCTTCTCCGACGAGCTCCGGCCCGGGACCGTCCTCACCCGGCCTCTCGCGGGCCAGGACGTGGTGCTGTACCGGCTCGGTACGGGGGCGGTCCGCGCCATCCGTCCGTACTGTCCGCACCTCGGCGCCCATCTCGGTCTGGCCAAGGTCGACGGAGACGATCTCGTATGCCCCTTCCACTTCTTCGCGTTCGGTCCCGACGGCACGTGCGTGCGGACGGGATACGACACCAAGCCGCCGAGGTCGCCGTTGACGCAGCTGCCGGTGCACGAGGTCAACGGTGCCGTCTTCGTCTGGCGGCACCACGACGGCCGGGCGCCGGACTGGTTCATTCCCGACTGGCACGAGATCGGTCACCGGCCCGCCCGTCACGCCGCCTGGGAGCTGGCCGGCAATGTCCAGGAGGTCATCGAGAACTCGGTGGACCTCGGGCACTTCGCGACCCTGCACGGCTGGGCCAGGGCCGAGATCGGCGGGCCCGTCGTCTACGACGACGCCGCCTTCCACGTGTCCATGCGGGCCCATGAGTCGGCGCCGCTCCTGGGGAACTTCGTCGTCGAGGTGGAGGTGGACGGCTACGGGCTGGGCTGCCTGCACGCCGACGTGCACACGCCCCGGCTCGGCCTGCGGATGTGCACGATGGTGTTGCCGACGGCGATCGCCCCCAACCGGATGCAGTTCCGGCAGCGGAACCGCGTCGCGTTCACGGAACCGGCCCGGCTGCCGGCGCCGCTCGCGCGGATGGTGAGCCGAACCGCGGCCCGGGTGCTGGACCGCGCCATCTTCCGGTCGAGTTGTGAATTCACCGCCGCTGATTTTCCGATCTGGAATCACAAGCAGTACCAGCAGCCGCCCCGACTCGCGCCCGGCGACGGTCCGATCGGCCCGTTCCGGCGCTGGGCCCGGCGGTTCTACCCGCCGCCCCAGCACGGGGACGACGCACGGTTCGACCGGATCGAGCGAAGCGACGGTGTCGAAGTGCCGTGAGCGTTGCGGACCGCCTTCGGACCACCGGCCCGAACCGGGCCCGACCAAGCGCCAGCACCGCGACCTCGATGTGCGAGTCGCGGGTCCGGGTTGGTTCAGGGAGCGTGCCTGATGCGCTTCTCCCCGCGGATGGCTGCTCCGTCCGCGGGGTCGAAAGCGGTCAGTGACTCACGTAGTAGACGGCGAGACCGAGGAAGACCGCGAGGGAGACGGCGGCCTGCAGTGTCCAGGGGCCGGTCGCTTCACCGTAGGGGACTTCGGGATCCGCCAGCATTTCGCGCAGCGCCTTGCGGTGCCCCAGGATTCCCACGGGAACGGAAATGACCAGTCCACAGTAGACGGGGAGCATCTCCGTGAGATTCTCGTCAGATTTCAGGCAGTACAGCGCTATTACTGCGAACACCGCCGGCGGCCCGATGGAAACGAAAATCTTGTGATTCCTGGTGGGCATGGCCGGGAGCATCACAACAAACCAGATCGCTGCGCCTGCCATCGAGAAGAGCCACCACAGCGGAGAATCCTGCAACGACATGCTCATTCCTTCTTGGACGGGGCGGCGAGGTGGTCCCCCGCCGCCCCTCTCTTGGCGTCCGATTAAGCTGTGAACCCGACTAAGCCGTGAACCAGCCCACGACCGCGGAAGTCGCGTCGTTGATGCCCTTGACAGCAGCCTTGCCCACGTTGCTGACCATGGAACCTGCGGCCAGGCTTCCCACACCCCCCAGGCCCACCGTGAGAGCTATGCCGGCCACGGCTGTCGCGAAGCTGGAACTCCCCCATCCATAGGCCTTGGCATTGTACAAGGCACTTACTCCGGCGAACACGAGGGATGCTCCGGCAAGTCCGCCTGCCAGCAACTGCCCGCCGGGAATGAATGCGGCCACCACTGCGGCCCCGGCCAGGACAGCGCTCACCTTGGCGGTGTACGTGGCCGCTTCCGCGGCGTTGTCCACATTCTCCTGCCGGATCTGATCGACATCGACCTTGTCGTTGTCTGCGGAGTTGGCGGGATTGACATGGTTGTCCGCGTTCTGTTTGGCCTGCTGTGCCGCCTTGGCCGCCTGCGCCGCTATCTCGTCCTGCCTCTTCTGGCGGGCTATTGTCTTGGCCTCGTCGGCGGCCGCCTTGGCGGCACTCGCGTCCTTGCCGGCCGCGCGCGCGTCCGCGTAGGCGCGGTCGGCCGCGGCCTGTGCGCTGGCTGCGGCAGCGACTGCGGTGTTGGCGGAGGCAATCGCCTGGTTGGCCGAGTAGTTGGCCTGGCGGCCGGCCGAGCGGGCCGCTGACGCGGCAGCGGATGCCTGCTTGGCGGAGGAAGCTGCGGCGACTGCGGATGCGTCTGCCTTGGCCGCGGAATCCGACGCGTCGTCAGCGTAGTTCTGTGCGTCGGTTGCGGACTTCGAAGCCTTGGTGGCCCAGTCCTTGGCTTCGGCTGCGGCACCACGGGCCTCGGCGGCTGCCTTGGCCGCTTCGGCGGCTTCCTTGAAGGCGCCGGAAGCGATACCCGCCGCTCTGGCGATCTGCGCCTGGATGGCTGCTACATGGGTGGCGGTGTCCTGATCGGCCTGCTGGGCCTTGTAGCGGGCGGAGCTGACGAAGCGCTCCAGCATCCACTGAGGCCCTTCGAGGGCGGCCTGGGCCGCGGCCTCGACGTTGGGGCCGGCGCCGTTGAGGGCCGTGACGGTCGCAACCCTGTCGTCCTCCGTCTTGGCTTTCACGTAGTCCGTCAGGAGGTAGGTGTGAAGGGCTTCGACACTGCCGTCGTCAAGAGCCGCGTTGGCGGCGGCGACCACGGCCTTCCCGGCGCCGTTGAGGGTCCTGAGGACCTCGGCCTGGTAGTCGTCGACCTGGGCGGTCAGGGCACCCTTGGTCAGAAAGTCCGTGACGGCCTGCTGTTCGGTACGGGCGAGCACCTTCTGAGCGGCATCGGCCAGCACCACGTTTCCGGCGTGGGCGAGCGTGAGGACCTTCTCCCGGTCGTCGAGCGCGGCGGCCCGGCCGTGCGCGTTCCTGACCCAGTCGACGACCGCCTGGTCATCTCCGGTCAGCGCCTCCTGGGCGGCCTGCCGGGTCCAGGTCCCGGCAGCATCCATCAGATTGACGGCGGCCTTGCGTCCGAGCACGGCGGCCCGAGCGGCATCGCTCTCCGCCCCTGCCTGCGCCAGCAGATCGAGGGTCTCCTGGTCGGTCAGCTGCTGCTGGGTCTGAATCCGCTCGATCTGAGTCTGATACAGGTCCTCTTCCTTCTTGAGCTCCCTGGCCACTTCGATGGCCAGGGCGCGGTCCTCCGCGACCTGCGCGGCCTCCGTATCGCGGGCGAGAGCCGCGATTCCCTGCGCCTGCGTGACCGCGGCGGCCGCGTCCATCGCAGCGGCAAGTGCCTTGTTGGCCTGGGTGGTTGCCTCATTGGCCCAGTCCTGGGACTCACCGGCGTGATCCGCTGCGTCCTCGGCGGCCTTCGCGGCGGCATCCGCGTGCGTGGCGGCGCTGCTGGCGGCCTTGTTTGCGTCTCGCGCGGCAGTGGCGGCGCGTTTCGCGAGGGTTCCGGCCCGATTGGCCGCCGCGGTCGCGGTGTTCGCCGCGCTCGTGGCCAGCGCTGCCGCGTCCCGGGCCCGCTTGGCCTCGGCCTGGGACACTCCGGCCGCCGTTGCCGCTTCCGCGGCCGCGTTGGCGGAGGCCGCCGCGTTCTGCCCGGCCCGCGCCGCGGCCGCACTCGACGATTCGGCCTGCGCACTCGCGTCCGCCGCGGCGGACGCCGCGGCGGCAGCCTTGCGGGCCTTCTTCGCGGTGTCACGGGCCACCTGGGCGGCTTGGCGTGCCGCTGCGGCCTGGCCCGCGTCCTTCGAAGCCGCGGAGGCGGCCCGGTAGGCGCGCACCGATGCCTGCGAGGCGGTGGCGGCCGCGGCGGCCGCGGCCTGCGCGGCGCCGGCTGCGGTGCGCGCGGCCGAGATCGCGATGCGTGACGCGGCCACCGCGGTACGTGCGGCCGCTGCCGCACCCTTGGCGGCGTCTGCCGCACGCCCGGCAGCCCGTGAGGCCTTGACGGCATCGTCCTTGGCGGCGGCGCTCTCCGCGGCTGCCGTCTGGGCCGCCTTCTTGGCTTCTTCCGAGGCGGCTTCGGCTCGCTCGGACGCCTCCTTGGCTTCGACCGTGGCGGTGTGGGCGCGCCGGCCTGCGGTCTCCGCCTGCACGACCAGTTGATCGATCGTCAGCTTCTCCTGATCACGGGCGCGCGCGAGGTGCTGCCCCTTCTGCAGGAACTCGGTGACGTCGGCCGCCGTGCCGTCCAGAGCCCGGTTGACGGCCTGGGTCAGGTTCGGCCCGGCGCCGGCGAGCATGGATATCGCCTCGACCCGCTCGTCCTCCTGACGCGCGGTGAACTGCCCCTCCTGCAGGAAGGCATCCAGAACGGCGGGTGTGCCGTCCGTCAGAGCCTTGTTCGCCGCGCTCACGACGGCACTGCCGCCGGTCCCCAGAACCGTCAGGACCGCGACCCGGCGGTCGTCCGCCAACGGCTTCTCGTAGCCCTGGATGACGAAGGCGTGCAAGTCGGCGTCGGACCCGCTCAGGGCGAGCTGGGCTCTTTCACGTACGCCGGGACCCGCGAAATTGAGCGTCTCCAGGACGGAGACCCGTTCGTCCTCGGTCCGGGCCCGGGCCAGCCCCGCCGTCAGAAAGGCCGTCAGCGCCGCATCGGTGTCGGTCAGTGCCTTCTGCGCCTCTTGACGTACCGCGCGGCCGCCGATGTTCCACGCGTCGACGGCCTGGGACCGGGGATTGTCCTCCGTTCCCCCGTCTCCCCCATCGGCCCGGGTGGATGCCGTGCTGCTTCTCGTCCCCACGACCGTAGCGGCCGTGGCAGCGACCGCCAGCGTCAGAAAACGCCTACGCGAAGGACCCATTTCGGACACACCGCGTCTCGAAGAGCTACGCCTCAGCATGCTTACCCCTTCCCCCCGCATTCATGTCACCAGACATAAAAAAATTGCGCAGCGCCCCCACTGGGCGCCTTACAACCTGACAGGCAAACAACCGGATCCGCAAGCATGCGGATCCGAAATACCCGATTCACCCCTCCAATGAGGAATGCACTCCGCAGACACAACGGACATTAAATGCCAAGCAAAATTTACTCGCGACTCAGGCAACCCTAAGTCCGCTCGTTCGGAAGGCGGCCGACCCGCACCTCAGCTGCGCAAAGAAGCTTGCAGAGGCCCATGCACCTGGTGATATGAAGGATCATCAAGGTTCAAGTTGCCAGCGGGGGGGTCCGTGCAGGCTCACTTCACCCCTCCCTGCGCCGTGCGAAAAAAACACTTCGCCAGGCAATGCCGCAGGAATTTCAACAGGGATGAGAAGTCAATGAGACATAAGTTCTTCACGGCCGGAATTGCCGCACTGGCCGGCACCTTCGTGGTCCTCGGCCTCACCGGGATCGGGAATTCGGCAGCGGCCGAGGCCGCCGACACGCCCCCCGTCGCGGTCGAGGACTTCGCGTACCCGAGCGCCGACAAAATTCTCGCCGAGCAAGGAATTCTCCTCAAGAGCGGCAACGGGCACATCACGCTCGCCGACTGCGCGAGTGAGACCGGCCTGCTGGAGGTCTTGTCCCGCGACAACGACAAGTTCTGCTTCAAGGTCACCGGGACCACCGGCTATCTCGCCCTCGAACTCGCAAAGGTCTACGGAGTCAAGGGCAACGACTACACGGTCCAGATCGACATGACCGTCGACAACTCCGAGGTGTCCTACGACATCGGGAAGAACACCTGGACACAGGTGGGCGAGGCCGCCGACCCCACAAAGCGGCCTCACACGCTCATGGAGATTCGCGCCACCAAGTAGCGCTTCCCCCGGCACAAGGCAGCTCGGACCGCGCAATGCGCGATGCGTCCGGCTCACCGAACCACCTGACCCATAAGGAAGAAATGTCACACAGACCTGCCCGAAGTGCGTGGGGCGCCGCACTGCTCACCCTCGTGGTTGCCACAGGAACCCTCATATCGTCACCGGCACAGGCGCTGGACGGCGCCACGGCTGCGGACGGCAGCTACAACTTCACCGCGAAAATCGACGTGGGTGGGGTGCGAGCCTGCTCGGGCACGCTCATCAACAACCAGTGGATGATCTCGGCCGCCAGCTGCTTCGCCGACGACCCCACCCAGGCGACCTCCCTTCCGGCCGGCGCACCCAAGCTCAAGTCCACCGCGGTCATCGGGCGCACCGACCTCACCAAGGCCACGGGCGAGGTACGCCAGATCACCCAGCTGATCCCTCGTCAGGACCGGGATCTCGTCCTCGCCAAGCTTGACGCCCCTGTCTACGGCCTCAGTTTCCTGCACCCCAGCCTCGCCGCACCCGTTCAGGGTGAAGCACTCAAGGGCGCCGGCTACGGACGGACGAAGGACACCTGGGTTCCCGACGTCCTGCACAGCGCCGCTTTCACCGCTGAAGCCGTCGAGGCGGCCTCGGTGAACATCGACGGCACCCCTGTCTGCAAGGGCGACACCGGTGCACCCGTCTTCCGGGAGGTGGACGGCCGCCCCGAGCTCGCCGCCATCGCCACCAACTCCTGGCAAGGCGGCTGCCTGGGCTCGGACGAGACCCGGACCGGGGCAGTCGCCAGCCGCGTGGACGACATCCGCGCCTGGATCAGCGAGAACACCGCCTCCACCCTGAACAACTGGAACCTGCAGATGCTCACCAGGACGAGCACCGGGCTCTACCATGCCATGCGCAACAGCAACGGTGACTGGACCGGTTTCGGCGATGTACAGAAGGTCGCCGGCACCGTCGAGGACCTCGCCTACGCCGCTGATGCCGCGATCAAGGGCAAGAACTACGTCTTCGCCGTCGGCGGCAACGGACGCCTCTACGAGGCCAACCGCCGCCCCACCGGAGGCTGGGAGGCATTCCGCGACATCACCGACGAAGTCGGCTCCAAGCCCGGACTGACCCGCGTCGCGGTCACCTCCACCGGGTCGGGGCTGGCGCTCATCGGGCTGGCATCCGGCCGCGTCTACCACGCCACGCAGGACGCGGACGAGAAGTGGTCCAAGTGGGGCGACGTGAGCGCCAAGCTCGGCCTGCTCGGCAACGCCACCCAGGTGACTACCGCCCAGACCTCCGGCGGGGATACGCAGGTCGGCGTCGTGGCGGACAAGAAGGCCTATCACGCCACGCGCCACTCCGACGGCACCTGGAGCGCCTGGGGGCACATCAGCAATCTGCCCACCGGCCTGGACTCCATCAACGGCATGGCCTTCGCGGGCACCGGCAGCAACCTCCAGATCATTGTCACCAGCCCCACCGGCGGCAAGAAGCACGCGATCCGCTCGGACGCCACCGGCAGTTGGAGCGCCTTCGGCGACCTCGGCAGCAGACTCGGCAACGAACCGACGGTCAGTGTCGACGCCACCGGTGTCACCCGCGAATTCCAGGCCGCCGTCGTCACCGCCGACGGGAAGGTCAAGCACATCCTGCGCCACGACAACGGCAAGTGGGACGCCACGGAACAGGTCGCGGGCTACCCCGGTACCCCCTCCGCTGTGGCCCTCACCGGCAGCGCCGACTGACCGCGCACACAGCTCTGTTCCCGTCCCACCGCAGAGCCCGCCGGAAACGTTCTTCGGCCTCGGCAACGAGGCCGAAGAACGGAGCGGGCCGCTCGCACCAGCCGTACTCCGCCGAAGGCATGCCGGCCCTCGTCCAGCAGACCCTGCGGACCGGCCCCTTCGGCACACCGCCCGAGCAAAGGAACGCTTCGTGCCCGTCAGACCTCCCCGCCGCGTTCAGGCCATGGCGCTGCTGGCCGCGACTGCCGCAGTCGGCGCGCTGACCATCGTTACGCCTGCGCAGGCCGTCGTCGGTGAAACCGTCGCTGACAACACCTATACGTTCACCGCGAAGATCGATGTCGGCGGCAAGCGAGCCTGCACCGGCTCGCTCGTCGACGCCCAATGGGTCCTGACCGCGAGCAGTTGCTTCGCGGCCGACCCGCAGCAGCCCTTCCCGATCCCCGCCGGTGCACCCGCGGAGAAGACCACGGCGATCATCGGCCGCACCGATCTGTCGAGCACGGCCGGCACCTCCGTCGAGGTGACGGAACTGGTGCCCCGTGCCGACCGCGATCTGGTGATGGCCAAGCTCGCCGAACCGGTCACCGACATCGCCCCTGTCGTCCTCGCCACCAGCGGGCCGGTGGACGGCGAGACCTTGCAGGCCGTGGGGTACGGCCGCACCGCGAACTCCTGGGTTCCCGACCGCCTGCACGCCGGGACCTTCGCCGTGACCCGGACCGACGCCACCACCGTCGCGGTCACCAGGGACGGCGGCAGTATCTGCAAGGGTGACGCCGGAGGTCCCGCGCTGCGCGAGAAGGACGGCAAGGCCGAGCTCGTCGCCGTTCACAGCATGTCCTGGCAGGCCGGCTGCCTGGGGTCCGACGAGACCCGCAACGGCGCCGTGGAGACCCGTCTGGACGACCTCGGTGAATGGATCCAGCAGATCCGCGCCCTGCCCCAGGAGAGCCAGGTCACTTCCGGGGACTTCAACGCCGACGGCAAGGAGGACATCGCTGCCTTCTACGACAACGGCACGTCGCCCGACGGCAAGAACAGGTCGTCGCTCTTCGCCTTCTACAGCACCGGGACCGGCTTCGCCGCACCCAAGAAGGTATGGAGCACTCCTGGCGGCTTCACCTACGCCTCCAGCAAGCTGGCCTCCGGCGACTTCAACGGAGACGGCAAGGACGACATCGCGGTCTTCTACGACGGAGGCGCCTCGGACACCGGCCGGGTTTCCTCGCTCTACATCTTCACCAGCACCGGCACCGGTTTCAGCAGCCCGCGCAAGACGTGGACAAGTACGGGCTCCTTCAACTGGGACGCCTCCAAGGTGACCTCCGGCGACTACAACGGAGACGGCAAGGACGACGTCGCCGTCCTCTACAACACCGGGAAGTCGGCCGACGGCAAGTTCATCACCTCTCTCTACACCTTCAACGGCAGCAGCACGGGCTTCGACAACCCGCGCAAGACGTGGACCAGCAGCGGATCCTTCAACTGGAACGCCTCCAAGGTGACCTCCGGCGACTACAACGGAGACGGCAAGGACGACGTCGCCGTCCTCTATGACGCCGGGACTTCTGCCGACGGCAAGTCCATCACCGCGCTCTACACCTTCGCGAGCAACGGCACCGACTTCAACGCGCCCCGCAAGACCTGGACCAGCAGCGGATCCTTCAACTGGAACGCCTCGAAGGTGACCTCCGGTGACTACAGCGGAGACGGCAAGGACGACGTCGCCGTCCTCTACGACCGGGGCACAGCAGCCGACGGCAAGTCCGCCACGTCGCTGTTCACCTTCACCAGCACCGGCGCCGACCTCGCCGCCCCTCGCGAAGTCTGGGCCGGCACCGGCTCATTCAACTGGAACGCCAGTGGGCTGACATCCGGTGACTACAACAAGGACGGCAAGTGCGACATCGGCGTCCTCTACCGCGCCGGAACCACTGCCGACGGCCGCCGGATCGACTCCCTGTTCACCTTCAGCAGTACCGGCACCGACATCAAGGCACCGGTCAAGCTCTGGACCGGTAGCGTGATCTGACCGTCTTTCAGGTGCGAGTCCGAGGCGGTACCCCCTGATCGGGGCTCGCTCGGCGGGGCCCGCTCCCGAACCGTGGACTGTTCGGGAGCGGGCACTCGTCCGCCGGTGCCGGCACGTCTCTCGCGACGTACGGCACGATCGCGGTCGGGGCAGGCCCCCGCTGCCCGTGCCCTGGCACATGGAGCAGGTGCTCGGGCCCCGGGTCCCGGCGCGTGGAGCATGCCGCGTCCGGCGCACGGCGCTGTCCACAGGTGACGCGTTCGGCCTCTCCGCCACCATCACCCGCAACGGCCGAGGCCCGAAGCCCACGGCGGCCGCAACCACGTGGGGACACGGCCCCACCTCAGCTGAACCACGCACCCACGCGCTCCCCCGCCGACAAAGCGGCTCACCCCGCGGAACCCCGTCCAGAGCACCCCCACGATGCCCGCCATCCGCAGTGCGTGGAGGACATCCCACTCCCTGGCCGGCACCTCCGCGCGGAGCCGGCCCTTCGGTACAGTCAGGGCGGCCAGTCGCCCGCGCAGCTCCGTACAGCGGGCGGTGGCGCGTTTGGTGGCCGTCCCGGGCCCAAGCCGTCGCCTCCGCGTCCGGGGGCGCCGTTGCGCCCACTCCGGCCGCCCGGCCCCGCGCGGAACCCCACGCCCCTACCCGGCCAGCGGCACCGCGTCCGGCTCCGGGGCGCAGCGGGTGAGCAGTTCGTCCATCGAGAGTCCGAGCGCGCCGGCCAGCGCCGCGACGGTGAAGAAGGCGGGGGTCGGGGCGCGGCCCGTCTCGATCTTGCGCAGCGTCTCGGCGGAGATTCCGGCGCGCGCCGCGACGTCGACCATGCTGCGCCCGCCGCGCGCCTCGCGGAGCAGCGCTCCGAGGCGTTCGCCGCGGCGGCGCTCTTCCGGGGTCAGGGGCGTTCGTACCATGCCGTCATTCTAATACCGCTGCGACCGGTATAGTAATTGGCATGGTGCAGCTCAAGACAGACACATCCATCGAAGCGATGCGCGAGACCGGCCGGGTCGTGGCGCAGCTGCTGACATCCGTACGGGAAGCGGCCGCGGTCGGCGTCTCGTTGCGCGAACTCGACGAGGTGGCCCGCGGCGTCCTGCGCGAGGCGGGTGCCGGGTCGCCGTTCCTGAACTACCGGCCGCATTTCGCCCCCACCCCGTTCCCCGCCGTGATCTGCGCGTCGGTCAACGACGCGATCGTGCACGGCATCCCGACCGATCAGCGACTGCGCGACGGCGATCTGGTGAGCATCGACGCGGGCGCGACGCTCGGCGGCTGGGCGGGCGATTCGGCGATCAGTTTCACCGTCGGGCGCGCGCGGCCGGCGGACACCCGGTTGATCGACACGGCGTTCGCGGCGCTGGAGGCGGGGATCGCGGCGGCGGTCGTCGGGAATCGGATCGGCGACATCGCGCATGCGATCGGCACGGTGTGCCGCCGGGCCGGCTACGGCATTCCGGAGGGGTTCGGCGGCCACGGGGTGGGCCGGTCGATGCACGAGGACCCGGCCGTCCCCAACGAGGGACGGCCGGGTCGCGGTATGCCGTTGCGGCACGGGATGGTGCTGGCGATCGAACCGATGCTGATCGGCAGCGGCTCGGACGCGTTCCACCCGGACCGGGACGGCTGGACGTTGCGCACGACCGACGGCAGCCGGGCGGCACACGCGGAGCACACGGTGGCGATCACCGACGACGGGCCGCGCATCCTGACCGCGTTGTGATCAACCCCTGTTCGCGCGTGCTCAGTTGTCCTGTATGAACTGCTGGGCGAGCGCTTCTCCGGCGGTGACGGCGGCGCTGTGGCTCTCGATCGGCGACGCCTTGGAGTTCTTGAACAGGATGTAGGTGACGCCGGATTCGGCGCCGCCCGTCTCCGGGTCGGGGTCGATGCCGAGCGCCTTGGCGGTGGCGTACGACGCCTCACCGATGATCTTGTTGGGGCCGGTGTCGCCGACGACGGCATACTCGACCTTGTTGTTGTAGATGACGGCGACGACGCCACCGCCCTTGATCCCCGCGCTGCTGTAGTTCCAGATGCTGCTGCTGCTCGGCACGACGACGTACGGCAGCTTCTCCGCGTTCAGCGGCTGGTCGCCGGAGGTGTGGAACGCCGTGTCGTCCTGGAACCACGGGTCGGTGTCCTCGTTGCAGGCGGTGGTGACCTGGCCGTCGCAGTCGACGTCCATGTCGGCCTTCCAGAACACGGCACCGTTCTTGCCGCAGACCGGCACGGTAGCCGAAGTCTCCTCGTCCGTACGGTACTTGCCGTTGGATATCTGCGAACACGAGGTGACCTTGGCCAACAGGTCGGCCGCGCTGACGGAGCCCTCCTGGATGCCCGCCGCAACACGTTCGGCGCTGCCGGACCCCGCCCGGGGCGCGGTGGCGGACACGGCGTCCGCGACGGGACGGGTCTCGGCCTCGGCCGCGGGCGTCAGCATGGCGGTGGCGAGCAGAGCGGCACCGGACGCGGCGGCGAGGGCGAGCGTTCGAGTACGCACAGTGGGGTGCCCTTCTATTAGGAAACCTTCCTTACCGACGCGGCCAAGATGGCCCCTAAGTCATGTCCCCGTCAAGACCACGGGGCTGGTTCCTCGCCGCACCCGAGCGAAGAACCAGCCCCGTACAGAGGGTTATTGATGGACCGTCACGGTCGGCCGACCGGCTTCACCACCATGGCCGAGCCCCCGCCCCTGCGCACCTTCTCGGCGGCCGCCAGCCACCGCCCGTCCGGCAGCCGCTGCACGCCCGTCGCCGCTCCGATCTCCGGGTTCAGCTTGAAGACATGCCCCAGCGACTCCAGTCGCGCCCGCACCGGGCTGTTCCACAGCCCCGGTTCGAGCTCCGTCGTCGCCGCGTTGCGCTGGCTGGCGCGCGGCGCCGCGATGGCGTCGACCAACGGCAGCCCGCGGTCGACCGTGCCGATGAGCGACTGGAGCACGGTCGTGATGATCGTGGCACCGCCCGGCGATCCGAGGGCCAGCACGGGCTCACCGTGCCTGAGCACGATCGTCGGCGAGATGGACGAGCGCGGGCGCTTGCCCGGACCCGGCAGATTCGGGTCGTGGACCGCCGGGTTGGCCGGCGCGAACGAGAAGTCCGTCAGCTCGTTGTTGAGCAGATAGCCGCGCCCCGGCACGGTGATGCCGCTGCCGCCCGTCTGCTCGATCGTGAGTGTGTAGGCGACGACGTTGCCCCACTTGTCGGCCGTTGTCAGATGCGTGGTGTTCTCCCCCTCGTACGTCGTCGGGGCGGCCGTACCACCTGCCCGGCAGTCGGCCGGGTGGCCGGGGTCCCCCGGCGCCAGCGGGCTGGTCAGCACCGCGTCGTCCTTGATCAGGCACTCCCGCGAGTCGGCGAACCGCTGGCTGAGCAGCCCGCGCGTCGGTACGTCCTCGAACGCCGGGTCGCCGACCCACCGTCCGCGGTCCGCGAACGCGATCCGGCTCGCCTCGATGTAGCGGTGCAGATACTGCGCTTCGCTCGCCTTCGAAAGGTCCGTGGACTCAAGGATGTTGAGCGCCTCGCCGACGCTCGTGCCGCCGGACGAGGAGGGTGCCATGCCGTACACGTCGAGACCGCGGTAGCCGACCTTCGTCGGTGCCTGCCGCAGCACCCGGTAGGACCGCAGGTCCTTGGCCGTGAGGTCGCCGGGGCGTACGACCCGGTCGGCCTTCGGGTCCACGGGCGGGTTGCGCACGGTCCGTACGACATCGTCGGCCAGCTCACCCCGGTACAGCGCGTCGATGCCCTTGCGGCCCACCTGTTCGTACGTACGCGCCAGATCGGCATTCTTGAAGACCGAGCCGACCACCGGCAGTTGGCCGCCCGGCAGGAAGAGCTTCCTGGACGCCGGGAAGTCGGCGAACCTGGCCCGGTTGTCCTCGGTCTGCGAGCGGAACGTGCTGTCGACGACGAAACCGTCCCGGGCGAGCCGCTCGGCCGGCTTCAGCACCTGCCGCAGCGACTTGCTGCCCCAGGTGTCGAGCGCGGTGGCCCAGGTGGCCGGGGTGCCGGGGGTGCCCACGCTCAGTCCGCTGGTGACGGCGTCGGCGAAGGCGAGCGGCTTGCCGTTCTCCAGGAACAGCGAGGAGTCCGCGCTGCGTGGCGCGGTCTCGCGGCCGTCGATGGTCTCCACGGTGCGCGTCCTGGCGTTGTAGTGGACGAAGTAGCCACCGCCGCCGAGACCTGACGAGTAGGGCTCGGTCACACCGAGTGCCGCCGCGGTCGCCACCGCGGCGTCCACCGCGTTGCCACCCTTGCGGAGCACCTCGATGCCGGCGGCCGACGCGTCCGCGTCGACGCTGGCCACCGCCCCTCCGTAACCCACTGCCACGGGCGACTTGGGGGGTGGCTCGGACGGTGGTGCGGACGAGGACGGGGCCGCCGCGCCCATCGTGACGACAGCGGCGACAACAACCGACAAGGACACGTTCCGCGCGACGGGACGTCGCATGCGCACCTCCAGTGAAGGATTGTCCGCCGCAGGGTAACGCCGCACCGCCCGCCTCGTCATGACCGCCCGTGGACCCGGCCCCGTCGCCCGCCGGCATGTCCGCCCATGACTGACGACGCACGCAACATCGTGCTGGGCGTGACAGCCGCCGCAATCAGCGTCGCGCTGGGCTGGATCGCCCGCGTCTTTCTCTGACGCCGCCAACTCCGCGACCGACACGCGGTGTTCCGGGCCGATCAGTCCCGGCCGCCGCCGTTCTTCAGCGTCACCACGCCAGTGCAGTCACCGCCGGGCCACGCTCTCCGGACCACGCCGAACCGCGCCCAGCTCCCCCTCGAACCCAGCCAACAGCCCGTCCGGCCGGACCGGCGCGCCACCGGTGGGTGGACTCGACCATGCTGTCCCCGGGCGGGGCCTGACGTCCTTGCCGTGACGGGGGTTGGGGCCGGTAGGCTCCCTGGGCGAGCGGAGGGGGCAGGCATGTCGAGGAAAAAGGATCAGCGGGACCGCAGCGCGGCGCGGCGTCGTCTGGCGAAGGAACGCCGGTGGACGTACACGGACTTGCATCCCGAACGCATGCAGTTGTGCGCGGGGCCGCTCGGCGTCGATGCCGAGAAGGCGATGGCCCTGGACGCCGTGAGCGGCACCCTGGACAGCCATTGGTTCAGCGTCTTCGACTGCGTCACCGACGACGACCCCTCGGCCGCCCGCACCGTGTACCTCGTCCAACTGCCGGCCGTGCTGCCTCTGGTCGCGGTGAGCCGGCACTCGCTGGCCGTGGACACGATGGTTCCGCTGCTGAAGCGGCTCGTCACCGAGCGCCCGGACCGCCACTTGTACGAGATCGGTGACCCGGCCTACGACGCCAACCATGTAGTGGAGAGTGTGGACCTGGAGACGGCGGCGCGGCTGCTCACCCCGGCCGTGCGCGAGTTCGCCGACGACCGCCGCTGGTTGCAGTGGCAGGTGGAGGGCGGCTACCTCTTCTACGCGGAGCCTCCGGGACCGCGCGGGGAGAGGGACGACGCCCACGCGATCCTGACCGAACTGCGCTCGCTGGTCGACCTGGTGGAGGTCATGGACCCGGGGTTGTGGGGCGAGGTGGCGGACGCCGTCCCTGGCGTCGGCGACGGCCGTGCGGAAGCGGAGAAGGACCCGGGCGGTGCCGAGCACGGGATGGCGAACGCGGTGCGCGGGACTGTGTCGGACGCCGTTCCCTCCGTCGGAGCACAGCCGGCGCCCGGTCCCGGCAGCGGACCGTCCGCCATGGCCCGCGGTGGCCCGGCCCACACCGGCGTCTATCCGAAGGGCACGCTGCCGTCCGGCTTCCAGGCGTGGAGCGTGCGGCTGCCGGACGCGGTCGTCGCCGAACCGGTCGTCTGCGCGGGCACTGTGTACGTCAACTGCTCCGACGGCCGCTGCTACGCGCTGGATGCGGTGACGGGCGCGGCGCGTTGGTCCTTCGACGCGATCGGTGCCCTGAAGGAGACGCCGGCGGTCGCCGACGGGACGGTGTACGTCGTCGGCGAGTCCGGTGTGCTGCACGCGGTCGGCGCCGCGGACGGGCAGGAGCACTGGCGGCAGCGGGTGGGCCACTCGGGCGCGCCGGTGGTCGCCGACGGCCTGCTCTACGTCGTCCACCACCCGGCCAACCTGCTGCGCGATGCCTCCCGGATCCGCGCGCTGGACACGGCGACCGGCGAGGAACGCTGGGAGCGACGGTTGCCCGACGGGTCGGCCGCCGCAGCGGCGGTCTCCGACGGCCGGGTCTATGTACAGGGCGCGCGAGCCCAGTTGACCGCCTTCGACGCGGTGAGCGGCGAGGAGCTGTGGCACCAGGGGGCCACCGACAGCCAGTTGAGCTGCTGCACCCCGAGCGTCGCGGGAGGTGTGGTCTGCGCGGGCACCGGCGCCGGCCGGCTCTACGCGTACGACGCCGTCACCGGTGAGCAGCGGTGGGGAGCACAGGTGGCCGGCGTCGTCGACAACACCCCGGCGCTGGCCGAGGGCCTGGTCTTCGTGGGCGACAGCCACGGTGGCGTGTACGCGGTGGACGGCAACGACGGCGGGCTCCTCTGGCACCTGCCGAACCGTTACGGCGCCTCTTCCCCGGCGATCTGCGGCTCGTCCGGCTGGATCGTCGGCACCAAGTACGGGCGCGGTCTGTTCAAGATCAGCCTGAGTGCCGGCGCGGTCCTGTGGCGGCACGCACTCGACGGCCGCGGCACCGGCCCCGTCTACGCCGACGGGGTCGTCTACGTGGGCACGCACGCCGGTACCGTGCTCGCGGTGGACGCCGAAACCGGTCGCAAGCCTCCCCGGGCGCGGCGCAAGATGCGGGTCTGAGCGGATGGCGGAGCGGCGGGTGGTGTGGACCGGCACGGTCCTCCTGGTCGGCGCCGATCCGGACGAGGTACGGCGTACGGCACCTCCGCCGGCCGGCGAGGACGAGCGGTGCGCGGCGCCGCGCGCCTCGCACCGGGCGACGGGCCGAGTCCCGCCGCCGGGGAGGCGTCCCACCGGGCGGCGGTCAGACGGAGCAGCGGGCGGGCCCGATGATCCCGTCGGTGCCGGTCACCGTCACCGCGGCGCTCCGCTCCGCGGTACGCGCCTGGGCGATCGTGCAGATCAACTGCTGCCGGGCGGTCTCGGAGAGTTCCGCGACGGGGGTGCTCACCCGGACCGTCACCCCGTCCGGCCCCAGGGACAGACTCGATACCGCCCGGATGTCCGGCAGTTCGGTACGCAGACCGGCCTCGGCCTCGGCCTCGGTGGGCCCGGCGAAGAGCATGGCGACGGCCTTGTCGGAACCGCGCCAGACAGGCACTGCTCCCCCGGTGCCGACGTCGCCCTGCGTCGTCAGGTCGATGTCCCGTACGACGGGCATCAGCCGGCCGGGGGACGACGAGGACACGAAGTAGAGCAGTGCGCCCTGCTGGCCGCCCGGGGCCACGTCCACGGTCGCCGGGGCGCCGACCTCGACGACGTCCGTCGCCCGTATCCCGCAGCCGGTCGCCGGCAGCCCGAGGCACAGCAGAGCGCCGAGGACCCGCACCCCTCTCACTGCTCCTCCATCGGTAGTTCCACCGTCAGGACCGCGCCGCCCTGCGGCCCGTTGGCGGCGTGCACGGTGCCGCCGTGCAGCCGTACGTTCTCCAGGGTGATCGCCAGGCCGAGGCCGCTGCCCGCCGACCGGGTACGGGCCGCGTCGGCCTTGTAGAACCGGTCGAAGATGTGCGGCAGCACGACGGGGTCGATGCCGGGCCCGCTGTCCGCGACCTCGACCACCAGCCGGCGGCCCGCACCCCGCTGCTCGGCCCGCAGCCGTACGGTGACGGGCCGCTCACCGTGGCGCAGGGCGTTGCCGACGAGGTTGGCGACGACGACGTCGAAGCGGCGCGGGTCGAGCATCGCCCGTACTCCGTCCGGGAGTTCGCCGTGCACCTGGTCCTCCCAGTGCCGGCCCTGCAGGGTCTTGCGGATCGTCTCGGCGACATCGACCTCGTCGAGGTGGAGGTCCGCGGCCTTCGCGTCGAAGCGGGAGATCTCCATCAGATCCTCCACGAGGGTGGCGAGCTTCCCGGTCTCGGCGCTGATCAGCCGGACGGCCGCCGCGGTGTCGGAGTTCAGCTGGGCGGCGTCCTCGTCGAGCACCTCGGTGACGGCGAGCATTCCGGTGAGCGGGGTACGCAGTTCGTGCGAGACGTCCGAGGCGAACCTCCTGGCCCGTACCTCCGCGCGCCGGAGCTCCTCCACGGATTCCTGGAGTTTTGTCGACGACTCGTTGAACGTCCGGGCCAGTTCGGCGAGTTCGTCGGATCCCCTGGCCTCGATACGGGTGTCGAGCTCGCCGCGGCCGATGCCCGCGGCGGCCCGTCGCAGATCGCGCACCGGACGCAGCACACTGCGGGCGGCGAGCAGCGCGGGCACCACCGCGATCAGGAGGGCGGGGAGGGCGCCGTCGCGGGCCGCCGTGACCATGGCATCGACATTGGCCTCCTCGGTGGTGAGCGGCATCACGGCGTAGAGGACGAGCCCGGTGGGCTGGCGTCCGTCGCCCCGGTCGAAGAGTGCCGGCATACCGACGGTCAGCCAGGGATGGCCGTCCTTGACGACCCGTTGGAAGGAGCCGTGCGCATTGCTGCGGGCGGCCTTGCGCAGCTCGGGTGTGATGACCTCGGACGTGGGCCGGTTCGAGGACGAGACCCGGATCTTCCCGTATTCGGCGAAGATGATCCAGGGGTGCGGCTTGCCCTCCCGGGCAAGGATCTGGCAGGCCTGCTGGAGGTGGGCCGGATGGACGGGCAGGGTCACGGCCTGCGCGGCGATCCGGTCGCGGAACTGGTCGACGGCCGTGTCCTGGGCCTGCTGGAGGATGGCCGAGCGGGCCTCGCGGTAGGTCAGGGTCGCGGTGGTGACGGCGCTGATCGCCGCGACCAGCAGGAAGGCTCCTATGAGACGGGTCCGCAGTCCGAACCGGGCGGCGAACAGCTTCATGCGAGCGGTCCGAAGCGGTAGCCGAAGCCGCGGACGGTCTGGATGTAGCGCGGGCGGCCCGCCACGTCCTCGATCTTCTGCCGCAGCCTCCGCACACAGGCGTCGACCAGGCGCGCGTCTCCGTGGTAGCTGTGTTCCCAGACGTATTCGAGGAGCTGCTGCCTGCTGAAGACCTGCTCGGGCGAGGCCGAGAGATGGAGCAGCAGCTTCAGTTCGGAGGGCGCGAGCAGGACGCGCTGCCCCGACTTGGCGACGGAGAGCCCGGCGCGGTCGACGGCCAGTTCGCCGTGGACCTCGGTGCCGCTGCGTCCTGCGGGCTCTGCGAGCCTGCGCAGGACGGCGCGGATCCTGGCCTCGATCACTTCGGTACGGGCGGGCTTGACGATGTAGTCGTCGGCACCGGCCTCCAGCCCGACGACCACGTCGAAGTCGTCGCCGCGCGCGGTGAGCATGATGATCGGCAGCTGGCTGGTCTCCCGTATCCGGCGGCAGACCTGGACCCCGTTCACTCCGGGGAGCATCAGATCGAGGAGCACCAGATCGGGCCGGAACTCTCCCAGCGCCGCCAGCCCGTCCTCGCCGGTCTCGACGGCCCGCAGCTCGTGGCCGCGCCGTCGCAGCCCCAGCTCGACCCCTTCCCGTACGGAGGGGTCGTCTTCGATCAGCAAAACGCGAGGCATGGCAGCAGTATCCCAGCGATCAAGGAGTGGATTCGAACCGGTGACCGGGCCGGGCGCCCGGCGGGTTCACGCCCGCCGCAGCCGCCGCCGGCCCGCCGCGATCACGGCGCTGATCTCCCGCAGGCGGAGCGGCCGGGCCAGCAGCGCCACCGTGAGCAGGAGTACGACGGTCCCCGCCCCCACCGCGGCGAAGTCCCCGTACCCGGCGCCGGCGCGAGCGGCCAGGTACCCCAGCAGCCCGGCGGGCACGCTCGCCACCACCAGGCGGACCTGCGCCCACAGCCCGGACGACCGCAGCAGTGAGGGCCGGGCGGCGCCGCTGCCGCAGACCCTGCGGTGCAGCACGTACGCCGTGGCACCGAAGCCCACGAACAGCGCCACGGAGTACGCCCCGGCCATTCCGGTCACGGCCCAGCGGACCGGCAGCAGCAGATACGCGGCGACGCAGAGCCCGGCGTTGAGCGCGGCGATCACCAGGTTGAGGAGGAACGGGGTGCGGGTGTCGCTCATCGCGTAGAACGCGCGGGAGAGCACGTACTGTCCGGAGTAGGCGATCAGCCCCGGCGCGAACGCCATCATCATCCCGGCCATCACCGTGATGTCCGCCCCGCCCGTACGCCCGTATCCGTACACCGCCCCGATCACCCACGGTGCCAGCGCGAACAGCACGGCCACCGCGGGCACCACGGCCGCGGCCGTGGTGCGCAGGGCGTACGAGACATCACGCCGCACGCCCGTCAGATCGCCGTCCGCGGCCGCCCGGCTCATCCGGGGCATCAGCGCGGTGACGAGCGAGACGGTCACGATGCCGTGCGGCACCACCCACAGCTGGTAGACGTAGCTGTACGCGGTGTAGCCCACGCCGCCCGCCACATGCTGTTCGACGGCGTGCTGACCGGTGGCGGTGGAGAGCCGGGTGACCACCCAGTAGGCGATCTGATTGGTCAGCACGAGCAGGACGAGCCAGCCGGCCGCGCGCAGCGGCCGGGTGAGGCCGCTGCCCCGCCAGTCGAACCGGGGGCGCCAACGGAACCTCGCCGCGCGCAGCGCGGGCACCAGGGCAACGGTCTGCACGGCGATCCCGGCGGTGGTCCCCCAGCCGAGCCACTGGGCCTGCGCCGCGGTCAACGTACCGTCGGAGCCCGCCGCGACGGCCAGGTAGATCCCGAACACCGCGATGATCACCACGTTGTTGAGGACCGGGGTCCACATCATCGCGCCGAACCGGTCGCGGGCGTTGAGTACTTGGCCGAGCAACGTGAACAGTCCGTAGAAGAGGATCTGCGGCAGGCAGTAGCGGGCCAGGGCGATGGTGAGTTCGGCCTGTTCGCCGTGGTAGTCGGGAGCGTAGACCGAGACGATCCACGGTGCGCCGACGACGGTGACCGCGGTGAGGACGAGGAGTCCGATCGTGCAGAGGGTGAGCAGCCGGTCGGTGTACGCGGCTCCGCCGTCGGCGTGGTTCTTGGCCGCCCGCACGAGCTCCGGGACGAAGACGGCGTTGAGCGCGCCGCCGATGAGCAGCGTGTAGAGGATGTTGGGCACGGTGTTGGCGACCGTGTACCCGTCCGCCTGGAGCCCGGTGCCGAGCGCGGCGACGACGACGGCCGAGCGCACGAAGCCGGTCGCCCGGGAGACGATGGAGCCCGACGCCATGACCGCGCCGCTGCGCAGTACCGAGCCGGACGCGCGCTTCGGGGTCTTCGCGGGGGTCGCCTCGGTGGCCGTCATCGGCGGGCCAGGTATGCCTGGAACGCCCGGTACAGGGTGTTGTTGGCGGCTCCGCCCACCGATGTCTCCCACTCTCCGAGGGTCTCGACGACCTGACCGCCGGTGCCGAGCTTCCAACGCAGCAGCCCGAAGGGCCGGTCGTCGGGGTCAAGGGTGGAGGGTACCCCGCGCATGTCGTGCACATCGGCACCGAGCCCGTGGGCGTCGAGCATCATCTTCCACTGCAGCGCGTTGCTGGGCCGGACCTCTCTGCGGTGGTCGGCGGAGGCGCCGGTCTGGTACCAGACCCGCCGACCGGTGCTGATCATCGTGTGGGCGGCCAGGATCTCGCCCTGGTGGACGGCGAGGTAGAGCTTCATCCGTCCGGGGTGTTCGGCGTTGAGTACGGCGTACTGCTGCTGGTAGTACGCGAGGGAGCGGCCGAGCCGGAAGCCGTCGCGCTCCTCGGTGATCCGCAGCAGGCGGTGGAATTCCGGGAGTTCGGCCGCGCCGCCGACGACGATCCGCACCCCGGCCTTCTGGGCCTTGCGGACGTTGCGGCGCCACTCCTGGTTGAGCCCCGCCCACAGCTCGTCGGGGGTCCGGCCGGCGAGCGGCACCCGGAAGACATGGCGCGGCTGCGCGTCGGCGTCCTCTCCCCCGTCGCCGCCGCAGCGGCGCCAGCCGCGGGCCCGGAGCCGTTCGGCGACGGCCGTGCCGAGCGGGTCCACCTCGGTGGCGAGTACGTCGCCGACCTTGCGGCCCGGTCCGGTGGCCGCCTTGAGCCGGGCGGTGTCCCAGCGGCGGTACGCCGGTGAGGGACCGATCCGTACGGCGAAGGCACCGGCCCTGCGCAGATGTGCCATGAGCGGCCGCAGCCACCGGTCGACATCGGGGTCGGCCCAGTCGGCCACCGGGCCTTCCGGCAAGTAGGCGAAGTATTTGCGGGTTCCCGGGAATTGCCGGTAGAGCACCAGCGCGGCTCCGGTCAATTCGCCGAAGGCGTCGTGCCAGCCGACCATTTCGGAGGCCCATTGGTCCTTCACCGAGGCCCAGGACGGATACTGCAGAAAGCTCGCGTCCGTGCGGGTGGACACGAAGGCCCGGTGCTCGACGGCGGTCAGGCCGCGTATCCGCAGCTCGTGGTCTTGGCCGCGGTCTCCGGTCGCGAGCAGCGCTGACATGTTCGTGGCCCTCCCTGGTCGGCCCCGCTGTCGGCTCCGCGGGGCTGCACAGGATGCTCACAGCGGTCCGTGACGGAGCCGAGCGGCGGATGTGACCGGACGATGACCGTTGTGCTGCGGTCCATGTCACACAGAGGATTTCCCGGTTTTCGGTCGATTTGCGGAACCTATCGTCGGGTGAATGCCTCTCCACCCGTGAGAAGCAAGGTCTTGGAGGTTGTTCCGTTGTTCTCTG
Source organism: Streptomyces sp. NPDC087845 (assembly GCF_044742755.1). Taxonomy (NCBI): domain Bacteria; kingdom Bacillati; phylum Actinomycetota; class Actinomycetes; order Kitasatosporales; family Streptomycetaceae; genus Streptomyces; species Streptomyces sp. NPDC087845. The sequence goes on from NZ_JBIUVC010000003.1 coordinate 59,887, forward strand.
CACGCCGGCGCATACGTCGTACCGCCCCGCTCGTCCGCCCGGTCCGGCTCACCCTGATCGCCGGTACCGCGGCGCTCGGCGCCACGCTCACCGCCTGCTCCGGCGCGTCGGCGTCGGACTCGGGCAAGGGGGCGGCGGGGGGCGCACCGGCGCACGAAACCAAGATCTCGGTGAACCTCCAGGGCTCCGGGGCCGCTCCCGGGCAGCCGGTGAAGGTGACCCTCGGCGCCGGAAAGCTGAAGGCGGTCACGGTGAGCCCGGCCGAGGGGGACGCGCTCACCGGCCGGATATCCGCCGACGGCAGGACCTGGACGTCGGACCGGCCGGCCGCGCCCGGCACCACGTACCGCGTCGAGGCGAAGGACACCGAGGGCGGCAGTGACAAGGCCGGGTTCACCACCGCCGGGGCCGACAAGGTCAACAAGCTGACGCTGGCCCCCGGCAAGAACACCACCGTCGGCGTCGCCCAGCCCCTGTCGATCGTCTTCGACAACCCGGTGAAGGACCGGGCGGCGGTCGAGAAGGCCCTGAAGGTCTCCACCTCGAACAACGCCGAGGGCTCCTGGGGCTGGCTGCAGGACTACTCCGGCAAGGACCGCGTCGACTGGCGGCCCAAGGAGTACTGGAAGTCCGGTACGAAGGTCACGCTCGACGCCGATCTCAACGGCATCGACTCGGGCCCGTCCGGCGGCTGGTTCGTCCGCGACTACCGGACCACCTTCACGATCGGAGCGAACCAGGTGGTCAAGGTCGACCTCGACCGCCACCGGCTGGCACTGAAGCGGGACGGGAAGACCGTCATGGACGTGCCCATGTCGGCCGGCACCCCGGGCGGCGAGAAGGCGTCCTGGCGCGGTACGGCCGTGCTGATGGCCAAGGAGGGCACGATCAACATGCGCTCCGAGACGGTCGGCCTGGGCGATGCCTACGACAAGATGGTCGACTCGTCGATGCGGCTGACCTGGTCGGGGATGTACGCCCACGCGGCGCCGTGGAACGCCGCCTACTTCGGGGTGGCCAACCACAGCTCGGGCTGTGTCGGAATGAGTGACGCCAACGCCGCTTCGCTGTACCAGCAGGTACGGGTCGGCGACCCGTTCGAGATCACCGGCGCCGACGCCAAGGGCACGGTCGCGGAGGGCAACGGATACGGGGCGTGGAATGTGGCGTGGTCCGACTGGCAGGCGAAGAGCGCGCTGAAGTGAGCCGCACGGCCGCGCCGCGCCGGGGACACCGATTCGCTTCGCCCCGAAACGCGTGAGGAGCGACCGCTGCCGCGCCCGTGCCCCGCTCCGCACGCCACCGTCTCCCGCGGAGCGGGCGTCGCCCTGTTCGCCGGGGCCACCCTCGCTGGAGCCCCGGGCGGCCGACGCCGCAGCCGGGGCGGTGTCCGCATCCGCCGACTCCTCCTCGCCGCAGGACGTGACATGCGGATCAAGGCTGCGGTCGCCCCGGGGAACCCGGTCCTGTGGCCGGCGAGGCCGTCGGACACGGGTCCCCCGCGACGTCGTTCGTCTCGATCAGCGGACGGTGGCGCCGAAGGCGACACCGCCGGCGGGAAGGCCGCCCTCGCCCGGTCTGAAGGTCTGACTGGGGGTACCGCCGTTGGCGGTGTTCCAGGAGAAGCCGTACACCGCGCGTCCCGCCTCCGGGCCGTAGGGCATGCCCACGTACAACAGGGCCGGGTTGCCGCCCAGACTCATGCCGGCGAACTGCCGTGGAGCGGGCTGCGAAGGAATTCCGGCGCCCGGCTCGATCCAGCTGTCGGCGGCTCCGGGAGCTCCGAGCATCGAGAACAGTGCCACGCCGCCCTGGTCCGCCTGCCCCGCCGCCGGCTCCTCGCCCGGAACTCCCACGGCCAACCTCATCGTGGCCGGGGTACTGACCACGTTCGTGGTTGTGTTGACAGCGGCGAGCCGCTGCCCGAAGAAGTCACGGGGCTCCGCCTCTCCCTCGACGTCGGGCACGTCCTGGTCGATCCACTGGGTCTCCGCGACCGTTCCGTCGGCCTTGATCTGGTACACCTGCACCGCCCCGGCGTCCACGATGCTCCCCAGGTCCTCGCCCGGGACGCCCACTGCGAGCATCGAGTCGGTGGTCGTCGCCGCCCCGCTCGGGCGGTACGGTGCCATCGCCAGCGAAGTCCCGTACTGGTCGCCTTCCTGAGCCGCGAGATCGGGCCCCGGCGTACGGCCTTGGCCCATGCCGAACAGCGGGTCCGGAATGCCGTCCGTGTTGATCGAGGGCCGGAATGCGACGACGGCACCTGCGAAGGGGACAGCCCCGATGCTCTCCCCCGGAGCGCCGACCACGAAGTGCCTGTCCGTCGCCGCGATCGAGGCGCCGAAGCGGTCGTGAGGCTCCGCGTCCTCCCAGACCCCGGTGGTGTCCTGGCTGACGGACGCCGCCTTGTAGTCCGTTCCGTACACGTAGTGGATGATGCCCATGTCCACTCCGCCGGCACCGTCCTCGCCGGGCACCCCTATGACCAGGAAGGGGTAACCGGATGCCGACTTGCCTGCTGCGACCGCGTAACCGAGCCAGTCGCCGGTCTCGGGCCCACCGCCCAACGGCTGATCGGCACCTTGGACGAAGCCCCTGCTGGGCTTTTCTTGGCCGACGGTCCCCGTGGAGCCGTAGATGATCTGCACGTAACCGGCGTCCTTGACAGTTCCGACGTCCTCGTAGGGGATCCCGACGGCGAGGTCGCTGCACCCATCGAGATCTGCGTCGTACACGGCCATCGAGAAGCCGAACTGGTCCCCCGGTTCCGCGCTGTCGGCCACGTTGGGAGTGTCCTGGGAGACCTCCACCACGCCTTTGCCGCCGCCCAGTACGATTCTGACGAGGCCGGCCCTCTCCTTGCCGGAGACCGTGGCCTGCGGGTCGGCGACAGCGACATCGCGCACCCCGTCGCCATTGAAGTCCGGGGCCACAGTGCCGGCACAGGGTGCCGCAGCGGCCGCCCGTGACCCGAAGGGCGGGGCCTGCCCGGCCGAGAACATCACCGCGGCCAGAAGAACGGCCGGCGCCCCACGCACCGCGGCGCGCCGCATCCGGCGGCGGCGCGGCACACTCTTCCCATCAGCAACGTACGACATGCATCCCTGTCCCTATTCCGTTCGAGCGACGGACCCGCACATGGACGGCCCGTTGGCGACCGGCAGGTCGTAAGACCCCACATCCGCACCAGAGGCAAGAGGGACGATCGATACGGAATTCACGCAGCGGACATTCGGCGCCAACACCCCTTGATCAGGTGTCTCGGCAACTCTTCCCCACCCCGGTCACCCGAGATCCCCACCCATGACAGCCCGAGAAGCAGAAGTCGATCTTGTCCTGGGATGTCGGCACCGACAAGGGAGCATGTCGGACATCAACGCATGCCGGTCGTCACAGATTCATCACAATGAGGCACAGGATTCCACCCCTTTCCTCACAGGCCGAAATCCGGAGCACGGCCGGACTCGACCGCACCGGCCGGCCGGCCGGCCGCAAAGGGAGCGGCCCTTCGTCGCGCATCTCCACGACGAAGGGCCGCCGGCCCGGGCAAGCTGGTCAGTAACGCCCCCTATACCTTCCACGGGCAGACGCCGGGCCGGCCGCTGCGCCGCGGGCCCGGAGCTCTCCTCCGCCACCTGCGGCGTCCCGGCCGGTCACCGGCTCGCCCTGACGGTCGACACGGTCGACCCGCTGTGCGCGGAGCACGACCCGACCGGCTCGCAGCTGACCTTCTCCTCGCTCTCGGCGGGCCCGGCATACGGGCCCGTTCCCTCGCGCGAGAAGTGATCACCGGCTGCTGCCGGACGGGCACTGCTCCTCGGAGACCGCTTCGCAGCGGGTCCCGGCTACTGCACACCCGGCAGCAGCGTTCCTGGTTCGGCCGGTGCGACTTCCACGGCCTTCGTCTTCGGATTGCGCCGCTCCCGCTTGGCCACCCACGTCGCGAACCAGGAGAGCAGCATGCACATCCCGATGTAGATCGGTGAGATCACCATCACCACGGGGATGAAGGGAAGATCGTAGTCGAGATTGGAGGCGATGAGCTTGCCCGCGTGGAGGAATTCCTCGTAGGTGATCAGGTAGCCGAGCGAGGTGTCCTTCAGCGCCACCACCAGCTGGCTGATGATCGTGGGCAGCATGGCGCGCACCGCCTGCGGGGCCAGCACGAAGGTGGTGACCTGGGTCTTGCGCATCCCGAGGGCGTACGCGGCCTCGCGCTGGCCGCGGTCCACCGAGTTGATCCCGGTGCGGAACACCTCGGCGAGCACGGAGCCGTTGTACAGCGTCAGGCCGGTGACCAGTGCGGGCAGGGGCTGCACCTTCAGGGCCACGAAGATGAAGAAGATCATCACCAGTACGGGCATGGCCCGGAAGAACTCGACCAGAAGCGTCGACAGCCGGCGCACGGCCCGGTGTTCGGAGAGTCGGCCGACGGCGAGCACCGCTCCGAGCACGAGGGAGAGCACCGCGGCGTACCCGAACGCCTTGAGGGTGTTGCCCAGTCCGCGCAGCAGCAGCTCCTGGATGCCCTTGTACGCGAAGGGCGTCCATTTGGCGGCGGTGAACTGTCCGGTGTCGACGAGCAGATAGACGATCCAGCCGACCAGGGCGAGGATCAGGGCCGTCGAGACGATCCCGTACAGACGGTGGCGTCTGCGGGCGACCGGGCCCGGGATGTCGTAGAGCGCGGTGGCGGGCGGCACGGTGCGGGTGGTCATCGGGCGACTCCCCAGCGCTTCTCCATCGCATTGAAGAGCGCACTGATGGACAGGGTGATGATCAGGTAGCCGACGGCGATCCAGACGAAGGTCCAGATGATGCTGTAGCCCAGCTCGTTGAGGGTCTTGTAGGTGCCGAGCAGCTCGGTGACGCTGAAGGCCCCGGCGATCGCCGAGTTCTTGGCGAGGGCGATCAGCGTCGAGCCGATCGGCGGGATCACCGAACGGAACGCCTGCGGCAGCACGATGGCGTGCAGCGTCTGGCCGAACGTCAGGCCGAGGCTGCGAGCCGCCTCGCCCTGCCCCCTCGGCACGGTGTTGATGCCGGAGCGCAGCACCTCGCAGATGAAGGCGGAGGTGTAGCAGCCGAGCGCGAGGACCGCGAAGACCTTGAAGGGAAGCACCAGTCCGAAGCGCGGGAGCCCGAGCAGGACGGCGAAGAAGAGCAGCGTCAGAGGCGTGTTGCGCAGCACCGTCACCCAGACCGCGCCGAGCACCCGGAGCGAGCCGACGGGAGCCACCCGGCAGGAGGCCATGAAGAAGCCGAGGAGCAGGGCCAGGATCGAGGAGTAGACGGTCAGTTCGACCGTGCCGAGGAAGCCCTTGCCGTAGAGCGAGAAGTTCTCTGTGAGTACGTCCATGGTCGATGCCCGCCCTCTCAGGTCGCCGGGTAGCGGTCGATGGGCGGCGGGGTCGGCGCGGGCGCTCCGGAGAGTCCGAGTGTGGCCTCGAACGCCTTCCTCCAGTTGCCGTTCCTCTCGTTGGCCTCCAGGGCGTCGTTGAGGGCGAACCGCAGCGCGTTGTCGCTGCGCGGGACGCCGATGCCGTACGGCTCCTCGGAGAACGGCTTGCCCACCACCTTCAGCTCCTTGGGCGCCTTGGCGGCGAAGCCCAGCAGGATCGCGTTGTCGGTGGTGACGGCGTCGACCTGGTAGGTCAGCAGGTTGTCGACGCAGATCGAGTACGTGTCGTAGGCGACCAGGATCGCCTTCGGGTAGTCGGCGGCGATGCGCTGGTACGGGGTCGATCCCGCTGCCGAGCAGACCGTCCTGCCGTCCAGGTCCTGCGGGCCGTGGATGTCGTGTTCGTCGGTGCGGACGAGCAGCGACTGCCCGGCCATGAAGTAGGGTCCCGCGAAGCCGACGAGCTTCTTGCGCATGGCGTTGATGGTGTAGGTGCCGACGTAGTAGTCGATCTGGCCGTTCTGCAGTGCCGTCTCGCGGTTGGCGGAGGCGATGGTCCTGAAGCGGATCGTCTTCGGGTCGAACCCGATCGAGGCCGCCATCATTCTGGCGATCTCGATGTCGAAGCCGGAGTAGACGCCGGTGGCCGGGTCCTTCTCGCCGAGGTAGGGCTGGTCCTCCTTGGCCCCGACCCGGAGGTATCCGCGCTTCTTCGCCTTGCTCCAGGTCGGCGATCCGGGCAGCCGGAACCCGGTGTCGACCTTGTACACCGGCAGCTGCCCGGCCTTCGGCCCCTTCACCGGCGGGCTGCCCTCCTTGCCGCATCCGGCGGCGAGCACGGCCAGCAGGAGACCGGCACAGGCGGCCAGTACTTTTCGCGTACGCAACACGGCGCCCCCCGTCAGTGCTTGAGGATCTTGGACAGGAAGTCCTTGGCACGGTCGCTCTCCGGAGCGGTGAAGAACGCCTCGGGAGTGCGGTCCTCGACGACGCGGCCGTCGGCCATGAAGACCACGCGGTTGGCGGCGGAGCGGGCGAAGCCCATCTCGTGCGTGACGACGACCATGGTCATCCCGTCCCGGGCGAGCTGCTGCATGACCTCCAGCACCTCGTTGATCATCTCCGGGTCGAGTGCCGAGGTGGGCTCGTCGAAGAGCAGCGCCTTGGGGTCCATGGCGAGGGCGCGGGCGATGGCCACCCGCTGCTGCTGGCCGCCGGAGAGCTGTGCGGGGAGCTTGGCGGCCTGCGCGGCGAGTCCGACCCGCTCCAGCAGCTCCCGGGAGCGCCGGTCGGCCTCGTCCTTCTTCCGTTTGCGGACCTTGAGCTGGGCGAGCGAGACATTGTCCAGCACGGTCTTGTGCGCGAACAGGTTGAACGACTGGAAGACCATGCCCACTTCGGCCCGCAGCTGGGCCAGCCCCTTCCCCTCCTCGGGGAGGGGTCTGCCGTCGATCGCGATGTGGCCCGACTCGATCGTCTCGAGCCGGTTGATGGTCCGGCAGAGCGTCGACTTGCCGGAGCCCGAGGGGCCGATGACCACCACCACCTCCCCGCGGCCCACGGTGAGATTGATGTCCCGCAGTACGTGCAACTGCCCGTAGAACTTGTTGACGTCCCGCAGTTCGATCAACGGATCGACGGCCATACCCTGCCCCACCCACTTGTCGCTATGTCGAGGTCAGCGCAAACTATCCAGCGCGAAAAGGGGCTTCGCCTTCGACACGCATAAAGGGGGCATAAGGCGTCTTATCTGGTTTTGATGAAAGCTCTACCCCTCGGCCGACTCCGAGTACACCTGCGAAAGCTCGGGGCTGCCCGTCATAGCCCAGCCCAGTCCGGCCTCGACCACATCGATCTCCCGCCCCGAAGCGAGCCGCACCACGGGCTGCCCGCTCGGCCAGATGCTCCACGCCGCGCCGGAGACATTGCGCACCAGTACCGTGCCGAGGTAGAGCCCCGCGTCATTGCCCAGCCAGGGCAGTTCCTCCGGATCGTCGCGCCAGCGCGGCGGCAACTGGTCCAGAGCCGCCAACGAGGCCGGGCTGTCGTCGAGTTCGAGCCCCCGCTGAGCCGCCCGGACGCGCAACAGCTCGCACTCGGCGAGCAGTTCGGCCACCCCTTCGGGATCGACCGCCACGGCGGCGGCGAGCCCCGTTCCGCGCGTACCGCCGTGACGCTTGCGCCAGTTGTCCAAGAACGGGATGTTCATGATCGGATTCCCTGCGGCACAACACTGCTGGATACGGCCACCCCACGGTCGGCCTCGCACCGGAACACCGACCCGTCGGCCCCGACCGGCGTCCATTCACTCACGTTCACCATGACCATCTCCCACTCGACTCCCACCGGACTCCCGTCACGTCGGCGCCACGAAATGCGAACATCAGCTCACCATGACACAAAACCGGCCCCGGTTCGCCACACCTCGGGGTGTGAGCCGCGACCGGACCGGCACGGTGGCCGCCGATGAAATCCCGCCTCCCGTCGGCCACCCGACCGAGTGGGCGCCCGTTCGCCCCCGTGCGGTCGGGATCACTCGGCGCCCACCGACCACACCGTTACCGCGCGACGGCGCCGGGTCCCCCATCGCCCCGCCGTGCGGTCACCGTTTTCTTCGTCACTCCCGGGCGCGGACGGAGCAGGCCCGCCCCTCGGAGCCGGAGGCCGGCGGAGGGTGGTCGTCAGTACGGCGGCGGCCGCCCCGTCGGCGGTCACCCCGAAGCCGCTCCGGTTGCCTCAGCCGCTCCGGTGGAAAGGGGTGGAGGCGAGGGGATCCGGGCTGGTAGCTTCATGACCATGTCCAGCCCCGAGTCCGACAGAGGCTAGCCACCGGTCCGCCGGTGGCCGAACCGCTGTCGAGTCGACCCCGCACGGCCGAGTTCCGGTGATGGGGCCGTTCCGCCCGGCTGCCGCCGCAGGACCACCCCGGTGTGGGCTGCGCTTTCCCCGTCGGCGCCCGTGACGCGCCTGTGCGTGCACGCGTGCGCGGATTCTCCGGCACCTGCGCCTGCCGCGCGTTGCCGAGTCCCGTCCATGAACACTGCGGACGTTCTTCCGCGTTGCCGCCCGTCATGACGGGCGGGCGCGGCCCACTCCCCCTGCCTGGTCCATCCATCAGCCGTCCATGGGGTTCCTTCATGCCTTTTGCCGTGTACGCGCTCGGGCTCGCCGTCTTCGCCCAGGGCACATCCGAATTCATGCTGTCCGGTCTGGTCTCGGACATCGCCGCCGACCTCCACGTATCCATTCCGGCCGCCGGGCTGCTGACCTCGGCCTTCGCGATCGGAATGGTCGTCGGAGCGCCGTTGATGGCGCTCTTCAGCCGCAACTGGCCGCGCCGCCGCGCCCTGCTGTTCTTCCTGTGTGTCTTCAGCGCCGTCCATGTCGTCGGCGCGCTCACCCCCGGCTACGGGGTGCTCCTCGCGACGCGCGTCGTCGGGGCGCTGGCCAATGCCGGGTTCTGGGCCGTGGCCCTGGTGACCGCGGTCTCCATGGTCGGGCCGGAGGCCCGGGCACGCGCCACGTCCGTGGTGGTCGGGGGCGTCACCATCGCCTGTGTGGCCGGGGTGCCCGCCGGTGCGGCGCTGGGCGGGCAATGGGGGTGGCGGTCGGCCTTCTGGGCCGTGGCGCTCGTCTCCGTACCGGCCGTCGTCGTGATCGCCAGGACGATTCCGGGGACGCGGCCGGAGGCCGTCCCCGCGCGCGCCCGCGTCGAGCTGCGGGCCCTGGCCCGCCCGCGGCTGCTGCTGACGCTGCTGACGAGCGCCCTCGTGCAAGGGGCGACGTTCTGTGCGTTCTCCTACTTCGAACCGCTCGCCACCCGGGTCACCGGACTCGGTGCCGGCTGGGTGCCCGTGCTGCTCGCGCTGTTCGGCCTGGGCTCGTTCGTCGGGGTCACGGTCGCCGGCCGGGTCGTCGACGCGCGGCCCCTCGCCCTCACCGCGGCCGGGCTGGTCGCGCTCGCCGTCGGCTGGGCCGGGTTGGCTTTGACCGCGGGAAGCCCGCTCGCGACGGTCGCGCTCGTCTTCGTCCAGGGAATGCTCGCGTTCGGTACGGGGACGGCGCTGATCTCGTGGGTGTTCCGGCTGGCGGCCGACGCACCGACTCTGTCCGGCTCCTTCGCCACGTCCGCGTTCAATGTGGGCGGCGCGCTCGGCCCCTGGTTCGGCGGGCTCGCGATCGGTGCGGGACTCGGTTTCCGCTCGCCGGTGTGGGTGAGCGCGCTGCTGATGGTCCTGGCGCTGGGCACCGCCTGGGCGTCGCTGGGAACGCTCCGCGCGGCCGACCGGAGCGGCGACCGGTCTCCCGCGGTCCGACAGGGGGTGGATGAGGCCCCGCCCGGCGCTGAACGGGCGGGGCTGTCCTGGTCACAGCAAGCAGCCAGCAAGCGGGATAAGGACATCAACCACCGTATCGGCGACCACTGACAACGACGGGCTCGGCGGCCGGGATGCGCGGCGCCCGGCCGCCCCCGGCGCACCGGGTTCTGCCCGCAGCACGCCAAGCCGTGGCTGCGGCTGCGGCTGCGGCTGCGGCTGCGGCTGCGGCTGCGGCTGCGGCTCAGTGTCGTCAGATGTCGAGGTCCACGACCACCGGGGCGTGGTCGGACGCGCCCTTGCCCTTGCGTTCCTCCCGGTCCACGTAGCTGTCCTTGACCGCCGCGACGAAGGGGGCGTTGCCGTAGACGAGGTCGATCCGCATGCCCTTGTTCTTCGGGAAGCGCAGCTCCCGGTAGTCCCAGAAGGTGTACGGGCGGTCGTACTTGAGCGGGCGGGGCATGACGTCGGACAGCCCTTCCCGGCGCAGTGCGGCGAGGGCGGCACGCTCGGCGGGAGTGACGTGGGTGGCGCCCACGAACAGCGCCGGATCCCAGACGTCCTCATCGGTCGGGGCCACGTTGAAGTCGCCGAGGACCGCGAACGGCTGCGGGCCCGCGGCGTCCGTGGCGACGGCCTTCTGCAGGGCCTCGAACCAGCGCAGCTTGTACGCGTAGTGCGCGTGCTCGATCTCGCGGCCGTTGGGTACGTAGACCGACCAGACCCGGACCGGGCCGCAGGTCGCGGAGATCGCCCGGGGCTCCTGCACCCCGTCGTACCCGGGGCCTTCGGGCAGTCCCTGGACTACGTCGGACAGGCCGGCCCGGGAGACCAGCGCGACCCCGTTCCACCGGCCCGTGGCGTTGACCGCGGACTCGTAGCCGAGCTCGCGGAGCGCGTCCGCCGGGAACTGCTCGGCGGTGCACTTGGTCTCCTGGATGCACAGCACATCCGTGCCGGTGCTCTCCAGCCAGGCCAGCAGCCTCGGGAGCCGGGCGGTGATCGAATTGACGTTCCAGGTTGCGATGCGCATGTACGTAAACCTAGCGGCTCCCACTGACAGTCGCCGGACCGGCGGAGGTCACAGGCCGGTCGAGTCCCCCGGGGTCAGCCGGCCGTGGTCGGTGCCGCCGAGGCTGCCGATCTGGTTGTCGTAGATCGGGCGGGCGAGGTCGGTGAGCAGGGCGTCGTGGATGTCGATGGCGCGGCGCGGCTTGACCTCGCGTACGTAGTCGATGACCTCGGAGATCTTGTTCCAGGGGGCCATCACCGGGAGCATCAGGGTGTCGACCGGCCGCTCGGGGACGGTGAGCGCGTCGCCCGGATGGAAGACCGAACCGTCCACCAGGAAGCCGATGTTGGTGATCCGGGGAATGTCCGGGTGGATCACCGCGTGCAGCTCGCCGTGGACCGTTACGTCGAAGCCCGCGGCGGAGAAGGTGTCGCCGTGGCCGACGGTGTGGACGCGGCCGGGGAAAGCCGCGGACAGCCGGTCGGCGACGCTGCGCAGGGTCCAGATCTCGGCGGCCGGGTTGGCTTCCATCCCGGCGCGCAGCCGCCCCTCGTCGAAGTGGTCGGGGTGCTCGTGCGTCACCAGCAGCGCTTCGGCGCCGACGGTGGCGTCCTGCTCCGAGAAACCGCCCGGGTCGATGACGAGCGTCCGCCCGTCCTTCTCCAGACGGATGCAGGAGTGCGTCTTCTTGGTCAGTGTCAGGTGCACGGGGTTCGCGGCGTTCATGGGTCCCATCCTGCTACGGGCGGGGCGTTGTTTCTTCCTGAATCACGGTCTGGGCGATCGAGAACGCGGCACTCGCGGCCGGCACGCCGCAGTACACGGCTGTCTGCATCAGCACCTCTTTGATCTCGGCCGGGGTGAGGCCGTTGCGCAGCGCGGCCGTGACGTGCGCGGCCAGGCTCTCCAGGCGGCCGGAGGCGACCAGCGCGGTGAGCGTGACACAGTTGCGGGTACGGCGGTCCAGGCCCTCCCGGGTCCACACCTCGCCCCAGGCGTAACGCGTGACGAGTTCCTGGAAGTCACCGGTGAAGTCGTCGGAGGCGGCCAGGGCCCCGTCCACGTGGGCGTCGCCCAGCACCTCGCGGCGCACCTTCATGCCGGGCTCGTACGGGTCGGCGCGTCCGGTGGTGGCGGCCTCCGGCGGTGCGGCGGCGGTGATCTCCGCGACGGGCAGCACGGGGGTGGAGAGCTGCGGAGTGGAGGGCGGGACGGGGATGGCCGCGAGGGTGTCCTGCCAGGCCGCGGAGAAGTGGGTGAGCAGCAGGTCGGTGACGGCTCCGGGCTGCTCGACCGGGGCGAGGTGGGAGGCGCCGGGGACGAGGGCGAGCCGGGCGTCGGGTATGCCCGCGACCAGGGTGCGGGCGTCGCCGGGCCCGGTGACCCGGTCCTCGGCGCCGACCAGGACGAGCGTCGGGACGGTGATGCGGCCGAGTTCGCTGCGGATGTCGAAGGCGGCGAGGGCTTCGCAGGCGGCGATGTAGCAGCCGGGGTCGGTGGTGCGGACCATCTGGACGGCCCACTCGACGATGGCCGGCTGGGCGGCGGCGAAACCGGGGGTGAACCAGCGCTCCGGCGCGGTGCGGGCCATCGGCTCCAGGCCGTTGGTGCGGACGACCACACCGCGCTGGCGGAACTCGTCGGCGCTGCCGAACCGGGGCGAGGCAGCGACCAGGGCGAGCGAGGCGACCCGGTGCGGGTGGCGCAGCGCGAGGTCGGCGCCGATCGCGCCGCCGAGGGAGCAGCCCGCGTACCCGAAGCGCTGGACGCCGAGCCCTTCGAGGGTGGCCAGCAGCCGGTCGGCGAGTTCGGTGACGGCGGAGGCCGGGTGGGCGGGGGCGCCGCCGTGGCCGGGAAGGTCGAAGCGGAAGACCCGCCAGTGCTGGATGAGCTCCGGTATCTGCCGGTCCCACATGTGCCATGAAGTACCGAGGGAGGGCCCCAGGATCAGGATCGGTGCGTCTTCCGGCCCGTCAAAGCGGTATTGCAGGGTGTTCGGTGGTGTCTCGCTCACCCGTCTGACCCTCTCACGTATCACGAAATCTCACATCGCCGGGGCGAACCTAAGGGCTGTCCCGTAATCCCTGGCGGGCGTGCGACGTCGGCTACGGCGCCTCGCCGCGTTGTCGGAACGCCCGAATACATCCAGTATCCGGGCGTCCCTCCGCCTTGCGGTGCACCGCATCCGACGCCGCACGCCGATCCACCAGGGACTACGGGACAGCCCTCAGCGATTCGCCTCGGCGGACATCACGACCGGGGCCCCGGACCCCACAGAGGCGCTCGCTGAGCATCAAAGAGCCGCCCGCCCCCTCTATCCGATCCAGAGGGGATGGGCGGCTCATCGAGGCCCTGTTCCTGCTGGCCGGCATCGACCGCGGCCTGGCCGAGAGACACGCCCTCGACCCCAGAGACCCGGTGCGGCAGGCCATCGCTCAGCTCGGGCCGCTCACCGCCGCACATGACGTCACCATCCGCCTGGAAACCGGGCCCGTGGAAGTCACCGGGGACCCCGTCCTGCTGCGCCACCTCGTCACCAACCTGGTGCGCAACGCCATCCAGTACAACCACCCCGGCGGCCAGGTCCAGGTCACGGTTCAGGGCAACCGGCTCGCTGTCACCAACTCCGGGAAGCACATCGCTCCCGACCGGATGCCCGCTCTCTTCGAGCCGTTCCGTCGACTGCGCGCCGACCGCACCAGCACCTCCGGCCAGGGGCTGAGCCTTTCCATCGTCCGCTCCATCGCCCATGCGCAGGGCGCGAACATCTCAGCAGCGCCCGGTCCCGGCGGCGGCCTGACCATCACGGCCGAGTTCGCCGACGTCCCGGACCGCAGCAGTGCCACCGACCACGCTTCGAGGTGACATCGCGCAGACGGTCTCAGCCGTACGCGACCTCGCTGTACACACCCTGGCCAAGACGGTCGTCCGCTCCCAGGACCGGGCAGCGTTCGTCGTCAACGCCCCTTCACACACGGCTCCCCGGGCAGATTCCGTGTCACATGTCACGTTCCGGGATGTGAACAGCGGCGCCCCAGGGGCAGCCCACCCTCTAGTCTGGCCGGTGCAGCTGGTTCGCCCTGTCCGCCAGACAGGCGCGTCGCAAGAGGGAACCCGGTGGGAATCCGGGACTGCCCCGCAGCGGTGAGTGGGAACAACCGCCGTCATACGCACTGGATCCGGTCGGATCTGGGAAGCGACGGCCAGTAGGTGTCCGCCTCGGCGGACGTGCCCGCGAGTCCGAAGACCTGCCCGTTGCCCGCACCCGAACCCTCGTGTGCGGATATCCCGGTGACCTCGTGGGCGGGTCGGCGTAGATACCAGACGGACGAGCGCCCCGGGGGCGCAATCGATCCGTCCGGTCCGTCATCCCTTCGCGTCCGTGTCCCGTCTCCGGGATCTCAAGGAGTCATCTCGCGAAGGAGATTTCCGTGACACCGAAGTCCGCAGCCGCGGCAGCACAAGCCACCGTGTACGGCTACCCCCGCCAGGGCCCGAACCGGGAACTGAAGAAGGCCATCGAGGGTTACTGGAAGGGCCGCGTCACCGCCGACGCCCTCCGCGAAACGGCAGCCGGCCTGCGCCGGTCCAACTGGAAGCAACTGGCGGATGCCGGCGTCCACGAGGTGCCCACCGGCGACTTCTCCTACTACGACCACGTCCTGGACACCAGCGTCATGGTCGGCGCCGTCCCGCAGCGGCACCGCGAGGCCGTCACCGCCGACACACTCGACGGCTACTTCGCAATGGCCCGCGGCACCCAGGACGTGGCGCCGCTGGAGATGACCAAGTGGTTCGACACCAACTACCACTACCTCGTCCCCGAACTCGGCCCGGACACCGTCTTCACCGCAGACTCCACCAAGCAGGTCACCGAGCTCAAAGAGGCCATCGCGCTCGGACACACCGCCCGGCCCGTACTCGTCGGCCCGGTCACCTACCTTCTACTGGCCAAGCCCGCCCCAGGGGTGGCGGCCGACTTCGAACCGCTCACCCTGCTGGACCGGCTGCTGCCGGTCTACACAGAGGTACTCGCCGATCTGCGTGCCGCCGGCGCGGAGTGGGTCCAGCTGGATGAGCCCGCCCTGGTCCAGGACCGCTCCCCGGCCGAACTGAACGCCGCCGCCCGCACCTACCGTGAACTCGGCGACCCGACCGACCGGCCCAAGCTGCTCGTCGCCTCCTACTTCGACCGGCTCGGCGCAGCCCTCCCCGTACTGGCGAAAGCCCCGGTCGAGGGCCTCGCGCTGGACTTCACCGACGCCGCCGCCGCCAACCTCCACGACCTCGCCGCCGCCGGCGGACTGCCCGGCAAACGACTCGTCGCGGGCATCGTCAACGGCCGCAACATCTGGATCAACAACTACGAGAAGTCCCTGTCCACCCTCGCCACCCTCCTCGGCCTCGCCGACCGGGTCGACGTGGCCGCCTCCTGCTCCCTGCTGCACGTCCCCCTCGACACGGCGCCCGAACGGGACATCGACCCTCAGATCCTTCGCTGGCTCGCCTTCGCCACGCAGAAGACCGCCGAGATCGTCACCCTCGCAAAGGGACTGACCCAGGGCACCGGCGCGATCACCGCCGAGATCGCCGCCAACCGCGCCGACCTCGCCTCCCGTACCAACTCCCCGATCACCCACGACCCCGCCGTACGGGCCAGGACCGCAGCCATCACCGACGCCGACGGCCGCCGCTCCCAGCCGTACACCGAGCGCACCACCGCCCAGCGAGCCCACCTCAAACTGCCACTGCTGCCGACAACCACCATCGGCTCGTTCCCGCAGACAAATGAGCTGCGCGCGGCCCGCGCCGACCTGCGCGCAGGACGGATCGACACGGCCGGTTACGAGGAGCGGATCAAGGCCGAAATCGCCGAGGTCATCACCTTCCAGGAAAAGACCGGCATCGACGTCCTGGTCCACGGCGAGCCCGAACGCAACGACATGGTGCAGTACTTCGCCGAACAGCTCACCGGCTACCTCGCCACCCAGCACGGCTGGGTCCAGTCCTACGGCACCCGCTACGTCCGCCCACCGGTCCTCGCCGGCGACATCTCCCGCCCCGAACCGATGACAGTGCGGTGGACCTCATACGCCCAGTCGCTCACCGAACGCCCCGTCAAGGGCATGCTGACCGGGCCCGTCACCATGCTGGCCTGGTCCTTCGTCCGCGACGACCAACCACTCGGCGACACCGCCCGGCAAGTCGCCCTCGCCCTGCGCGACGAGGTCGACGACCTCGAAACCGGCGGCACATCGGTCATCCAGGTCGACGAACCCGCCCTGCGCGAAACCCTGCCACTGCGCACGGCGGACCACGCCACGTACCTGGACTGGGCCACCGAGTCCTTCCGCCTCACCACCAGCGGCGTACGACCGGACACCCAGATCCACACCCACATGTGCTACGCCGAATTCGGCGACATCGTCCAGGCCATCGACGACCTCGACGCCGACGTCATCAGCCTGGAGGCCGCCCGCTCCCACATGCAAGTCGCCCGCGAACTCGCCACACACGGCTACCCGCGCGAAGCAGGCCCCGGCGTGTACGACATCCACTCCCCCCGCGTACCCGACACGGACGAGGCCGCCAGCCTCCTCCGCAAGGGACTGAAGGCCATCCCCGCCGAACGCCTGTGGGTCAACCCCGACTGCGGCCTCAAGACCCGCGGCTGGCCCGAGACCAAGGCATCCCTGGAGAACCTGGTCACCGCCGCCCGCACGGTCCGCAGCGAGCTGCCCGCGTCCTGACCCGTAGGCGCCCCAAGGGCCGGGGCACCCACCAGTGCCCCGGCCCCGGCGCCGGCGCCGCGAGCAGTGCGCCGCAGCGGAGACGGAGAGGGGGCCCGCCGGTGTCCGGGGCCCGGTCCTCGGCCTGGAGCCCCGGACGCCCGCCGACGTGCTGGACCGCCTCGTGGCGGCAGGTGAGCTGCTCGGGGTCCGGGAGCGGAAACCGAGCGGTGCCGGACCGGCCTGCGCCGCCGCCCGGATCGTCCTCCCGGTCGGCAAACCCCCTGCGCGAGCCCACCGCTGACCTCCGCTCAAACTCCGGGAGGCAGGCCGGTCCAGACCAGAATGATCACAATTTAGGTTAGGCTAAGCTAAGAGAATCTTGGCAGTTCGGGCCCAACGGTGCGCACGTCATCAGGAGAGGGAGGTCACCCGTGGACTCACCCGGCGTCGACTCCTGCGCGGCCGTCTCGGCAGACTGCCGCGTTCGCAGGGCCGCGGCCGGCGGACCATCGGCGGGGCCGGTAATGAACCTCGGGCCGTCGCACGGGGCGGCCGGGGTGTTCACCCCGAACCCTGTGCAGGCCGCGCCCGTCCGCCGGTCCCGGCACGCGGTGTCCCATGGCGCGCAGTCCGTGGTCGTCCTCGACTCGGACGGGGCCGACGCCTGTACCGGCCCCGGGGGCGAGGGCGACCCCCGGGCGGTGGTCGAGCGCACGGCGCGGGCCGTCGGCGCCGAGGCCGGTCGGGTCGCGGTGTGCTCCACCGGGCTCATCGGCGTCGGGACGGCCACGGACCGGGGGGCGGCGGGCATATCCACGAAGGCCGTACACGACGTACGCCTCGATCCGGCACGCCGGCAGGCAGCGGGCACGGCGGGCACCCCGAGGGAGTTCGAAGTGCGGTTCACCGACGGGGAGTTCCGGAGAAGCGGCGACCTGTCGGAATGTCAGGCGACGGCCGCAGCCGGTCTGCACGCCGGCAGGGCATCGGCGGCGATCCCGACGAACGGCCTCACCGCTGCGTACGTCCACGGAAACAGCGGGTACGGCTCGTGAACAAGACGGGGGCGGACATGGGACCGGTTGTCACAGAGCGCGCGGACGCGGATCCGTCCACCGGGTCACTTCTCCGGCCGGAGGAACTGCGGGGCAGCGCGGTCGTCGTCAAGTTCGGCGGCAACGCCATGGTGGACGCGAGCCTGCAGCAGACGTTCGCCCGGGACGTCGTGGAGCTGTGGCACACGGGCCTGCGCCCGGTCGTCGTGCACGGGGGCGGGCCGCAGATCAGCGCGATGCTCGACCGCCTCGGCCTGGAATCCCACTTCGAGGCGGGCCTGCGGGTGACCACGCCGGAGACCATGGAGGTGGTGCGCATGGTGCTGAGCGGCCGGGTCCAGCGGGAGTTGGTCAGCCGCATCAACGCCCACGGCCCCTTCGCCGTGGGCATGACGGGCGAGGACGCGCACACGATGACGGCGGTGCGGCGCCCGGCCTGGGTGGACGGCCGACCGGTGGACATCGGTCTCGTCGGCGACATCGTGGACGTCAACCCGGGCATGGTGCGCACGCTCCTGGAGCAGGGGCACATCCCGGTGGTCTCCCCCGTGGCACGCGGTGAGGACGGACAGGTCTACAACGTCAACGCCGATCTCGCGGCCGCGGCCCTGGCCGTGGCCCTCGACGCCGAGCGGCTGGTGATGCTCACCGACGTGGAGGGGCTGTACGCGAACTGGCCGCACAGCACCGAGGTGATCGAGCGCCTGACAGCCGATGCGCTGGACGGGCTGCTGCCGGGACTGGCAAGCGGGATGCTGCCGAAGATGGAAGGCTGCCTGCGGGCCGTCCGCGGCGGCGTGCGCAGGGCGCACGTGCTCGACGGCCGCGTGCCGCACGCGGTGCTGCGAGGCGTCCTCGACGAGACCAGCCCCGGCACCACCGTGGTTCCCGGCAACAGGCGGGACCACACCGGGGGAAGTGCATGAGCGCCGCGGACGACACGCCGCCCACGCACGGCCGGCGGCCACCTGCGGCGCCCCGCCCCTGACTCCGGTCCGGGGCGAGAGCCCCACCATGCGTCCGGTCGGCACACCGATGCCGGACCTGTCCGCTGCGACGCCGTCCGCCGGGCAGCGGACCTCTCCCGAGCCTGCCCTTCGGGCGGAAGCCCGAGGGCGCTGCATCGGCATCAGGGACGTCGGCGCGAACCGGCGGGCCCGCTCGGGCCGATGGTCACAGGATCCTGGCGAGGATCCGCGCGTTGCGCCGGGGATCCAGGGACTCGGCCCAGGACAGGGGCGCCAGACGCGCGGTCGTGGGCGCGAACCCGTACCGGAGGAACAGGCCGCCGTCGCCGGTCGTCGCCGTGAACAGGGCATCGAGTGACTGGGCGTGCGCCCTGGCCAGTACGGCGCGCAGGAGCCCGGCTCCCACCCCGCGCCCCTGCCTGTGCCCGGCCACGCAGAAGTTGTACAGAACGCCTGCGGGCCCGCGGCCCTCCCCCGGGCCTGCCGGGTGCACGCGCAGGCCGACACAGCCTTCGAGGGGGCCTCCGGGGGCCTGCGTCACGAGGAAGTCGGCCGCGTGGGCGGCGTAGAGGGAGGCGGACCGCTCCCGCAGCGCCCCCGAGTGCACAAAAGGCTGGGACAGTTCGGCGAGTGCGGCGGCGTCGTCCGCACGGGCGGAGCGCACGGAGAGTGCCGACGCGGGGTGCGCATGCGGCAGCGGGGCGGGGCGCGGCGTAGCCGTGATCAAGGCTTTCCTTCCTCGGTTCCACGATCGGAGTGCGGCTCGTCGCCGTGCCACTCCGATGAAGCAAACGAGATGAGGTTAGCCTTACCTAACTTGCGAGTCCAGTGAGGGATCACCGCTGCGGAACGCTGTCGTTTCGAGCGGCATCAGCCCTCCACACGCCTGGTCAACTCCGCGACGCGCAGGGCCCCTCGGGCTTCCCGGCCGGGGGCCGCCGGGCCCTGCGGGGGATCCGGCCCCGCCGGATGCCCAGGTCATGGGCGACGGGGCGGTCCGGATCCATGGCCAGGAAGCGCGCGTTCGTCAGCCTGGTGGAGAGCATCAGCGGTGCCCCTCCGAAGTGCCGGCCGGCCCGAGGGCGAGTCGGCTCCGTTCTCGGGCGCGGGGCGGTGAGGGGCGGGCACCGTCCGTGGCGCACCGGCCTCCGGGGCGTCTTGAGCGGAGCCGCTCCCTTGGCGCGCGGTCCGCTGTGCGGGGTCAGTCGGTGGATGCCGCGAGGGACCGGGGGCGCAGGTCGGTCCAGTGGGTCTCGATGAAGTCCAGGCATGCCTCTCGGGTGTTCTCGTCGAGGGCGGTCGTCCATCCCCCGGGAACCTCGGCGAAGGACGGCCAGAGCGAGTGCTGCCCCTCATCGTTCACCAGGACCAGGAAGCGGCCTTCGGGGTCGTCGAAGGGGTTGGTGCTCATGTGTCAGCGTCTCCTCGGGTCCGACGGGCCGGTGACGGCCGTGTCGTGAGTGTGCGTCAGTTCGTGGGGCCCGGTCAGGGCTCGTTCAGGTGATGGATCGGAGAGGGAGGAAGAAATCATATTAGGTTAGGCTCACCTAATGCATGATGAGCCTAACCTCTCCCCCTCCCTCTCACAAGGAGATGCTCATGCGCCCGGTGAGCGAACGGGTCCGCACCGAGGACACCACGAACGTGCCCCCGGACATGTGCTCCCGGACGGCGGACGGCCGCCTCATCGGCCGGTCGTGACCGATCCCGGCTCCGGCTCAGCGGCCGCCGAGGAGAACGCCTTCGCCGGGTTCGGACTGCCCGGCAGACCCGGCAGCGACGAGTTCTGGGCGGCGGCGCGGACGCCTGTGTCGGTCCCTGCCGACGGCGGCGGCTGGCTGACCCTGTTCCTGTGGCGCGGCTCTCCGGCCGACATCGACTTCGAGAGCTGGTCGCCCCCGATTCCCCTGCGCCGATGGGCCGACACGGACTGCTGGTACGCCGAAGTGCGCATGCCCGCGCGGCTGCGGGTCACCTACCGGTTCCTCGCGGGCGACGCGGCCTGCGCCGACCCGTTCAACCCGGCCGGTGCCGGCGCCGACCGGTCCATCGCCGCCACGCCGGACGCCCCGGCCCAGCCGCACTGGCCCGTCATCGGCCCCGACGACGTCCTGCCCCTCCCCCGTACCCGGCTCCGCTGGGCCGGCGGACGGCTCGGCGGACGCCGCACCGTGCGCGTGCACCCGGTCGGCGGGGGCGGACCGGTGGTCCTGCTGCTCGACGGGGACGACTGGCTGCACCTGCACCCGGCCATGACCGCGTTCGACTCGGCCGTCGCCGCCGGTGAGTTGGCCCCCGTCACCCTCGTCTTCCTCCCGGCCAAGGACCGGCAGGCCGAGTTCGGGTGCAGGCCCGAGCTGTGGGAGGCGGTCCGGGACGAACTGCTGCCGCTGGTGGCGCAGTCCGGCGTACCGGCCGACCTGGACCGGCTGGTGGTCGCCGGGCAGAGCCTGGGCGGGCTGAGCGCGATGTACGCGGCGCTGGAGTTCCCGGACCTGGTCTCGCGGATCGCGTGCCAGTCGGCGTCCTTCTGGTGGACGCCCGGCGCCATGGACCTGGCGGACCCGTTGGGCGGCCCGGTCGGCGGCGCCATCGCCGCGCGGCTGCGCCGGGGCCCCGACCTGTCCTCTCTGCGGTGCGCGTTCGACGTGGGGGAACACGAGACACGGATGCTGCCCCACTGCGAGCTGGCCGAGGCCCTGACCGAGCAGGCCGGCGCGACGGTGCGGGTTTCGCGGTCGGCTTCGGACCACGATCGGGCAGGCTGGCGTCACGCCCTGCTCAGGGACGTCGCCTGGGCCCTCGCCTGAGCGGTTCCGGGGACGTGTCCGGGCGCGTCCCCGGAACCGCCCGGCGCTTCACCGGGCCACGGCCAGGCAGTAGTCCGCGTTGCCGGCGAGGAGGTTGCGGTGGGTGTCCTCGGCGGTGATGACACCGTCGTCCAGGACGAGAACACGGTCGGCGGCGTCCAGGAGGGCCGGGCTGCTGGTGATCACGACCGTGGTGCGGCCGCGGCGCAACTTCGCGACATTGCGCGCGACGAGCTGCTCGGTGACCGCGTCGACGGCTGTCGTCGGGTCGTGCAGGACCAGCACTTCGGTGTCGGCGGCCAGAGCGCGAGCCAGGGACAGCCGCTGCCGCTGCCCCCCGGACAGATTCGCCCCCCGGTCGCGGACCGCGTAGTCGAGCCCGTCGCGGTGGAGGGCGACGACATCGGTCAGCATGGACGCCTCGACGGCCTCGGGGACCGTCCGGCTGGTGCCCGACGGGTCGATGTTCGTGCGGAGGGTGCCCGCGAAGATCTCCCCGTCGTACGGATTCACCAGCATGTGCTCGCGGACCGCCTCGATCGACAGGTCCGCGATCGCCTGCCCGCTGACCCGCACCACTCCCTCGTACGCATCGGGCGCGACGTTCACCGCGAGGACCGACGCGAGGTCGGCCGCCGCGCGCGGCTGATAGACGGCGATCGCCACGAACTCCCCGGCATGCACCTTGAACTTCAGTTCGCGCAGGGACCCGTACCGGACGCAGTCGACGTCGAGGTCTCCGCCCGCGGCCGGACGCTGCGGCCCCGGGGTCGTCACCGGCGGCGCGGAGAGCACCAGCGCCATCCGCTCGGCCGACGCGCGCGCCATCATCACGTACTTGGGCATCTCCGAGAACATCTTGAGCGGTTCGATGATGAACTGCGCGAGGCCCACGGCCATGACCAGTTCACCGATGGTGATCCGGTCGCCGAACGCCAGCCAGCCCGCCGTCAGGGACACGGCGGCGGCGAGGACCGCGTTGAGGGCCAGTGCGGTGCCCGCGTAGGTGCCGTTCACCCTGGCGACGGTGATCGCCTGGCGCTTCGCGTCCGTGCTGACCTTGCGGTAGGACCCGAACGCCGCGTGGTTGCCACCGAAGCCGTGCAGCGGGCGCAGACCGATGATCAGGTCGGCGACCTTTGCGCCCGCCCGCGCCACCCGGGCCTGCTGTTCGCGGGTACTGGCGCCGATCCGCTTGGACATCACGGCCAGGATCGACAGGATCGCGACGGTCCCCGCGATCACCAGCAGGCCGAGCCGGATGTCGGCCAGGGCCAGCGCGACGGCCGCGACCACCACCGCGACCAGGGAGCTGATCAGCAGCGGCACCACCTCGATGATGTCGGCGGTCTGGTCGGCGTCCTCGGTGGCGATGGTCAGCACCTCGCCTGATTTCAGGCCGCCGTCCCTGGCCACCGGCTGGAGCCCGCAGGCGGCCACCCGCACCCGCCAGCGGTGCGCCTCGGTCGTGTTGGCCTTCTGCAGGACGCGCATCCCGAACCGCCACGACAGCGACACCGTCGTGATGATCACGGCCAGCGCGCCGATCGACAGGCCGAGCGCGCCCGGGCTCCGGTCCTGCATCGTGTGTTCGACGATCAGGCCGAGCGCGATGGGGAAGGCCGTCTCCCCTGCCTGGTACAGGCCCATGAGGACGGTGCCCCAGAACATGGCGCCGACGTTGCGGCGCAGTGCGGTCCGCAGGATGTCCGACCCCGGGCGGGGCCGCTGCGTGTCAGGAGTCTTCATCAAGGTGGCGGGCAATCGCTTCCGGGGTTCGCAGGGTGAACAGATCACGGATCGTGATCACAGGACCGTACTCCCGGCGGAGCAGCCCGATCAGCCGCACCGCCAGCATGGAGTGCCCTCCGAGGGACACGAAGTCGCTCACCGCGCTCACCTCGTCGTCGTCCAGGTCCAGTGCCTCGGCGAAGAACTCGCACACCGCGGTCTCGGTCTCGGTCTCCGGGCCGCGTTCGCCCGCCGTGGTCAGCGCGCCGAGCGGCCTGGCCTCCGGCAGCGCCCTGGTGTCGGCCTTCCCGTTCACGGTCAGCGGGATGCTGTCGACCTGGGCGAAGTGCGTCGGGCGCAGGAAGTCCGGCAGCCCGGCGCCCACCTCCTCGGCGACCTGCGCCAAGTCGGAGCCCTCCAGCACGAGATAGGCGGCCAGCCGGTACGCGCCGTCGACCTGCGGGTCGGGCTGGGCGACCGCGGCGGCGAACCGCACCGCCGGGTGTGCCGCGAACACCGCCTCGACCTCGCCCGGTTCGACCCGGTGCCCGCGGATCTTGACCTGCTGGTCGGTGCGGCCCAGGTACGCCAGGTTCCCGTCGGGCCGGCGGACCACGAGGTCGCCGGTGCGGTACATGCGCTCGCCGGGTCCGCCGAACGGGCACGCGACGAAGCGGTGCGCGGTCTGGGCGCTCTGCCCGAGATAGCCGCGGGCGATGCCGATGCCCGAGACGTACAGCTCACCGGGAACTCCGTCGGGCAGGGGCCGCAGCCACGGATCCAGCACGTACACCTCGGTGTTGTCGATCGCCACGCCCACCACCGGATCCTGGCATTCGAAGGTGCCGACGCCGAGGGTGTTGATGGTGTACTCGGTGGGCCCGTACAGGTTGTAGCCGACCGTCCCCTCGGTCTCGGCGAGCCGCCGCCACAGCGTCGGGGTGACGGCCTCGCCGCCCAGCAGCACCAGCGCCGGCCGCCGTGCGGGGTTGTCGAGCAGTCCCTCGGCCACCAGCTGCTGCGCGTAGGTCGGGGTCACGTTGATGACGTCGATCCCGTGTTCACCGCAGTACTCGACCAGACGGGGGGCGTCGCGGCGCAGTTCCTCGTCGCAGATGTGGACCTCGTGGCCGTCGGCGAGCCACAGCAGCTCCTCCCACGACATGTCGAACGCGAACGACACCGTGTGCGCGATCTTGAAGACCCGGTGGCCGTGCTCGGCGAGGACCGGCTCGAAGATCCGCCGCTGATGGTTGATCAGCATGTTGGTGAGCCCGGCGTACTCGGTCACCACACCCTTCGGCTTCCCGGTCGACCCGGAGGTGTAGATCGTGTACGCGGGGTGCCGCAGGCGGTCCGGGTCGTCCGGTGCGAACGTCACGTAGGGATCGGCCTCGGGCAGGGGTCGGTCCAGCTCGATCAGGTCGCCGCCGAGCCGGGGCGACACGGCGCTCACGGTGAGGATCACCTCGGGTCGGGCGTCCGCGACGATGGTCGCGATCCGCTCGTCCGGGTGGTCCAGTTCCAGTGGTACGTACGCGGCGCCGACGCGCAGCACCGCGAACAGCGCCACGATCGAGTCGAGGGAGCGCGGGATCGCCAGACCCACCGTCGTCTCGGGGCCGATGCCCCGCCGGGCGAGCACACCCGCCACCGCGCGGCTGCGGTCCCGGAGTTGGGCGAAGGTCATGGCCGAGCCGTGGGCGACGAGCGCGACCCGCTGCGGATCACGGTCCGCCGCCCGGTCGAAGCGGTCGACGACGGTGTCCGTGCCGACGTCGGTGCGCTCGGCCGGTCCGGGGTCCGGGGCGAGCCCCGGCAGCGCGCCCAGCTGCCCGGTGGACCGGGCCAGGTCCTCCAGCACGCGGAGGTAGTCGTCGAGGAGACGGCGGGCGCCCTCGGGGTCGCCGTCGCGGTGCTCCAGCTTGACCGTGAGCCGGTCGCCGGGCGTGACGACCCAGGTGAACGGGTAGTGCGTGGAGTCGTCGGCCTGCACCGAGGTGATGCCGTGCCTGGCGTTCATCTCGGCGAACGCGTCCAGGTCCAGGAAGTTCTGGAGCACGAACAGGTTGTCGAACAGGGTGCCGTGTCCGCCGGCCCGCTGGATCTCGCCGAGGCCCAGGTGCTCGTGCTCCATCGCCTCGACCCGGGCCGCCTGGACGGCCGACAGGTACGCGCCGACCGTGTCGTCGGGCCGTGCCCGGGTCCACATGGGCACCGTGTTGAGCAGCACGCCGACGATGCCGGAGTGGCCCTCGCCCTCCCGGCCCGAGACGGTCACGCCGAACACGGCGTCACCGCGGCCCGTGTGGGCACCGAGAAGGAGGCCGAACGCGCCGGTCAGCACCGTGTTCAGGGTGACGCCGTGCACCCTGGCCGCGTCCCGCAGCAGCTGTGACAGTTCGGCGGAGAGCGTGTGCACGAGCGCGCGCGGCAGGTCGTCCCCCGAGAGGGCCGGGGCCGGTCCGGCGAGCAGCGTCGGACCTGACAGGCCGGCCAGGTGCTCCGCCCAGAAGCGGTTCGACACCGCGGGGTCCCTGGCGTCGAGCATCCGGGCGTAGTCCTCGAAGCCCGGCACGGCCGGAACCGCGACCGGCGGCTCGCCCGCCACGACGGCCTCGTACGCCTCGAACAGGTCCCGCAGCACGATCTCGCGGGACCAGCCGTCCCAGAGCAGCAGGTGGTAGCTGAGCAGCAGGCCGTCCCGGCCGTCGGGCAGCCGCACCACGGTCAGCCGGATCAGCGGCGGTTCGCCCGGGTCGAATCCCGAATCCCGGTCCCGGGTGCGCAGCTCCTCGACCTCCGCGTCGGTCGTCGCGGCGACCGTACGGACGTCGACCCGCCGGCCCGCCTTGAGGACCTGTACGGGGTTTCCGTCGTCGTCGGTGGTGAAGCCGGCGCCCACGACCGGGTGGCGCGCGATCACGTAGGCCATCGCCTCGGCCAGCGCGTCGGTGTCCAGGCGGCGGTCGAAGGTGAACCAGCTCTGCGCGACGTAGTGTCCGGCCGCGCCCGCCATCTGGGCCTGGAAGAACAGGCCCCGCTGGAGAGGGGTGACCGGTGCCGTGCGCTCGGCCGTGGTGGAGGCGTCCGCGATGTGCTCCAGCGCGGTGCGCCAGTGCTCGGTGATCTCGTCGGGTATGCCCTCGGCGAGGGTGAAGGCCGCGTGCAGGCTTCCGGTGGCGTCGTCGGTCCACGCGTTGACCTCGACGGCGTACGGGCTGCCCTGATCGCCGCCGGTGAGGTGCAGCGCCTGGGACTCGCTGCCCCGCCCGAGGTAGTTGAACAGCACCTGCGGGCGGGCGTTCAGCAGCGGGGCCGTCTGCGGGTTGAGGTACCTGAGCCGGCCGTAGGCGACGTGCCCGCACTCGTCCGGCTGGCGTTCGGCGACCTCGCGCGCCGCCGCGACGGGGTCGGTGTGCGCCGTGAGCCGCACCGGTGCGATGGCGGTGAACCAGCCGACGGTACGGGAGTAGTCGTGGTGTTCGAGGGCCGGGACCCGGCCGTGCCGCTCCAGTTCGATCGCGAGATCGGTGGGCGTGGGCTGGATGTGGGTCAGCGCGGCGCGCAGCGCGCCGCACAGCAGCTCGGTGAGACCCACGCCGAGTGCGGCGGGTGCCCTGCGCGTCACGCGGTCGCTCGCCTCGGGCGCGAGCACGACCGTGGTCTCGCGCAGAGCCTGGACCGCGGGCAGCAGCACGGGGGCTCGGAGCGTGGTGACCCAGGGTCCGGGGTCGTCGGTCCCCCGGGCGGACCGGGCCGCCAGTGCTTCGGCGTACTCGGCGTAGGACGTGGTCGGCGGGGCCAGGGCCGCCCCGCTCATGGCGGTGGCCAGGTCGTCGAGGAGGACCAGCCAGGACACCGAGTCGACGGCGAGGTGGTGCACGGTGACCACCAGGGTGCGGCTCGCCTCCAGCCAGGAGAACGCGATGACGTCCCCGGATTCCGGATCGAGCCGTCCGGCGGCCTCGTTCGCCGCGGCCGTCGCATCGGAGGCGTCCGTCGGCACGACGGTGACCTCGCGGACGGGTTCGGTGCGCAGGGCCCACACGCCGTGCTCGACACGCAGCCGCAACCGGAGGGCCGGGTGCGCGGCCACGACGGCGTTCGCGGCGCGCCGGGCGTCGGCAAGGCCGGTGCCCTCGGCCGCCACCAGCGTCCTGGCCTGGGCGAACCGGGCGAGCGACCCGCCCAGTTCACGCTGGCGCAGGATGATCGGTGTCGCCGGGAGCGGACCGTCCTCGCGGCGGGACGGTGCGGACGCCACGGACTGCGGGGTGTGCGTGGCCAGGTGGTCGGCGAGCGCGCGCGGTGTCTTCCACAGGAACACGTCCCGGGGGGCGATCGGCAGGCCGAGCGCCCTGGCCCGGTTGATCACGGTGATGGCGACGATGCTGTCGCCTCCGGCGCTGAAGAAATCGGTGTCGGCATCCACCGCGGCGCCGGGCAGCGTCCGGGCGAAGATGTCGACCAGTGCGGTGAGCGCGGAGTCGTGCGCGGCCACCGGGGTCTCGTCCTGTGCGGCTCGCTCGGTCAGTGCCGTGCGGTCCAGCTTGCCGTTGACCGTCAGCGGCAGGGCGTCGACCGGCAGCACCCGGCCCGGCACCATGTGCACGGGCAGCTTGGTGGACAGCAGGACGGTGAAGTCACCGGGCACCCGGCCCACGACGTGCGCGACGAGGTGGTCGCCGCTGTCCGCCACGGTGACGGCCGCATCGACGACGCCGTCGAGTTCCCTGACCGCGGACTCCACTTCGCCGAGCTCGATACGGAAGCCCTTGAGCTGCACCTGGTCGTCGGCACGGCCGGCGAACTCCAGCTCGCCGTCGAGCGTGCGGCGGGCGAGGTCGCCCGTGTGGTACATGCGGGAGCCGTCGGCCGCGAACGGGTTCGCCACGAACCGGCCCGCGGTCAGCCCCGGCCGGCCCAGGTAGCCGAGCGACACCTGGTCGCCGGCGACGTAGATGGCGCCCACCCGGCCCGGCGGCACCGGCCGGAGCCGGTCGTCGAGCAGGTGGGTCACCAGGCCGGGAAGGGGACCGCCGATCGGGCTGACGTCGTCGCCGGGTCCGAAGTCCTCGTCGGTCAGCACGCGGTGGGTGACGTGGACGGTGGTCTCGGTGATGCCGTACATGTTGACCAGTTCGGGCGCAGCGGTGCCGTGCCGCTCGACCCAGCCGCGCAGCCGCCCGAGGTCCAGCTCCTCGCCTCCGAAGACGATCCGGCGCAGCGTCGTGACCGGTTCACCGGCGTGCCGGTCGGCCTCGATGAACTGGTAGAACGCGGACGGGGTCTGGTTGAGCACGGTGACCGCGCGCTCGCGGACCAGCCGGTGGAAGTCGACCGGGGAGCGGGTCAGCGCGTACTCCGGCACCAGCAGTTCGCCGCCGTGCGCCAGCGCGCCCCACAGCTCCCAGACCGCGAAGTCGAAGGAGAAGGAGTGGAACTGGACCCATACGTCGCGCGGGCCGAAGTCCATGCCGGGCCGGGTGTTCGCGAGGAGCGTCACCACGCTGGAATGCGGGACGACGACGCCCTTGGGCCGGCCGGTCGAGCCGGACGTGTAGATGACGTACGCGGGATCGTCCCGGCCGACATCGGGCTCGGTGGTGTCCAGCGGCAGCTCGTCCCCCTGGACGAGCACGCGAGCCTGCACGCCTGCCCGGACCAGCAGCCGGGTGAAGCGGTCCTGCTGCTCACGGTCCACGAGTACGACCTGCGGGGCGGCGTCGGCGAGGATGTACTCCAGCCGTTCGTCCGGGTACGCCAGGTCCAGCGGCACGTACGCACCGCCCGCCGTGACGGTCGCGACCAGGGCGACGACCTGCTCGACGGAGCGCGGGACGGCGACGGCGACCCTCTTGCCCGGCCCGGCGCCGGCCGCGCGCAGGGCCGAGGCCAGTTCGTTCTTGGCGTCCGCCAGTTCACCGTAGGTCAGTGACCGGGTGGTGCCGTCGAGGGCGCACTGGGTGACGGCGGTGGCTGCCGGGTCGCGGTCCGCGGCGGCGTCGAACAGGTCGCCCAGGGTCGCCGGGGACGTCTCCGCCGGGCTCCGGCCGGCCTCGGGGGCCGGCTCGTCGACCGGGGCGTCCGGCCGGTCGAGCAGGCCGGTGAGGGTACGGGTGAATGTGCGCAGGATCGCCTCGGCGCTCTCCCGGCGCAGCAGTTCCCCGTCGTAGATCAGGTCGAAGCGCGGACGGCCGTCGCGTGCGCGCTCCACCACCAGCGTCAACGGGTAGTGCGGGGCACCCTCGTTGACGATGTCGGTGATGACCAGCGCGTCGCCGGGCCCGCGCAGTGCGTCCACATCGGTCGCGACGTCGAACACCACCAGGGTGTCGAACAGGGAGCCGGCGCCGGCCTGACGGCCGATCCGCGCCAGCGAGACGTGCTGGTGCGCCAGCACCGTGCTCTGGTGTTCCCTCACCGAGGCGAGCAGGTCGCGCGCCGTGGTGGCGGCGGTCCACCGGGCGCGCACGGGGATCGTGTTGATGAACAGGCCCACCATGTCTTCGATGCCGGGCACCTCGGCATCGCGCCCGGACACCGTGGAGCCGAACACGACGTCCCTGCTGCGCAGGATGCCGCCCAGTGTCACCGCCCACGCGCTGTGCACGGCCACGCTCAGGGGCACACCGGCCGACCGGGCGGCCGCGTCGATGTCGTCGGCGGGCTCGACGGCGGTGTCGGCGAACCGTTCGGAGGGGGTGTGCCCCTCGGCCACCAGCGAGGGGCCGGGCAGTCCGGCGAGTTCCTCGCGCCACACCCGGTCGCTCTCGTCGTGGTCGCGTCCGGCGAGCCAGCTCACGTAGTCACGGTAGCCGCCGAGCGGGTACGCGGTCCCCGGCGCGTGGTACTCGGCCAGCAGCGCCCGGAGCATCGGCGGCACCGACCAGCCGTCGGCGATGATGTGGTGCACGGTCTGCACCAGGACGTTGCGGCCGGAGCCGGCGCGGATGAGCGTGTACCGCATCAACGGCCCGGTGGCCAGGTCGAAACCGGCGCGGCGGTCCCGCTCGGCGTGGGCGCGGATCTCGTCGTCGGTGAGGCCGGGACGGTCCAGCGTGGCGAAGGGCGCTGCCACGCCGCTCTCGACGACAGAGACGACACGGCCGTCGGCGAGGGCTGTGAACCGGGCGGCCAGGTTGGGGTACAGCGTGAGCAGCCGGGTGGCCGCCGCGGCGAGCCGGTCGGCGTCCACCTCGCCGTCCAGCGTCAGGAGTTGCTGCTCAACGTAGCTGCCCGTCGCGTCGTCGTCGAAGACCGAGTGGAAGTACAGGCCCTCCTGCAAGGGGGTCAGCGGCAGGATGTCACGCAGCGCCGGGCCGTCCAGGCTGTCGACATCGGCCTGGGTGAGCGGCACCAGGGGGAAGTCGCTGGGAGAGTGGCCGCCTTCTTCGAGCACGGCCAGGGCGGCCAGGGCGGTACGGAAGTACTGGCCGAGGGTTGTGATGTCCTCGTCGGTGAACATCCCCTCGGGCCAGGAGATGGTGGTGACCAGCTCGTACGCGCCGCTCGCGTCGGGTTCGGCGATCGCGTTGAACTCCAGGGCGCGGGGCATGCGCATCCGCGGGTCGCGCTTCTCGCCCAACTGCCCCGTGGTGCCCGCGAGCTGCCAGTCTCCGGTGGCGCCCGCGTCGAAGCGGCCCAGGTAGTTGAACAGCACCTGCGGTGCGGGCGCGGTCAGCCCGGTGTCGGTCAGATACCGCAGGGCACCGTAGGAGACGCCGTTGCCCGGCACCCCGGCGAGGTCCTCCTTGACCGCCTTGAGGGCGGCGGCGAGGTACGCGGGGGCGGTGAAGTCGGCTGCCGCGCCGGGATCCACGGTCACCGGGAACAGGGTGGTGAACCAGCCCACGGTCCGCGACAGTTCCGGCTCGAAGCCGGCGGCGTCCGCCACGAAGCGCCCCTCGCGGCCGTGTCCTTCGAGTTCGATGTGGGCGAACGTCTGATCCTGTCCGCGGTCGCGGCGCCACCGGGCAAGGGTGACGGCGAGCGCGGTCAGCAGCACGTCGTTGACGCCCGCGTGGAACTTCGCGGGAATCCCGCCCAGCAGTGCGGCGGTGTCCCCGGGCCCGAGGGAGACGGTCTGCGTCCGCTCCCGGGCGACGGTGTCGGCCTCGGTCGGCGCACGCCTGCCCAGCGGTGCGTCCGCTCCCGGCAGGGGGCGCCGGAAGTAGGTGCGGTCCGCGTCGAATGCCGCGCGTTGCAGCAACTGCGTCCAGCGCCTGAACGACGTTCCCACGGGGGGCAGTTCGATCGGCGCGCCGGAGGCGAACCGGCGCCATGCCGTGGCCAGGTCGTCCATCAGGATCCGCCAGGACACGCCGTCGATCACGACGTGGTGGGCGACCAGGACCAGTTGCCGCGCCTCGCGGCGCCACACGGCGCGCAGCATCACACCGCGCGCCGGGTCGAGCCCGTCGGTGGCGAGCGCGACACACTCCGCCGGCGGGCGGTCGCTCTCCTGCCACCCCACGACGGCCTGGCCCGACTCCGGGATGTCGAAGCCCCAGCGGTCGCCGCGCACCAGCCTGGCGCGCAGCATGTCGTGCCGTCCGAGCACGGCGGCGAGGATCTCGTCGAGGGCCTCGGCGGTCAGCTCCGCCGGCGTGTTGAGTACGACCGACTGCACGAAGCCGTCGATCGCGTCCGTGGTCTCACCGAGCCACTGCACGATGGGCGATCCCACGACGGAACCGGTCGCGACGTCGCCGTGGTCCGCCGTGGAGACGTCCTCGCGGCTCGCCACCGCGGCCAGTGCCCCGAGAACGCTGTGGGTGAAGATCTGCCGTGCGGTGACGTAGAGGCCCGCGTCCCGCAGTGCGCTCAGCAGTGAGATCGCCAGAATGCTGTCTCCGCCGAGCTGGAAGAAGTCCTGGTCGACACCGGCCTTCTCCAGCCGCAGCACCGCCGCGACGGCCGCGCACACCGCCCGCTCGTCGTCGGTGGCGGGCGCCACGGCGGAGCCGGCGGCGACCACGGGCTCCGGCAGGGCGCCCCGGTCGAGCTTGCCGTTCGCGGTGAGCGGGAACTCCTCCATGACGACGAGGTGGGCGGGCACCATGTACTCCACCATGTGCAGGGCGGCCCATGCCTTGACCTCGTCCGCCTGCAGTTCTTCGTGGCCGGCGGCCGGGATCACGTACCCCACCAGGTAGGTGCCGCCCGCCGTGTTCTTCTTCGCGACGACGCAGGTGTGCCGCACCCCGGGGTGCTCCGCGAGGCCGGCCTCGACATCCTCGATCTCCAGCCGCATGCCGCGGATCTTGATCTGGTTGTCGGCGCGGCCGAGGAAGTCCAGCGACCCGTCCGGGGCGAAACGCGCCAGGTCGCCGGTCCGGTACAGCCGGGACCCGTCTCCGGCGAAAGGATTCGCCACGAATCGGGACGCCGTCAGGCCGGGCGCGTTGACGTACCCGCGCCCCAGGAGGAGTCCTCCCGCGTACAGCTCGCCGCCGACCCCGACCGGGACCGGGCGCAGTTCGTCGTCCAGCACGTACAGCTGGGTGTTGGGGTTGGCCTTGCCGATCGACGTCGACAGGCGTTCGGCCGCACCCCGGTAGATGACGTGGGAGACGCCGATGGTCGTCTCGGCCGGGCCGTAGCCGTGGTACAGGGGGATGTCGAGCCGGGTGCGGAACCGCTCGTACAGCTCCGGGGTCAGCACCTCGCCGCCGCACCACACGTGCCGCAGGCTGTCGAGGCGGCCGGAGTCGCCCGCGATCTCCAGCAGTACGTCCAGCATGGACGACACCAGGTAGGTGAAGGTGACGCGCTGCTCGGCGATCACGCTCAGCAGGTGGTGCGGGTCGCGTTCGCCGCCGGGCCGCAGGATCACCAGTCTGCCGCCGGACACCAGCGGCAGGAAGATCTCGTTGATGGAGATGTCGAAGGACAACGGCGCCTTGAACAGCGACGCGTCGTCGTGGCCGAAGCCCAGGATCTCACCGGCCTGCCACAGCAGGCGCTCGCTGATCGCCTCGTGCCGGATCATGGCGCCCTTGGGCCGTCCGGTCGAACCGGACGTGAAGATCACGTATGCCAGGGCCGTGCCGGGGACGGGGGCCTCGGGCGCCTCGGCGGGGTGGGCACCGAACCTCCAGTCGCCGAGGTCGACGGCCACGGCGTCCGGTTCGCCCGCTCCGTGCTCACCCGATTCGTTGAGCTGCAGCACGACCCGGGCGTCCTCGATGACGACGGCCCGTCGCGCGGCGGGCCACTGCGGATCGAGCGGCACGAACGCGCACTTCGCCTGGAGCACGGCGAGGAGCCCGATGACCATCTCGGCGGAGCGGCCCAGCGAGATGCCGACGACCTGTTCGGAGGTGAGACCGCGTCCGATCAGGTGATGGGCCAACTGGCTGGCGCGTTCAGCTGCCTCACGGTAGGTCAGCGACCGGTGCTCGTCGACGATGGCGACGGCGTCCGGTCTGGTGCGCGCCTGTTCACGGAACATCTCCATGACGGTCGGGCGGGCCCGGTCGGCCCGGGTGTCGTTCCACTCGGCCAGGGTTTCGATCCTGGCCGCCGTGCTGGACGGGCCGATGGTGCCGATGGGCCGGTCCGGGAAGTCGGCCAGGTCGTCCAGCGCGAGTTGCGCGTCGGCCGGGCCGACGCCGTCGGGGACGGCGATGCTGCGGCCGTCCGCGCCGACCTCCCAACCTCCGCTCCCGGCACCGCCGTTGTCGACCCATCCGAGGACGTCGGCGAACAGGGTGCCGGGGGTGAGGTCCAGGCCGTCGGGGCTGTGGCCGCCCGCCCAGTACGAGAGCCCGATGGCGCACGCTTCGGCGATGGTCCGGTCACCGTAGTCGCCGGTGCGCCTGCGTACGCCGGCCAGGCGGGTGGGAGAAAGCAGTACGCGAGGAGCGCTCGGTTCCATCATCGAAGACTCAGCATCCTTCCAAGGTATGCAGGTCAGCCTAACTTAACCAAGGCTTACCTAACTACCCTCTCGCCAAGCGCGCCACAGACGCGCGTACTGGCCGCCCAGGGCCACCAACTCCCCGTGCGTTCCCTCCTCCACCACGCGTCCCGCGTCCAGCACGGCGATCCGGTCCGCCGCCATCGCCTGGGTCAGCCGGTGCGCCACGAACAGCGTGGTCCGGCCCGAGCACGCGGCCAGCACGGCCCGCTCCAGCTCGGCGGCGCCCTCGCTGCCCGCCTCCGCGGTCGACTCGTCGAGCACCACCACCGGTGAGCGGCCCAACACCAGCCGGGCCAGGGCGATCTGGGCGACCTTGGTGACGTCCAGGCGTTCACCGCCCTCGCCGACCATGGTGTTCAGCCCGTCGGGCAGCAGCTCGAACCACCCGTCGGCGCCGACCGTGCGCAACGCGTCCATCAGCCGGGCATCGCTCGCCTCGGGCGCGGCGAGCCGCAGGTCGTCGGCGAGCGAACCCGAGAACACGTGCGTCTCCTGCGTCAGGATGCTCACCAGGGCCCGCGCCCCGGCCTCGTCCAGACCGGCGAGCTCGTGCGACCCGATGCGCACCGACCCGGCCTGCGGGGTCCCGATGCCGGCGATCAGCGCGGCCAGGGTCGACTTGCCCGCCCCCGTCGCCCCCACCAGAGCGAGCGAGCCGCCGGCCGGGATGGACAGGTTCACCTCCCGCAGCACCGGTTCCTCGCTGTCGGGATAGCTGAAGGTCAGCCCCTCCACCGTCACCGGGTGCGGCCCGGCGTCCGCCGGCGCGACGGACACGTCGCCCACCAACCGGTCCTCCGCGGGCTCCCCCAGCACCCCGACCAGGCGGGTGAGGCTCGCGCCCGACTTCTGCGCCTCGTCGAAGGTGAACATGATGGCGCCCAGCGGGGTGAACAGCCGGTGGAACATCAGCGGGGCCGCCGACACCTCCCCCAGAGTGGCGGCGTCGGCCTCCAACAGGGCGTACCCGACCACAAGGATCAGGACCAGCCCGATGAACTCGGCGCGGTTCTCCCTGCCGACGAACCGGCCGAAGAACCGGAACACCTCGACGCCGAGCTCGCGCACCCGCCACGACTCGTGGGTGACCTTCTCGCGGACGGCGTCCTCAAGGCGGTACGCGCGGACCGTGTCGATCCCGTTCAGACCGCTGATCAACGCCTGCGCACGGTCGGCCTGGGCCGCCCGCTGCCTCTGGTAGAGCGGTGCGGACCGGGGCAGATACCAGCGCAGGGCCAGCGCGTACGCGGGCAGCGCGCCGGCGCCGGCCAGGCCGAGCCGCCAGTCCAGTCCGAACATGCCGGCCGTGGCGATGACGACCAGCACGCCGGCCGAGAACACCGTGGGGACGGCCGTCCGGATGCCCTTGGACAGCACGGCCACGTCGTCACCGACCCGGGACAGCACGTCGCCCCGGCCGACCTGCTCGATGCGTGCGCTCGGCATCCCCAGCACCGCGCGGACGGCACCTTCCCGCAGCCGTGCAAGCAGATCCGCTCCCAGCCGTCCGATCAGGTACGTGGACACCGCGGTGGCCGCCGCGCCGAGCAGCGCGGCGGCCCCCATCAACACTCCGACCGTGACCAGCACCGAGCGCGATTGATCCTTGACCACCCCGTCGACCACCCGGCCCAGCAGGAGCACCGGGAGCACCTGGAGCGCCGCCCCGGCCACCGTGGTGAGCACGGTGGAGGCCGTCAGCCACGGGGCCCGGCGGCAGTGCGCCGCGACCCACCCGGTGGCCTCACCTCCGGTCGCCGTGCGCAGGGCCGCCGGGGCGACGCGGGTGCCGGTGGCGCTCACGCCGGGGCCAAGTCGCGCCGGGGACGGGACAGTTCGATCGCCATGTCTAGCCGACCGACTTGACGAGCTCGTCGATCGCGTACGGCAGGGACAGCAGGGTGCCCTGGGACATGGCCGCGCCGACCGCCGGGCCCTCGCTGTCCAGCAGGTACGACACCTTGCCGTTCTTGACGGCGGACAGGTTCTCGAACAGCTTGAACTTCTTCAGCGCTTCCGTGTCCGCCTTGTCGTTGATGACGAAGATGCGGTCGACGTCGACCAGGTCGACGCGCTCGGGGGACAGCACGGTGAAGAACTTGCCGTCCGCGATCTCGTCGATCTTCGTCGCACCCTTGTAGCCGATGCCCGTCACCAGCCGTCCGCGCACGTCGGTGGTGGTGAACGGCGCGAGCGAATCCTTGTACCAGGACAGCGCGACGGCGGTCTGGTTCGCGAACTCCGGGTGCGCCTTGCTCGCCGCGTCGAGCTTGTCCTGGATGCCCTTCACCAGCTTGGTGCCCTCGTCCTCCTTACCGAGCGCCTTGGCGATGTGCACCGCGTTGTCCTGCCACGGCGCGCTGAAGGGCTCCTTCTCGCCCTTGGTGCGACCCACCGTCGGGGCGATCTTGGAGAGCTTCTCGTAGGCGGCCTGGTCGATCTCGGAGTAGACCGCGATGATCAGGTCCGGCCGCAGGGAGGCGATCTTCTCGTAGTTGGGGCCCGAGTCACCGTTCTTCATGATGACCTCGGGGCGGGTGTCGCCCCACTTGTCCTTCACCCAGGGCCACTGGGTGTTGATGTCGGGGGACTTGCCCGCCGGATTCGGGTACTGGTCGACCATGCCGACCGGCTTGATGCCGAGCGCCAGGATGGCCTGGTCGTCCGTGTAGCCCACGGAGACGACCCGCCGGGGAGCCTTGGTGATCTTCGTGGATCCGAATGCGTGCTCCACGGTGACCGGGAACGCGCCGGCGGCGGCCGGGGCGTCGTCGCCCTTCTTGTCCGCCGAGCCGGAACCGCATCCCGCGAGGAGGCCGGCGCCAAGAGCCGCGGCGGACAGTACCGCCGCCAGCCGCCGCCACGGCTTCACAAGCGTCGTTCGATGGAGAAGCATCCGGAATCCCTTGCTTTCGCGCTGTCCACTGCGCCCCTGTGTAAGGGCAGCCAACCTTATCCCGTGTAAGTAAGGTCAGCCTAGCCTAACCATCAAACTTTCCCTCGCCGGCCACGAGTTGGCCCCTCACCCGCGCCCGACCGGCGCCGGCCCGGTGGCCGGGCGCACGTACGCGGGCACGGAACCCGACGAGTGCCGTGGCCGGTCGGCGGAGTGCGCGGAACACCGAGGGCATCGCCCACGAGCGCCGCGGCCGAAGAGCGCCTGCGCCTCGATCACTTCGAGGGCCGCCCGATCGGCGGACTGCGTCGCCTCGTCCCCCCGGCCGCCAGGGCCTAAGGGCTGTCCCGTAGCCCATGCCCGCCAGGGACTACGGGACAGCCCTTAGGAGTCGAGCCGGACGTGCGTACGGCCTATCGGCACGATGAGCGGCCGATCGCCCACCGGATCGTCGATCACCGCGGCGTGCAGCCCGAACGCCTCGTGCAGCAACTCGGCGGTGATCACGTCCCGCGGATGCCCCTGCGCCAGGATCGATCCCGCCCGCATCACGACGAGGTTGTCGCTGTAGCGCGTGGCCAGATTGAGGTCGTGCAGCACCATGACCACGGTGCACCCCGACTCGTGCAGGTCGTCCACCAGGTCCAGCACGTCGATCGCGTGCGCCAGGTCCAGATAGGTGGTCGGCTCGTCCAGCAGCAGCAGGTCGGTGCCTTGGGCCAGGGTCATCGAGATCCAGACACGCTGGCGCTGCCCACCGGAGAGCGAGTCGACCGGGCGGTCGGCCAACTCGGACACTCCGGTCATGGCCAGCGCACGCTCCACGACGCCGGCGTCGTCCGACGACCACTGCCGCAGCCAACTCTGGTGCGGATGGCGCCCCCTGGCGACCAGGTCGGCCACCGTCAGCCCCTCCGGCGCGACCGGCGCCTGCGGCAGCAGACCGAGCTTCTTCGCCACGTCCCTGGTCTTCAGTTTGACGATGTCCTCGCCATCCAGCACGACCGTCCCCCTGGCCGGCTTGAGCAGCCGAGTCAGGGTGCGCAACAGGGTGGACTTCCCACAGCCGTTGGGGCCGATGATCGTGGTGATCACCCCCGGGGGAATCGCCACGTCGAGATCGTCGATGACCGTCTGGCCGCCGTACCCGACCGTGACTCCCCTGGCTGCCAGCCGTGAGACGTCCTCGCCCCCGGATTCGCCCCCGGATTCGACCTCGGATTCGACCTCGGTGATGAACTGAGCGGCCACAAGCCCCCCTTGTTTAGGTTCGCCTTACTTTTCTACCATCTACCTGAGGTTCGCCCGCACCAGCAGATAGACGAGGAACGGGCCGCCGATCGCGGCCGTGACCACACCGACCGGGAGAGTGATCGGCAGCGCCGTACGCGCGACCAGGTCCGAGCCGATCAGCAGCAGCGCTCCGACCAGGCCCGAAGCCACCATCGGCGGCGTCGGGTACTTCGCCAGACGCATCGCCACCTGCGGCGCCACCAGAGCGACGAACGGAACCGGGCCCGCCGCGCTCACCGCCACAGCAGCCAGCAGGACCGCGCACAGCAGCAGGATCGCCCGTACCCTCGTGTACCGGACGCCCAGGCCGGCGGCGACCTCGTCGCCGAGGTGCATCGGCTTGAACTGGAACGCGGCAGCGGCCACGACGACGACGAGGGCGAGCGTGCACCAGAACGCCACCCGGACCGCGTCCCACGACCGGTCCTCCAACGAGCCGACCAGCCACGCCTGGGCCCTGGCCACGTCCCTGATGTCGGCCGAGACCAGCAGCCAGGTCGTGATCGCCTCCGTCACGGCGCTCACCGAGATACCGATGAGGATGAGCCGGAAGCCGTCGATCCCGCGCCGCCATGCCAGGAAGTACACCAGCAGCCCCGTGCCGAGACCGCCCGCGAGCGCCGCCGCGGACAGGCCCACCGAGCTGACGACCGCCGCGGCGGCCCCGCCCGACACCGTCACCAGGAACACCGCGACCACGCCGGCTCCCCCGGTGATGCCCAGGATGTCCGGGCTGGCGAGCGGATTGCGCGCGACGGACTGCGTGATCGCCCCGGACATCCCCAGCGCGATCCCCACGACGAGACCGGCCAGGGCACGCGGCATCCGCAGATCCATGACCACGAACTCGTCGACCTGTTCGCCCCGGCCGAGGATCGTGGCGATCACCCGGGACAGGCCGATGGGGAAGTCCCCGACGCTGATGGAGAGGCAGAACACCAGGAAGGTCGCCGCCATCAGCAGCAGCGTGACCAGGACGAGCCAGGGCCGCCATACGAACGACACGTGGCCGAGCCGCACGCCCGGCGCCACCGAAGGATTCACGTCTGCCCCGTTCATGCGCTCTTGAACTTTCCTCGCCACACCAGAACCGCGAAGAACGGGGCGCCGAGGAGGGCGACCACGACACCCGCGTCCAACTCGCCCGGCCGCACCACCAAGCGCCCCACGATGTCGCAGACCAGCAGGACGACGGATCCGAGCAGACCCGCGTACGGCACCAGCCAGCGGTAGTCCGGCCCGGTCAGGTACCGGGCCACGTGGGCCACCATGAGCCCGAGAAACGCGATGGGACCGCACGCCGCCGTGGCCGCACCCGCCAGCAGGGTGATGGCGACGATGCCTGTCGTCCGGCTCAGCGCGATGTTCACTCCCAGCCCCCGCGCCACGTCGTCGCCCAGGTTGAGCAGGTTGAGGGCGGGCAGGGTGGTCAGTGCCAGCACCAGTCCGACCGCTATGAACGCGGTCACCGGCCAGATGACGTCGAATCCGACACCGGCCACGGAGCCCGCGTTCCAGAACCGGAGCGCGTTCAGCGATTTCTGGTCGGACAGCGCGACCGCCGTGGTCATCGCCGCGAGGAACACCGTGATCCCTTGCCCGGCCAGGGCGAGCGTCAACGGGTTGCCCGCCCCCCGGCCGACACTCGCAAGGCCGAAGACGACGACACCGGCGACCGCCGCCCCCGCGAAGGCGAACCAGACGTACTGGAACGGGTCGGCGAACCCGAACACCGCGATCACCGACACCACGGCGAAGGAGGCACCGGAGTTCACCCCCAACAGGCCCGTGTCGGCTATGGGGTTGCGCGTGTACCCCTGGATCAGCGCACCGCCGACCCCCAGAGCGGTGCCCGCCACGATCGCGAGGACCGTCCGGGGCACCCGCACCGTCTGCACGATGAGCCTGATCTCGGTGAGCCGCTGGTCGGATTCGGGCACCGCGAACAGGCCGTGCCAGACCTCGGCGGGACTCAACGCCCGTGCGCCGACCGCCAACGAGACCGCCGCGGCGACCACGAGGATCACCGCAAGCATGCCCAACCCCACCACCCGCCTCCGACGGGCCCCTGTCGTGCCCCCGGGCGCGGGGCGCTCAACTGTAGTCGTGCACATGTCGACGTGCGCCATCCCTTTGATCCACCGGGGACGCTTGGCCGGTTGGACCCCCACCCTCGGACGGGGTGTGCCCACACCGCCGCGTGCGCCCCGGTCCCCTTGCAGAGCGTTGCGGAGCGGGTCCGCGCTCAGCTCGACCGGTGACGGAACCAGGTCGTGCCGGGCGCTGAACCCGTGGGCAAACTAGCGGACGGTGCTGCCGGTGCCGTCGGCGACCGGGCGGGCCTCGTCGGAGGAGGACTTGACGCCCCGGTCGAGCAGCGAGTCCAGGATCTCGCCGACCCGTATCGCGGTGTTGGACAGCAGGGACGTCGTGATGCCGTGCG
Organism: Streptomyces sp. NPDC087845; assembly: GCF_044742755.1. Classification (NCBI taxonomy): domain Bacteria; kingdom Bacillati; phylum Actinomycetota; class Actinomycetes; order Kitasatosporales; family Streptomycetaceae; genus Streptomyces; species Streptomyces sp. NPDC087845. Next base: position 100,477 of record NZ_JBIUVC010000003.1, read on the forward strand.
TGTGCTCCGTACCGCCCTGCAGGTAGATTCCGCAGCGCAGGCCGGGGTCCGTCGCGACGCGGTAGTCGCGCTCGACGCGGACGCGGCCCTCGTCGTCGCGCAGGCAGCGGTCGGCGACCTCACCGAGGAGGCCGAGAGGGTCGGCGGGGCTGTAGCCGGTGGCGAACACCACGACGTCGGCGTCCACGTGCGTCTCCTCGCCCGTGACGAGGGACTTCACGGTGGCACGGACGCTGTCGGGCTTCTCCTCGACGCCGGTGACCCGGGACACGTTGAGGAAGCGCAGCCGTTCGGTGCCGAGGACCTTCTCCTGGTACATCTGCCGGTACAGGTCGTCGATCAAGTCGATGTCCACCACGGAGTAGTTGGTGTTGCCGTGGTAGTCCATCAACCGGTTCTTGACGCTCTCGGGCGCGGCGAAGTAGTCGTCGACCGCCCCGGGGTCGAAGATCCGGTTGGCGAAGCTGCTGTCGTCGGCGGGGCTGTAGCCGTAGCGGGAGAAGACCGCGCAGACCTCGGCCCGGGGGAAGCGGCGGTGCAGGTAGGCGACGTTCTCCGCGGCGCTCTGCCCGGCACCCACGACGACGAACCGCGAGGGCGAGGTGCCCTCCAATCCGCCGACCTTGCGCAGCAGATCGGAGTTGTGCCAGACACGGTCGCCGCGCTCCACGCCCTCCGGCACGACGGGGCGCAGCCCGGTGCCTATGACGAGGTTGCGGGCCCGGTGGACCTCAAGGCCCTCCCCCGACCTGACGGTCACGTCCAGGTACTCCACCGCACCGTCGTGGACGAAGGGCGTGACGGAGACGACCTCGTGGCCGTAGGAGACCATGTCGTCGACCTTGGCCGCGGCCCACTCGAAGTAGTCGTGGAACTCCACCCGCAGCGGGAAGAGGTTCTTGTGGTTGATGAAGTCGATCAGCCGGCCCTTGCTCTGCAGGTAGCAGAGGAAGCTGAACTCGCTGGCCGGGTTCCGGAGCGTCACCAAGTCCTTGAGGAAGGACACCTGCATGGTGGCGTCGTCGATCAGCATGCCCCGGTGCCAGCCGAAGCTCGGCTGCTGCTCGAAGAAGTGAGCGGTGACCGGCTCCTGCCTGCCGACGTGTGTGTTGTGCTCGCTGAGCGCGATCGCCATGGCCACATTGGAGGGGCCGAAGCCGATGCCAATGAGGTCGTGGACCAGTGGTGCGTCGCCAGGAAGAACCTGTGACATGTCACTCCCATCGTGCGGGAAAGCCGCCTGTCAGGCGTGGGGAAGGTACGAAGAGCGGGCACGCCGACGGAGCGGCCCAGCTAAACTTAGGTGAGCCTAAGCTAATCATTCAATGCTGTCGACAGGGCAAATCGGGCGACCGGGCATTGACGCCCCGTCAATCGAGCTTCGACGTCACCCCATTGCAAACTAAGGTAAGCCTTGCTTTACTTGCCGTCGGTCTGTCCCTGCCCTGAGGAGGAACCCCATGCGGGTCGTCATGTTCGGTTACCAGACCTGGGGGCACCGAACCCTGCAAGCCCTTCTGGACTCCGAGCACGACGTGGTACTGGTCGTGACGCACCCCAAGAGCGAGCACGCGTACGAGAAGATCTGGAGTGATTCCGTCGCCGACCTCGCCGAAGAGCACGGCGTACCGGTCCTGATCCGCAACCGCCCCGACGACGACGAGCTGTTCGAGCGCCTCAAGGAGGCGGACCCGGACATCATCGTGGCCAACAACTGGCGGACGTGGATCCCCCCGCGAATCTTCGGCCTCCCGCGCCACGGCACGCTGAACGTCCACGACTCGCTGCTGCCGAAGTACGCCGGCTTCTCCCCGCTGATCTGGGCCCTGATCAACGGGGAGCCCGAAGTGGGCGTCACCGCGCACATGATGGACGACGAACTCGACGCCGGCGACATCGTCCGGCAGGAGGCGGTCCCGGTCGGACCGGCGGACACCGCCACCGACCTCTTCCACAAGACCGTCGACCTCATCGCCCCGGTCACCATCGGCGCACTCGGCCTCATCGCCGCCGGGCAGACGGAGTTCACCAAGCAGGACCGCTCCCGGGCCAGCTTCTTCCACAAGCGGTCCACCGAGGACATCCGCGTCGACTGGACCTGGCCGGCGGAAGACCTCGAACGCCTGGTCCGCGCCCAGTCCGAGCCGTACCCCAGCGCCTTCACCTTCCACAAGGGCAGGCGACTCGAGGTCCTCGCCGCAGTCGTGTCCCGGAGCCGCTACGGCGGTACGCCCGGCCGCATCTTCTACCGCGAGGGCGACGGCGTGGTGATCGTCGCCGGAGCCGACGCCCGCACCGGCCGCAACCACGGCCTGGCCATCACGCGCATACGCACCGAGGACGGCCGGGAGATGCCCGCGACGGAGTACTTCACCTCCATGGGCGGCTATCTGGCCAACCGCCCCTGACGCACCGGCACCACCGCGGTCCCGTGGCCGGCCGGCGGCTTGCAGCCCGACCGTCGCCGCGGCATGGATACCCCGTACGGGCCCGGCGCCGGGCCCGTACGGGGTATCCATGTCACCGGCGCCGCTTCACTCGCTCCGGTCGGTGAGCGGCCCGCAGGCTTCCGGTCAGGGGGTCGCCGCGGAGACGACATAGACGACAGGGTTCATCGGATCGGTCATGTTCACGGTGATGTCCTGGGTGGGCCGCGGGCCCTTGTTGGTGTGCGTGGTGCCCGCCCACGCGACGCCGGGGTTGAAGCTCCAGCCCGAGACCTCCTGGTCGCGGGCGCCGATGCTGACCTTGCCCGTCTCCAGTTCGGCGCGGCCGCTGCCCAGCCGGCTCAGGAACCGGTCCAGCCCGGCGGAGGTGGTGCGGAACTCCACGTACAGGCGGCTGGCCTTCCAGTTGTTGGTCTCGTAGTACTGCACGTCCAGCGCGTTGCCGGGCATCGGCAGCTCGAAGATCCGGCGCTGCAGCCGGGACGGCCAGCCCTCCTGGAGCCCCTGCGCGGACGCCTTGGACTCCTTGTTCTGGCCGGAGCGGCGGCTCTGGCCCGCGGAGATCAGCAGGTATCCGGCCGGAATGCCGATGAGCAGCACGATGATGGTCGCCGTGATCAGACGGCGGCGGATCATCCGGCGCCGGTCCTGTGGCGGCCTGTCGTCGTCGGGCGGCGAGGACTGGCGCGGCAGGACGGGGTGCTCGGCTGCGGTCATGTCTGTGGGGATCCCTAGGAGGTGCGAGTGTTGCGCGTGTTACGGATGGTGCTCGCGGCCTGGTCGTAGATCTGCGCGTACCGCTCGTACCGCTCGACGCGGCGGCGGTTGGTACGGCGGAATCTGCGGGCCACCAGCCTGGCCAGGTCGGCGGCGCCGACCATACCTGCCTCCGGGCCGAGCTGCGCCTTCGCGATCCGGGCCTCGGGGCGGTAGCCGCGGCCGGTGAGGTGGCGCTTGAAGGCGTCCCTGGCGGGGCCGATCAGCAGGTCGTCGGCGGCGCTGACACCGCCTCCGATGACGAAGCAGGAGGGGTCGAGGGCGGCGGCCAGATTGGCGATGCCGACGCCGAGCCACTGGCCGATGTCCTGGAGGAGCTCGACGCACATCGCGTCGCCCTCGCGGGCCAGTTCGGTGATGAGCGGCCCGGTGATGTCGGGGATGTTCCCCTTGACGCGCTCGATGATGCCGTGGGCCACCGGGGAGTCGGCCGCGGCCAGTTCCTTGGCCTCGCGGACGAGGGCGTTTCCGGAGCTGTACTGCTCCCAGCAGCCGCGGTTCCCACACGGGCAGCGGTGCCCGCCGGGCACCACCTGCATGTGGCCGAACTCACCGGCGACCCCGTACTTGCCGCGCTTGACCTGTCCGTCCTCCAGGATCGCGCCGCCGATGCCGGTACCGAGCGTGATCATGACGAGGTGGTCCTCGCCGCGGCCCGCTCCGAAGCGCCACTCCGCCCAGGCGGCGGTGTTGGCGTCGTTGTCGACCATGACGGGGACGACGAGGCGGGAGGCGAGGGCGTCGCGCAGCGGTTCGTCGCGCCAGGCGAGGTGCGGGGCGAACAGCACCTTGGAGCGGTCCGCGTCGACCCAGCCGGCCGCCCCGATGCCCACGGCGTGCACGTCGTGCCGGTCGGAGAGGTCCAGGACCAGCTCGACGATGGTGTCCTCGACGACCTTGGGGCTCTTGGACTTGTCCGGCGTCTCGGTGCGCAGCTGCTCCAGGATGTTGCCGTCGGCGTCGACGACACCCGCCATCACCTTCGTACCCCCGATGTCGATGCCGACGGTGGGTACCCGCGGCGCCGTGAGGTGCGAGCGCCGTTCCCGGGTGCCCACCGTCCGCAGGACGGTGGCGCGGGCGGAGCCGCGGTGTGTGAAGTCGCGGTACGTGCTCATCGTCCCTGCGGGGTCTGGGGGAACCGGGGCGGTGCTCCCGGCGGCGGACGGCGCCCGTCGAGCTCGATTCTGCCACTGCCGGGACACCGCGGTCGGCGGACCCGTTGGCAGGGGCCCGCACGGGCCCGTGGTCAGCTCGGGTCGTCGGTGACCGGGCGGCCGCCCAGGTGGGTCGGTCCCGGGGCCCGCTCCAGCTCGTGGCCGAGCTCCTCCAGCTCGCTGCCGCCCGCCATCTGGCGGGTCAGCTCGTCCAGGGTGATGCTCGCCCGGGTGTGGCTGCCGGACATGGCGCCCCGCTTGAGCAGGACGAACCGGTCACCCACGAGATACGCGTGGTGCGGGTTGTGCGTGATGAGGACCACGCCGAGGCCGGCGTCACGGGCGGCCGCGACGTACTTGAGGACGACGCCGGACTGCTTGACACCCAGCGCGGCGGTCGGCTCGTCCAGGACGAGGACCTTGGCGCCGAAGTAGACGGCCCGCGCGATGGCGACGCACTGGCGCTCGCCGCCGGAGAGCGTACCGATCGGCTGGTCGACGTCGCGCAGGTCGATGCCCATGCGCAGCAGCTCGGAGCGGGTCGTCTCGCGCATCAGCCGTACGTCGAGGCGCTTGAAGGGGCCCGCGCCGGTGGTCGGCTCGGAGCCGAGGAAGAAGTTCCGCCAGACCGGCATGAGGGGGACGACGGCAAGGTCCTGGTAGACCGTGGCGATACCCCGGTCGAGGGCATTGCGCGGATTGGCGAGGGCGGTCTCCTCGCCGTCGATGAGGAAGCTTCCCGCGTCGTGCCGGTGCAGCCCCGCGATGATCTTGATCAGGGTGGACTTGCCGGCACCGTTGTCGCCGAGGACACAGGAGATCTCCCCCGCGTGGACCTCCAGCGAGACGTCCTGGAGTGCCTTGATGTTGCCGTAGAACTTGCTGACGTGGTCGAGCTCGACGAGCGCCCGGGGGGACGTCTCCCGGCCGGCCGGTGCCTGGGGGGCCGTCATTTCGTCGCCTCCGCGCGCTTGCGTACCCATGCGTTGAGCAGGGTGGCCAGGAGCAGCATGGCTCCGAGGAAGAACTTGAACCAGTCCGGGTTCCACTCCGCGTACACGATGCCCTTGCTGGTCATGCCGAAGATGAAGGCACCGACCGCCGAGCCGATCGCGGAGCCGTAGCCGCCGGTGATCAGGCAGCCGCCGATGACGGCCGCGATGATGTAGATCAGCTCGTTGCCGACGCCCTCGCCGGACTGCACCACGTCGTACGAGAACAGCAGGTGCTGCCCGGAGACCCACGCGGCGAAGGCGACCCCGAGGTAGAGCCCGATCTTGGTGCGGATCACCGGGACGCCGACCGCACGGGCCGCGCCGGCCTCGCCGCCGACCGCGAAGATCCAGTTGCCGAAGCGGGTGCGCAGCAGGATCCAGGTGGCGATCGCGACGAGCACGGCCCACCACAGGATGGTGACCTTGAACTCGACGCCGCCGATGGTCCACTGCGAGGCGAAGACCCGACGGGCCGAGTCGAAGCCCTCCATGTCGCCGATGGACTTCGTCGACACCGTCCCGCTGATCAGCTTGGTGAAGCCCAGATTGAGGCCGGTCAGCATCAGGAACGTGCCGAGCGTGGTGATGAAGCTCGGCAGTTTCGTCCGGGTCAGCATGAAGCCGTTGAACGCCCCGATGGCCAGCGTGACCAGCAGCGACACGAAGACGCCGACCCAGACGTTGGCCGTCATCTGGTAGCTGAACATCGACGAGATCAGCGCGGAGCTGGTGACGAGCACACCGGCGGAGAGGTCGAACTCGCCGCCGATCATCAGCAGCGCCACCGGCGCGGCCATGATCCCGATGGTGGAGGCCGCGTAGAGCACCGTACCGAGGCTGGAGGCGCGCAGGAAGCTGTCGGCGACGATCGAGAAGAAGATGAAGACGGCCGCGGCGCCGACCACCGAACCGAGCTCGGGGCGGCCGAGCAGTCTGCGCAGCGGTGAGGTGCGCAGCAGCCGCTCGTCGGCCGCGGCCGGGGCGGGTGGGCCCGTGACGGTGCTCATCGGGTCCCCCGCTTCGTGTACTCCGCCAGCTCGGCGGCGTCCTTCGAGGTGATGATCTGCGGGCCGGTGAGGACCGGGCGCCCGCCGCCGAGGACATTGCGGTTGTACCGGTAGAGCCAGAGCAGGTCGACGGCCTCGTATCCCTGGAGGTAGGGCTGCTGGTCGACGGCGAAGCCGAGGCTCTTGTCCTGGAGGGCGGTGGCGACCTTGGCGTTCAGGTCGAAGGTGTCGATCTCGGCCTTGCTGCCCGCGGTCTTCTTCGCCTTGACGGCGGCGTCCGCGAACGGCGCCCCGAGGGTGACGACCGCGTCGATGCTCTTGTCGGCCTGGAGCTTGGCCTCGATCGACGCCTGGACGTCGGGCATGTTGGTGCCCTCGACGTACAGGTTCTGCATCTGCCCGTCGAATGCCTTCTTCGCTCCGGCGCAGCGCTGCTCGTGGCCGACGTTGCCCTGCTCGTGCAGGATGCACAGGGCCTTCTTGCGGCCGCGTGCGTTGAGCTCGTCGCCGACCGCCTCGCCCGCGATGGACTCGTCCTGGCCGATGTGGGTGAGCGCGCCGAACTGCTTGGACTCCGCGGAGCCCGAGTTCACCGTGATCACCGGGATGCCGGCCTTGGTGGCCTTGGCGACGACGTCCTTCATCGCGTCGGGCTTGGCGAGCGTGACGATCAGCCCGTCGACCTTCTGGTCGATGGCGGCCTGGACGAGCTGGGCCTGCTGCTGCGCCTCGTCGTTGTGCGAGTACAGGAACTTGATGTTGTCCTTGACGGCCGCCTGCTCGGCGCCCCGCTGGACGATGTCCCAGAAGGTGTCGCCGTCGCCCGAGTGGGTGACCATGGCGAAGGTCCACCGGGGTGTGTCCACCGCGGCCCGGCCCTCGGCGGCAGCCCGGGCCGCGCGCTCCTCCGCCCGCTTGCCGCCGGTGCTGCTGCATCCCACGAGGGAGACCCCCAGCACCGCCGCAAGCACGGCGCCCATCGCACGTACCCCTGTCCGAACCCTTGCCACGACGCCGTGCCCTTCTTGTGCTGCTCGCTGTGCTCTTTGGTGGGGCCGGGGACGATTCGTCCCCTGCCCGGCTGGCCAAGTATCCCCGAGTCGCCGACGGCGCCGCCCGGCAGGGGCGGCACACCGCCGCGGGCGCCGGGTGCCCGCGGCGGTGCGCGCGACGGTCCCCGGGTGCCGCGCGCGGCGTATTCCTCCGGCCGCGGTGCGCCGGCGGCGGCGATGGTCGCCGGGCCCGTGGGCACCGGCTCTCCGCCGCCGATGGCGGCCGTGGCGATCCGGGGCGCTGCCGTGCGCGGGGTACGCATCCGTGGGTCCGCCTTCCCTCCCGGCCGCCCGAGTGCGACTGGAGGAGTTGTAGCGGCGGGCGCACGAGACGTCAACGGGGCCGGACGGCCGTCGTCACCGCACGAGCAGCTGGAAATCGAAGGAGTAGCGCGAGGCCCGGTAGATGTGGGAGCCGAACTCGACCGCGCGCCCGGTGTCGTCGAAGGCGGTGCGCTCCATCGTCAGCAGGGCGGCCCCTTCCGTCTCGGCGAGTACGGCCGCCTCCTCGGCGGTGGCGAGCCGCGCTCCGACGGTCTGGCGGGCGCTGTGCAGGGTGATGCCGCAGCCGCGCATCATCCGGTACAGGCCGGTGGTCTCCAGCCGGCCGGTGTCCGGGTCGACGGTCCCGAGGGGCAGCTGGTTGCGCAGCAGTGCCAGCGGCTCGTCGTACGCGTACCGCAGCCGCTCGACGAGATGGACGTCGGTGCCCTCCGCGATGCCGAGGGCGCCGGCGGCCTCGGCACCGGCGGGCTCGACGGTGTTGCGCAGCACGCGGGTCGTGGGGTGCCCGCCCGCCGCCTCCAGGTCGTCGTACAGGCTGCTCAGTTCGAGCGGGCGCCGGACCCGGCTGTGCACGATCTGGGTGCCGACGCCGCGGCGTCGGACCATCAGGCCCTTGTCGACCAGTGACTGGATGGCCTGGCGGACGGTGGGCCGGGAGAGGCCGAGCCGGGCCGCGAGTTCGATCTCGTTGCCGAGGAGGCTGCCGGGGGCGAGTCGGCCCTGCTCGATGGCCGCTTCCAGTTGCTGGGCCAGCTGGTAGTACAGGGGAACCGGGCTGGTGCGGTCCACACCGAGTTCGAGTGCGACGGGGTCGGTGGTGGGTTTGGGCACGCGTGGAGGGTATCCCTCGGGTCAGAAACTCCGGTAGTCAGGTCGTTCTGTTGTCCGGACAGCATGAACACCGAACAAGCCGCACCTTGTCAGGACATATGGTTGACAGCGCAGCCGGGGGGCGGCACGTTGGGTCCATGCGCATCGGACTCATCGGCACCGGCCGGATCGGTTCCTTCCACGCGGCCGTACTGGCCCGCCATCCCGAGGTGGACGTGCTGGTGGTGGCGGACACCGACCGGGCGCGGGCGGCCGGGGTCGCCGGCCGCATCGGCGCGACGGCCGCGGACAGCGCCGCCGAGGTGTTCGGCTCGGGGGTGGACGCCGTGGTGATCGCCTCGGCCACGTCGGCGCACGCGGAGCTGATCGGGCAGGCCGCGCGGGCGGGACTGCCCGCGTTCTGCGAGAAGCCGATCGCCCTGGACCTGCCGGGGACGCTGAGCGCGCTGCGCGAGGTCGAGGAGGCCGGAAGCGTCCTCCAGCTGGGCTTCATGCGCAGGTTCGACGCCGGGTACGGGGCGGCGCGCGCCGCCGTGCGGGCGGGGGCGCTGGGCCGGCTGCACACCGTGCGGGCGATGACGATGGACCCGGCGCCGCCGCCCGCCGCGTATCTGCCGCTCTCCGGGGGGCTGTACCGGGACTGTCTGGTCCATGACTTCGACATGCTGCGATGGGTGACGGGCCGTGAGGTGACCGAGGTGTACGCCACCGGATCGGACGCCGGGCCCGAGATGTTCCGGGCGGCCGGCGACGTCGACACGGCGGCGGCTCTGCTGACCCTCGACGACGGCACCCTGGCCACGGCGACGGCCACCCGCTGCAACGGCGCCGGTTACGACGTACGGATGGAACTGGCGGGCGAGCTCGGCCAGATCACGGTCGGCCTGGACGACCGTACGCCGGTCACCTCGGCCGAGCCGCGGGGCCCCGCCGCGCCGCGCAGCCCCTGGCCGGGCTTCCTGGAACGGTTCGCCCCGGCGTACGAGGCGGAACTGGACGCGTTCGTACGGGTGGTGCGGGGCGAGCTGCCCAATCCGTGCGACGGCCGGGAGGCCTGGTACGCGCTGCTGGTCGCGGAGGCGTGCGAGGTGTCCCGCCGGGAGCGGCGCCCCGTGGAGATCGCGGAGGTCGCCGCGGGCGCCGCCCGTCCGGTGGAACCGGCCCGCCCCGCCTCGTGACCGGCGGCGAGCCGGACGGCTCAGGAGGACGACGTGGCGGACAGTACGGTGCCCTGCGCGACCGCGCAGAGCGTCTCGGCCCCGTCGTCGCCCGCGGCGAACAGCTCGCAGCGGACCACGGCCTGGCGGCGGCCGGTGTGCACCACCTCGGCGCGGGCGACGAGTGTGCGGCCGGTGGCGGGCCGCACGTACTGGATGGAGAAGCCGCCGGTCAGCACGGCGGGGCCGAGCGTCGTCCCGGCGGCGAAGGTGATCGAGTTGTCGGCGGCGTAGGCCAGGACTCCACCGTGCAGAAAACCGTTCTGCTGCTGGAGTTCCTGCCGGATGTCCACTTCGAGGGTGGCCGCGCCGCCCCCGAAGGCGGTGATCCGCGCCCCGACGAGGCCGCTGAACGGCTGGCTGTCGAGAACCTTCTGTGCCATCTGCAAGTCAAGTCCGGTCATGACAGAGGTTCTTACCTCACCAGCGGACGGGCAGTCGGCGCACCCCCCGGATCAGCAGCCCGGGGATCCAGTCGAACTCGCCCTCGTCCGCGTCCAGTACGAGGCCGGGGCACCGCTCCAGCAGCGTACGGATCGCGATCCGGCCCTCCATCCGGGCCAGCGGGGCACCCATGCAGAAGTGGCTGCCGTGCCCGAAGGCCAGGTGCCCCTGGGTGTCGCGGCGGATGTCGAAGGTGTCCGGCCGAGGGTAGCGGCCGTGGTCGTGGTCGGCACCCGCCAGGGAGACCAGGACCGGCTCGCCCGCCGGGATGACCCGGCCCCCGATCTCGATCTGCTCGCGGGGGAAGCGGAACGTGGCGGTCTCCACCGGGCCCTCGTAGCGCAGCATCTCCTCGACGGCGCCGTCCATCAGGCCGGGGTCGGCGCGGAGTGCGGCCAGTTGGTCCGGGTGTCCGAGCAGTGCGCGTACCCCGTTGGAGATCAGGTTGACCGTGGTCTCGTGGCCCGCGACGAGCAGCAGGAACGCCATGCCCACGAGTTCGTCGGGCGACAGGCCGTCCCCCTCCTCGTCCCGCGCCCTGACCAGCGCGCTCATCAGGTCCTCACCCGGTGAGCGCCGTTTGTCCTCGATGAGCTCGCCGAGGTACCGCCCCATGGCGGCCACCGTCTCGGCCTCCTCCTGCGGCGTGGCCGGATGGATGACGCCGTTCGACAGCCGGCGGAACAGCTCACGGTCCAGGTCCGGCACACCGATCAGTTCGCAGATGACGGTCATGGGCAGGGGGAAGGCCAGCGCGTCGACGAGATCGGCACGCCCCGACGGCACCATCGCGTCGAGGAGTTCGTCGGTGATCTGCTGGACGCGCGGACGCAGGGCCTCGACCCGGCGGGCGGTGAACTCCCGGGCGACGAGTTTGCGCAGCCGGGTGTGGTGCGGCGCGTCGAGCTCCAGCATGTTGGCGAAGATCGGGGAGCTCTCGACGGGCGCGCCGGGCAGCCCGCGCCAGTCCTTGCCGAGCCGCTGATCGGCGAGGGCCGCGCGGGCCTCGTCGTACCCCACCACGAGCCAGGCCCGCTCGATGTCGTCGGTGCGGACGGTGTGCACGGGGCCCGCGGCCCGCAGCTTCGCGTAGTACGGATAGGGATCCGCGGTGAAGTCCTCGACCCCGCGCAGATCGACATCGACACAGCCACTGGCATCGGACATGGGATCGCCCCTCCCGGTCTGAACGGCTCGATCGTCTCGGATCGACCGGCTCAGCCTATGCCGCCGGTTTCCGGACCGTCGTCGTCGAGCAGGCCCGCGTCGTGCACCAACAGCGCGATCTGGACACGGTTGTTGAAATCGAACTTGGCCAGGATCCGGGACACGTGCGTCTTCACGGTCGCCACGCTGAGATGGAGCGCCGCGGCGATCTCGGCGTTGGAACAGCCATGGGCGACGGCGACGGCGACCTCGCGTTCCCGCTCGGCCAGTGCGGCGATCCGCCGCCGTGCCCGGCCGGCCCGGTCGTCGTGGCCGCTCCCCGGCCGGGTCCCGGCGGCGCGGGCCATGAGCCGGCGGGTCACCGCCGGCGAGAGCACCGGATCGCCGGCCGCCACCCGCCGCACCGAGTCGACGATCTGCGCCGGAGGGGTGTCCTTCAGGACAAATCCGGCCGCTCCGGCGCGGATGGCCCGGAGCACCTGCTCGTCGGCGTGGAAGGTCGTCAGGACGATGACCTCCGGAGCGTGGGGGCGGGTACGCAGGGCCTCGGTCGCGGTCAGCCCGTCCATGGCCGGCATCCGGATGTCCATCAGCACCACATCGGGGCGGAGCCGGTCGACGAGATCCGCCACCTCGGTGCCGTCGGCCCCCTCCCCCACGATGTCGATGTCGTCTGCGCCGCCGAGCATGAGCGCGAGCCCGGCCCGTACGAGCGGGTCGTCGTCGACGATGAGCAGCCGGACGGGCTGCGCCACGGGGTCCATGGCGGTCGAGTTGGTCATGACGACAACCGTAGCCAGGGCCGGAGACCCGGCGCGCCGGAGACCGTCGCGCCCGCCCGTGAACGCCCGTCGGCCCCGGCCTCGGCCGACACGGCGGCCACGGCAGGACGGGCCGCAGGTCCGTGGCGGACCGAACGTCCGTGGCGGGCCTCGCGGCCACGGCCGTCCATGGCGGTCAGAGCGGCCACGGCAGCCAGGCCCGGATGCCGAATCCTCCGCCCGGTTCCGACCCGTGGTCGAGGCGGCCGCCCGCCAGAGTGGCGCGCTCGGTGAGGCCGATGAGCCCCTGGCCCGAGCCGGGGACCCGCTCGAACGGTGCGGTCGGCGCCGGATTGAGCACCTCGATGGTGAGGCCGTCGCCCGGTCCGCCGGCGACCGTGACCGAGACCTCGGCACCGGGTGCGTGTTTGCGGGCGTTGGTCAGGCCCTCCTGCGCGATGCGGTAGACCGTGCGGCCGGTGGCCGCGGGGGCCGTGGCGGGGTCGGCGATGCGGTTGTCGAGAGCGACGTCCATACCGGCCAGCCGGGACTCGGCGATCAACGAGTCCAGGGTGGCCAGAGTGGGCTGCGGCCGGTTGCCGTCGCTCTCGCTCGGGCTGCGCAGGACTCCGATGATCTCCCGGAGGTCCTGAAGCGCCTCGTGCGCGCTGTCCCGGATGACCCCGGCGGCGCGCGCCACCTCGGCCGGGGGTGCGTCGGGACGGAATTCGAGGGCGCCCGCGTGGACGCTGAGAAGGGTCAGCCGGTGGGCCAGCACGTCGTGCATCTCCCGGGCGATGGCCTCGCGGGCCAGCCGCTGGGCCTGCTCGGCCCGGAGCTCCGCCTCGGTCTCGGCCCGGCGGGCCCGCTCGCGCAGGGTGACGACGAGCTGGCGCCTGGACCGTACGACCATGCCCCAGCTGAGCACCAGCAGGGACAGCAGCACGCCGATGATCGTCGACCCGACGAACGAGGTGTTCGGATCGGGGCGCAGATACGGCTGCACCGGCGCGACGAGCAGGGCGAGTACCCCGATGGCCGCCACCGGCCGGAACGGGCGGTGCACGGCCACGCTGAACAGGGCCACGAGCACGGCTCCGGCGGCGACCGGTTCGACGGTGGAGAGCAGGGTCAGGCCCACCGCGACACCGACCGGCCAGCGCCGCCGCACCCACAGGGCGCAGCAGGCCGCGGCGCCCACCAGGCAGTCGATGAAGACGACGCCTTCGGGCGTGGTGTGGCCCGCGTCGATCGCCGCCGCGGTGAGCAGGCCGATTCCGGCCGCGCAGAGGAAGGCGGTGAGGTCGACGACCCAGTCCCGCACGGTGCGTCGCGCGCGGCCGCCCTGGTCGCCGGGCAGCTCGGGGTCGGCCATCGCCGAGGGCAGCAGCCAGCGGTACTCCGTACGCGTCATACGACAAAACTACCCAGGTCAGGCAGGTGACCCGACCGTCCGGGCGCGGCGAGCGACCAAAGTCGCGCGACGCGAGACTTTCGGCCGAGCCCCGCAGTGCCGGTGGCCGACGCGGTGGTGGGGCGGCGCCCGCGAGGCTCTCGCCATGAAGAAACTCTGCGAGTCGGCCGGTTTCCTCGTCTTCGCCCAGGGGGTCGCCGGACTCCTCAACGAATGGACAGGGTGGTTCCGGTTCTGGACGGTGGTGCGGCGGCTGGACTTCATCGGCCCGCACGCGACCTTCGTCGACATCGTGCTGGTCGTGACGGGGGTGGCGGTGATGGTCGCCGCCGACCGGCTCAAGGAGTAGCCGGAGCCACCGCCCGCCGGCCCCAGCCGGTACCGGCGAGCACCAGCAGGGCACCCACCGCGCCGAGGACGCCGAGTCGCTCACCGCCGATGGCGATGCCCACGGCGGCGGCCCACAGCGGTTCCGTACCGAGCAGCAGGCTGACCCGGGACGGCGAGGTGCGGCGCACCGACCACATCTGTACGAAGAAGGCGAAGAGCGTGCAGAAGACGGAGAGGAAGAGCAGCCCGCCCCATTCCGGGAGTCCGAACCCGGCGGCCACCGTCCACGGCGCGTCCCCGGTGCCGGGTACGGCGGCGAGCACCGCGAAGACGGCGACCGCGCTGCCGAGCTGAATCGTCGTCAGCGACAGCGAGTCCGCTCCCTGGACCGACTTGATGCGGGACATCAGCATCACGTGTGCGGTGCGGGCGAGCGCGGCCACCAGCATCAGCAGGTCGCCCGCCGACGGACTGGTGAACCCGCCGCCCTGGGTCAGCAGCACCACACCGGCCACCGAGAGCCCGGCGGCGGCGAGGAAGGCACCGGGCGGCCGGACCCGGGTCACCGCCGCCTCGACGAGCGGGGTGAAGATCATGGTGAGGCTGATGATGAGCCCGGCGTTGGTCGCCGATGTGTGCACGACGCCGTACGTCTCCACCAGGAAGATCCCGCTGAGGACCAGCCCCAGCAGACCGGCCCCCCGCCACTGCGCCGCGCGAAGCGCCCGCAGCCTGCGCCGGCCGGCCACGACCAGCACGGGCAGCACCACGGCGAAGCGCAGCACGAGGACGGCGACGACGGTCTGCGCGGTGGTGCTGCCCTTGGCCGCGAGGTAGCTGGAACCCCAGACGACGGCCACGAGCAGCACGGGCAGATCGGTGAGCCAGGCCCGGCGGGGCGGGGCGAGGGCGGGCACGGCGATCGAGGACACCTGGCGGGTTCTCCTGGTTCTCCACGGCGGGTTCCCCCCGGCAGGCGGGGGAAACGGTTGCGGGCACGCTGTGGAGACCTCGACGGCTCACACGCGGAACGATCAACGTACCGGGCGGGTACCGGCCCCGGGAACACCCGCGGCGGCTGCCGTGCCGTTCACCCACCGGTGGAATCGGCCACCCGCCGAGCCCCTCCGCCCGAGCCGCCGTCGCTGCCGTCCGGCTCCCGTCGGCCGACCCGGCGGGACCCCGCTCGCGACCGCACCGGATTAGCCGTCCGATTCCCGCCGGTTTCCGCCGCCCGGAAGATCTTTCCTTGTCCGTGCCGGAGGACACGGGCGTCGCAGGACCCGGCGCCGCGTCCCCGGACACGCCCGACCGGAACCACGGACCAGGAGACCCTTCATGACCACGAACAGCACGACCACGGCCCCCGGCACGGCCAGGACCGCCCTCGTCACCGGCGGCAGCCGGGGCATCGGTGCCGCGACCGCCCTGCGGCTGGCCCGGGACGGCGCCGATGTGGCGCTGACGTACGTGCGGGACGAGGACGGCGCCCGGACGGTCGTCCAGAAGATCCGGTCGTACGGCCGTCGCGGCATCGCCCTGCGCGCCGACTCGGCGGACCGGGACGCCGCCCCGGCGGCCGTGCACCGTGCGGCGGACGTGCTCGGCCGGCTCGACGTCCTGGTCAACAACGCCGGCATCGGCGTCCTTGGCCCCATCGGGACCCTCACCCCGGACGATGCCGACCGGGTGCTCGCGATCAACGTGCGGGCGGTCTTCCTGGCCTGCCGCGCGGCGGCGGAGCTGATGGGACACGGTGGCCGCATCATCTCGCTCGGCACGGCGCTGAGCCGTCACGCGGGCGGCCCCGGCTCCACTCTCTACACGATGAGCAAATCGGCGCTGTCCGGCCTCACCAAGGCGCTCGCACGCGAGCTCGGCCCGCGCGGCATCACGGTCAACCTGGTCCAGCCCGGCCCCGTCGACACGGACCTCAACCCGGCCGACGGCCCGTTCGCCGCCGGACAGCGCTCCGCGACCGCGCTGGACCGGTTCGGCACGCCGGAGGAAGTGGCTTCCCTGATCGCCTACCTGGCGAGTGGCGAGGCGGCGTTCATCACGGGTGCGGAGTTGGCGGTGGACGGCGGCCACACGGCCTGATCCTGCTCCGCGAACGGCCCGCCGAACGGCTTCGAACCAGCTCGGCCCGGCCCGGGTCGAACCGGGTCGGCCCGGCGAGGGGCTTCCCGGACGGCGTCGCACCGGCAACCGCCGGACGGCGCCCCGTGCCGGTCCGCCCTAGCCTGGTCGGGAAGGCTCCGGACGGAAAGGAAGATCATGACCGCGACCCCGGTCCTCCCTCTCGACGACGGCCGCGCCATCCCCGCCGTCGGACTCGGCACCTGGCCGCTGGACGACAACGCGGCGGAGAAGGCCGTCGCCGGAGCCCTGGGCATGGGCTACCGGCTCGTCGACACCGCCCTGAACTACGGCAACGAGGCAGGTACCGGGCGCGGGATCGCCCGCAGCGGCGTGCCGAGGGAGGAGGTCTTCGTCACGACCAAGGTCCCGGGCCGGCATCACGGCTATGAGCCGGCGCTGGCGTCGTTCCAGGAGTCGCGGCGCAATCTCGGGCTGGAGTACGTGGACCTGTATCTCATCCACTGGCCGTTGCCCCGGCTCGATCTGTACGTCGACACCTGGAAGGCGCTGATCCGGCTCCGCGAGGACGGTCTCGTGCGTTCGGTCGGCGTCTCCAACTTCACCGCGGCCCAGATCGACCGGCTGGAGCGGGAGACGGGGGTGCTGCCCGCCGTCAACCAGATCGAGATGCATCCGCGCCTCCCGCAGGAAGAACTGCGCTCCGTGCACGCCGCCAAGGGCATCGTCACGGAGAGCTGGAGCCCGCTCGCCCGGGGCCGGAAGGTGCTGGCCGACCCGGAGCTGGTCGCCATTGCGGAGGCGCACGGTGTGACGCCGGGGCAGGCCGTGCTGCGCTGGCACACCCAGCTCGGTGCCGTACCGATCCCGAAGTCGGCCGATCCGGGACGGCAGCGCGAGAACCTCGACCTGTTCGGGTTCGAACTGACGCCGGACGAGCTGGCCCGCATCTCGGCCGGGCCGCAGCGGCGGTTCGGCGGCGATCCCGAGGTCCACGAGGAGTTCTGAGAGGGCCGCCGCGCCGATGCGCCCGGCGCGGGCATGCGCGGGCACATCGGCGGGCGCGTCACCGCGAGCGCGGGGTGACCTCCGCCATCCGGGACCAGCCCTCGCCCGGCACCTCGACGTTGATGATCTGCGGGGTCTCGGCGACGAGATCCGCCATCAGGTCCATCGCCGCCGCGAAGTGCTCCGACTTCACATGGGCCTCGCCGGCCTCGGGGGAGGCGAAGGCCTCCAGCAGGACGAACTCGTCGGGGTTCTCGACGCTGTACGACCACTCGAAGAACACATTGCCCGGCTCCTTCCGGGTCGCGAGCGTGAAGGGCTCGACGGCCGGCAGCCAGTTGTCACGCTCGGCACTGCGAACGGTGAATTTGACGGCGATGAAGATCATGCGTCCAGGGTCGCACAAGCCCCGGACACGGACTCATCGGGCACACCCGGACGGTGCCGGACGGGTCGGGCACCGGCCCGTCCGGCACGCGGGCGGACGGGGAAGCTATCCGGCCCGCTCGCGGTGGCGCGCGGCCAGTCGCACGGCCCCCTCCTCGGTCGGTGACCCGAACAGCCGCAGCCGGGAGATGCCACCGTCCGGGAAGATGTCGATCCGGACGTGCGTGGCCCGCACCGCGTCCGGCAGGACGAAGCGGTGGTTCGTGTCGGGCTGCAGCCGGGTCCGGGGCAGCACCTCGGTCCAGTCGCCGCCGTCCCCGTCGCGGGCGGAAAGGCTCGCCCAGCCCGCCGAGTTGCCCTTCAGATACGCGGTGTCGATCTCGACGGCCCGGATCTCCGCCTGTTCGACCAGCCGGTAGCGGATCCAGTCGTTTCCCCTGTCGCGCCGGCGCCGGGTCTCCCAGCCGTCGTCCATCTTGCGGGACCTGCCTGGCTGGATGGTGTGGGTGGCCGGGGAGTAGAAGCGGTCGGAGGCGTCCTCGACCGTGCCGCCGTTCTCCAGGGCGACCAGATCGAAGGTGCCGAGCGCGGCCAGCCAGACCGGGTCG
The DNA here is from genome assembly GCF_044742755.1 of Streptomyces sp. NPDC087845. Taxonomy (NCBI): domain Bacteria; kingdom Bacillati; phylum Actinomycetota; class Actinomycetes; order Kitasatosporales; family Streptomycetaceae; genus Streptomyces; species Streptomyces sp. NPDC087845. The sequence continues at coordinate 118,464 of NZ_JBIUVC010000003.1, forward strand.
GGGGCGACCTCGCCGTACACCCGGAGCCGGGCTATCCCGCCGTCGGGATGCTGGTTGACCCGCAGATGGGTGACGCGCTGTTCGGCCGCGACGACGAATCCGTTGGCCGCGTGTCCGCCGACTGCCGTACGCGGTACCAGCGTCGTCCACTTCACCCCGGGCGCGAGGAGCTCCTCGGGCGACGGGGAGCCGGGGACGCAGGCCGCCTCGACGGAGACCGCCTGCGGGTAGTTGCCGCGAAAGTGCGCGGTGTCGACGACGATGCCGCGTACGACTCCGGGCGCGCCGAGGCGTACCAGCGCCCAGTCGTGGTCCTCGTCCGCCGGGTGCGGCCGGTCGGCGCCCGCACCGCGGCGGCGCCGGGTCTCCCAGCCGTCCATGATCTTGCCCTTGTGGCCGAAGCGCTCGGGGTCGAACTCGGCGGGTTCCGGCTTCAGCAGGTTCTCGCGCTCGGCGAAGAACTCGTCGTTGGCGGCGATCACCCCCGCGCCGAGGCGCCGGTCGGCCAGGTCGACGAGGTCGGTGAAGGGGAGATCGGCGGTGCGGTAGTCGGCGTACGGGTCGCCGCCGCCGTACGGGTTCGCGTCGCCGGTGAAGCGGGCTGTCGCCGTCATGGTCAGTGGTTCCTTTCGAGGAGGCGGCCGGTGGGTTCGCCGACGGTGCCGTCCGACGCGATCCGCTGCCCGCGGAGCCAGGTCGACTTCACGACGCCGTGCAGGGTCCGGCCGGCGTAGGCGGTGACCTGGTTGCGGTGGAAGAGTCCGGCGGGGTCGACGGTGAAGGTCTCGTCGGGGGCGAGGACGGCGAAGTCGGCGTCGCGGCCGGCCTCGATGGCCCCCTTGCGGGCCAGCCCGGCCAGTTCGGCGGGGGCGGCCGACATCCAGCGGACGACGTCGTCGAGTGAGTGGCCGCGCTTGCGGGCCTCGGTCCAGATGACGGGCAGGCCCAGCTGGAGGGAGGAGATGCCGCCCCAGGCGGTGGCGAAGTCCGGCGTCTTGAGGTCGGCGGTGCACGGCGAGTGGTCGGAGACGATGCAGTCGATCGTCCCGTCGGCCAGGCCGTCCCACAGCGCGTCCTGGTTGGCGGCCTCCCGGATCGGCGGGCAGCACTTGAACTCCGTGGCGCCGTCCGGGACTTCCTCGGCGGTGAGGGTGAGGAAGTGCGGACAGGACTCGACGGTGACCCGTACACCCTCGCGCCTGGCCGCGGCGATCATCGGCAGCGCATCGCCGGAGGACAGGTGCAGCACATGGATCCGGGCGTTCAGCCGCCTGGCGTGCGCGATGAGTCCCTCGATCGCGGTGTTCTCGGCGTCCCGGGGCCGGGAGGCGAGAAAGTCGGCGTACGCGGGTCCGCGGCGCTGGGGGGCGGAGGCCAGGTGGCGCGGGTCCTCGGCATGCACGATCAGCAGCCCGCCGAAGCCGGCGATCTCGGCCATGGACCGGGCCAGCTGCTCCTGGTCGAGTTCCGGGAACTCGTCGACACCGGAGGGCGACAGGAAGCACTTGAAACCGAAGACCCCGGCCTCGTGCAGCGGACGCAGGTCCTTGACGTTGGACGGGACCGCCCCGCCCCAGAATCCGGTATCGATGTGCGCCTTGGGGGCTGCCACCTGCTGCTTGGTGCGCAGATGACCGACGGTGGTGGTCGGCGGGAGGGAGTTGAGCGGCATGTCGAGCAGGGTCGTGATGCCGCCCGCCGCCGCGGCGCGGGTGGCGGTGTGGAAGCCTTCCCACGCGGTGCGGCCGGGGTCGTTCACATGGACATGGGTGTCGACGAGTCCGGGCAGCAGGACGTCGTCACCGAAGTCCTCCAGCCTGGCGCCGGGCGGCACCTCGGTGCCGTACGGCAGGACGGCACCGATTCTCCCGTCGGCGACCGCGACCGCTGCGGGGCGCGTCCCGTCCGGGGTGGCGACACGCGTCGAGCGCAGTACCAGCTTCACGTCCGCACCGGACACCCGTGCTCCTCACTTCGGACTTTCGGCCGCTGACAGATTCAACGAACTGTTGAAGGAGTCTTCACTCGGGATTCAGGCCCGTCAAGACCCCACTCTCCTCGCCGGGCGCCCGCCGGACCACCCGCACCCACGACTGGAGGTTTCCACAAAGTAAAAGACGAATTTCGAAGAGCGGAACGTAACATGGGACCAGTGCGGCACCGCGGAACCGGCCCGCCGACTGCGGACACCGGGACAAAGGGGCTCTGACCGGCCAGGACGCCGCACCCTGAGCAGTGGGCCGATCGGAAAGCGCCCGGTACTCTGCTGACTTGCCCTTACGCCTCGAAAGGACCGTTGACGTGCCGCCGTCCCACGCCAGCACATCCGACTCCAAGCCCGCCGCGTCCAGTGGTGGTGTCCAGTCCCTTGAGCGCGCCTTCGATCTGCTGGAGCGGATGGCGGATGCCGGGGGCGAGGTCGGGCTGAGTGAACTCTCCGCGAGCAGCGGGCTTCCGCTGCCCACCATCCACCGCCTGATGCGCACGCTGGTGGTCTGCGGGTACGTGCGCCAGCAGCCGAACCGCCGCTACGCGCTCGGCCCGCGGCTGATCCGGCTCGGCGAGTCCGCCTCCCGGCTGCTCGGCACCTGGGCCCGCCCGTACCTCGCGCGCCTGGTCGAGGAGACCGGCGAGACCGCGAACATGGCGCTGCTCGACGGCGACGAGATCGTGTACGTGGCGCAGGTGCCGTCCAAGCACTCGATGCGCATGTTCACCGAGGTGGGCCGCCGGGTGCTCCCCCACTCCACGGGCGTCGGCAAGGCGCTGCTGGCGCACACGCCCCCGGAGGAGGTCCGGGCGCTGCTCGCCCGTACCGGAATGCCGGCCGCCACCGAGAAGACGATCACCACCCCGGACGACTTCCTCGACGCGCTGGAGCAGGTCCGCAGGGTCGGCTACGCGATCGACGACAACGAGCAGGAGGTCGGGGTGCGCTGCCTGGCGGTCTCCGTTCCCGACTCGCCCACCTCGGCCGCGATTTCGATCTCGGGCCCGGCGGGCCGGGTGACGGAGGCGGCGACGGAGCGGATCGTACCGATCCTGCAGCAGGCCGCGAGAGAGCTGTCCGACGCGCTGGCCAGCAGCGGTTCCACCGGCTGAGGCGTCGGGGCCCCGTGCCGCCGGGGCCCCGACCGCCTCAGGCCGGTGCGGGGACCGTCAGACGGCCGTCGTCCATCATGACCGTGCGGTCCGCGCGCTCCAGATGGGCCCGGTCGTGCGTGACCATCACCGTCGCCGTCGACCGCTGCCGGGTCAGTGCGACCAGCAGGTCGAGGACGGCCGCCCCGCGCTCGTGGTCAAGCGCGCTGGTCGGTTCGTCGACGAGCAGCACCGCCGGATCATTCATCAGCGCCCGCGCGATGTTGACCCGCTGGCGCTGTCCGCCCGACAGCTGATGGGGCCTGCGGCCGGCCTTGTCCGCGAGGCCGACCGCCTCCAGCAGCTCCAGCGCCCGGCCGCGGGCGCCGCGCACGGCGCCGCCCGACAGATGGGTCATCACCTGAAGCTGTTCGGCCGCGGTGAGGGACGGCAGCAGGTTGGGCTGCTGGAAGACGATCCCGACGCGTTCGCGCCGCAGCTCGGCCTTCTCCGCACGGCCGAGCCCCGCGGTGTCCCTGCCGGCGACGACGACCCGGCCCTCGTCGGGGGTGACCAGGGTCGCGGCCACCGCCAGCAGGCTGGACTTGCCGGAGCCGGACGGCCCGACGACCGCGGTGAGCGAACCGGCGGGCACCTCCAGCGAGACCCGGTCCAGCGCGGTGAGCCGGCCGTCGCCGTCGGGATAGGTGAGGGTGACGTCGGCGAGGGTGAGGGTCATCGGGCACTCCCGAGTGCGGTGAGCGGGTCGACGGCGGTGATCCGCCGGATGGACAGGGCCGCCCCGACGGCGCCGAGGACGATCATCACGGCAGCCGGGACCAGGACGGTCGCCGCGTCGAGGACGAACGGCACGGCGCCGCCGCTGATCACCGCACCGGCGCCCGAGGCCAGCGCGGTGCCCACCCCCGTGCCGACGGCGAGCATCACGACGGCCTGCCCGAGTGCGTCGCGCAGCAGATACGGGGTGGAGGCGCCGAGTGCCTTGAGGACGGCGACATCACCGCTGCGCTGGATCGTCCAGACGGTGAAGAACGCGCCGATGACCAGGGCCGAAATGGCGAAGAGGAAGCCGCGCATCAGCTGGAGCGAGCTGTTCTCGGCCTGGTAGGAGCCGATCGCGGTGAGGGAGTCCGGGAGGGAGAGCGTGCGGGTGCCCGCCGCCCTGTCGCCCGCGGCGACATCGGCGCCGTCGGTGGTGGTCAGGGCGATCACCGTGGCGTGCCGCGCCGGGCCGCCGTCGGCCCCGAATCGTTGCCAGTCGTCGAGCGAGGTCCACACGACCGGCGTATGGCTGTACGAGGCGTCTGCCGCGACCGAAGCGACGGTGACCTCGGTGCCGCCGAGCCGCAGCCGGTCCCCGGCCCCGGCATCCAGGTCGTCGGCGGCCTGTTCGGACAGCACCACCTTCCCCGCGCCGACCGGCGCTCCCCCGACGGGGGCCAGGCGCCCGCCCGGCTGAACACCGAACGCCGAGACCGCGGCCGTGCGCTCCCCCTCGACAGCGGCGGCGTTGAGCGTACGGATGCCGAGCGGCTCCGCGTCCCGCACGCCGGGCTGCTTCGCCCAGCTCCGCCAGGCTTTCTCCTCGACGGTCGAATCGGTGAAGGACACCGACCGGCCGTCGGGCGGGGCGGCGAACGCGAGGTGGTCGGCGTTCAGCCCCGTGACGGCCGAGGTGTTCTCCCGGGCCAGACCGGCCGTGAGACCGGACAGCAGACCCACGAGCAGCGTGATCAGCACCACGACCGAGCCCATGAGCGCGAACCGGCCCTTGGCGAACCGGAGATCTCTCCATGCAACGAACATGCCTCCAGCCTGGCCACGCGGACCTCCGGAAACATCGCTCGGCGGTGGGGCCCGGCATCAACCTTTCGATTGACCGGAAGCGGGCACCACCCGTCTACGCTGGACGAATCATGGATTCCCGTACCCATCCCCCCGTCGCCGCCGCGCTGCGGATCTGTCTGCACGCGCTGCTGGTGGGACTGCTCGCGCTCGCGGCGGTACGGGCCGTCGGCGACAGCGCACCGCACGCCACCGCCGTCACCGTGGTCGCCTGTGTGATGGCGGGGGCGTACGCGGCGGGCGCGCTCGCCCCCGCCGTCCAGCCGCACAACCGCGCCGCCGCCCTGTGGCTGGCACTGCTGGGCGCCGTCTGGCTGGTGCTGCTCGTCCTGTCGCCCGAGGCCCTGTGGGTGGCCTTCCCGCTCTACTTCCTCCAGTTGCATCTGCTGCCGACGCGCTGGGCCCTGCCGGCCGTCGCGGTCACCGCCGCCGCCGCCATCGCCGCCTTCGTCCTGCACGGCCGGGCCATCACGCCCGGTGCCTTCATCGGCCCGCTGCTCGGCGCGGCGGTCGCGGTCGCGACGGTCCTCGGGTACCAGGCGCTGTTCCGGGAGAGCGAACGGCGCCGCGAGCTCATCGAGGAGCTGATGTCGACCCGGGCGGAGCTGGCCGAGGCGGAACGTACGGCCGGCACGCTCGCCGAACGCGAGCGGCTGGCCCGCGAGATCCACGACACCCTGGCACAGGGCCTGTCCAGCATCCAGTTGCTGCTGCGCGCCGCCGAACGCGCCCTGCCCACCGGTGCTCCCGCCACCGCGCACGTGCGCCGGGCCCGCGAGGCCGCGCAGGACAACCTCGCCGAGGCCCGCCGCTTCGTCCGCGCCCTGTCCCCGCCCGACCTGGAGAACGGCTCCCTGGCGGCCGCCCTGGAACGCCTCTCGGCCCGCACCACGGGCCCCGGCCTCACCGTGCGGTTCGCGGTCAGCGGCTCACCGGTGGAGCTGCCCACCCCGTACGAGGTGGCGTTGTTGCGCATCGCCCAGTCGGCGCTGGCCAACACGGTGCGGCACGCGGAGGCGCGGCGTGCGGAGATCACACTCAGCTTCATGGACACGTCGGTTTCCCTGGATGTCGTCGACGACGGTCTCGGTTTCGCCCCGGGGGGCGGTGGGCCGGTCGCCGCGGACACCCGTACCGGCGGCTTCGGGCTCCCCGCGATGCGTTCCCGGGCCCGTTCGCTGGGCGGCACGCTCAGTGTCGAGTCGGCGCCCGGTCAGGGCACGGCCGTCGCCCTCACCCTCCCGCTCCCCCTCCCCGACGGCCGGACAGGACTGGACGCCGCATGACACCCCCCGCCCCCGCCCCGATCAGGCTGCTGCTCGCCGACGACCACCCGGTGGTGCGGGCGGGGCTGCGGGCCGTTCTGGACGCCGAACCCGACTTCCGCGTGATCGCCGAGGCGGCCACCGCCGAACGGGCCGTCGCGCTCGCCGCGACCGGGGAGTTCGACGTCGTCCTCATGGATCTGCAGTTCGGCGCGGGAATGCACGGCTCCCGGGCCACCGCGGCCATCACGGCGGAGGCGGGCGCACCCCGCGTCCTGATCCTCACCACGTACGACTCGGACGCGGACATCCTGGCCGCGGTCGAAGCGGGCGCCGCCGGCTATCTGCTGAAGGACGCCCCGCCGGAGGAGCTGGCGGCGGCGGTGCGCACCGCCGCGACCGGCCGCTCGGCGCTCGCGCCGGCCGTCGCGCACCGGCTGATGGACCGCATGCGGACCCCGGGGCAGGCCCTGACCAAGCGTGAGCTGGAAGTCCTGCAGCTGGTCGGCGAGGGCCTGTCGAACCTGCAGATCAGCAAGAGGCTCTTTCTCAGCCAGGCGACGGTGAAGTCCCACCTGGTGCACATCTACGCGAAGCTGGGCGTGGACTCCCGTACCTCGGCGGTCGCGGCGGCGACGGCCCGCCGGCTGATCCGCCGCTGATCCGGGGGCGTCGTACGTCAGGGGCGCGGCGGCTCGCCGAAGAGGTCCACGGCGACGCGTACGTCCCTGAGCGCGGAGGCCAGTGCGCTGACCGAGCCGATCGCCCCCGCGATCAGCAGCAGCGAACGGCGCAGCCGGGGAATCTCGGGTGCGCCGCTGATCGCCATCGCGTCCAGCGCGGCCAGTTCGTCCTCGGCGATCCCTCGGTCCGGGAACTCCCCGGGATGCCCCGCCAGCTCACGGCGGAGCCGGGAGACGGCCGTGCGCAGCTCCGCGACCCTCGGATCCTCGCCACTGCTGGTCACCCGCGTCTGCCCCACGCTTCGCAACAAAGCACTCCCCCTCGCACGTCCTTGTGCCAGTGTTCCGACCGGGTCCCCGACTGTGGTCAAGTGTCCGGGGATGCCCGCAAGTTAACGCCATGAAAGGTGTCGAGCGCCACTCCGCGGACGGAATTCGGGGGGTCTCGTACGGGTGATGCGCATGGTCGCTCAATGGACGGGGTCACCCGCCCATCCGTGACCGCGCCGCCGCCGTCCACTTGCGCGAAGCGGGCGCGCCCGGGGTATCCAGTCCGCATGACTCGAACGACACGGACCCCGGTGGTCGCCGGGCTGCTGCTCGCCGCGGGCGGCGGACGGCGACTCGGCGGGCGGCCCAAGGCACTGCTCGAACACCGCGGCCGGCCGCTGGTGGAGCACGCGGTACGGATCCTGCGGGAGGGCGGCTGCGACCGGGTGCACGTGGTCCTGGGCGCCGCGGCCGAGGAGGTACGCGCCCGCGCCGACCTCTTCGGCTGCGCGGTGACCGTCAACCCCGGGTGGACCGAGGGCATGGGCTCGTCGCTGCGGGCGGGGCTCGGGGCGCTGACCGGTACGGGGGCGGACGCGGCGCTCGTCCTCCTCGTCGACCAGCCGGGCATCGGTGCGGACGCGGTGGCGAGGGTGCGATCGGCGTACCGCTCCGGGACGAGCCTCGTGGCCGCCTCGTACCGCGGTGAGCGCGGCCATCCGGTGCTGTTCGGGGCCGGACGGTGGGCGGACGTCGCGGCCGGAGCGGTCGGCGACCAGGGCGCTCGGGCGTATCTGCGGACCCACCGCGATGCGATCACGCTCGTCGAGTGTTCCGATGTGGCTCAGGCGTACGACATCGACACGGTGGAGGACCTGAAGCGCCTTGAGTGAGCGGACTGGCACGCCGCGCCGACGCCGTCCCCGTTGTGTCGACCCGGAGAATCTCGACATCAACAAACCATTGAACTTCCACCATGAGGAAACTACTATCCACTGGTCAGAAGCCCTCTGCATCTCGGACGGCGACCACGGCCGTATCCCGGAGCCCTGGCACGCCGTGCCGTTTCAGGCGACCCGGCGGCCGTGAGACGCCGCCCGCACCGCTCGCTGAAGGAGTGACAGCTCATGTCCGCACCAGCGCCGTCCCCGCTGGCCATCGTCGATGCCGAGCCCCTGCCCCGGCAGGACGAGGTCCTGACCGACGCGGCTCTCGCGTTCGTGGCCGAGCTGCACCGGCGGTTCACGCCCCGCCGTGACGAGCTGCTCGCCCGCCGCGGCGAGCGCCGTGCCGAGATCGCCCGTACCTCCACACTGGACTTCCTTCCCGAGACGGCGGCGATCCGCGCGGACGGCTCCTGGAAGGTCGCGCCGGCCCCGGCCGCGCTCAACGACCGCCGGGTGGAGATCACCGGTCCGACCGACCGCAAGATGACCATCAACGCCCTCAACTCGGGCGCCAGGGTCTGGCTCGCCGACTTCGAGGACGCTTCCGCCCCCACGTGGGAGAACGTCGTCCTCGGCCAGCTCAATCTGATCGACGCCTACACCCGCACCATCGATTTCACGGACCCCCGGTCCGGCAAGTCGTACGCCCTGAAGCCGGCCGACGAGCTCGCCACGGTCGTCACCCGCCCCCGCGGCTGGCATCTGAACGAGCGCCACCTCCAGCTCGACGGCACCCCGGTGCCGGGCGCGCTGGTCGACTTCGGCCTCTACTTCTTCCACAACGCCCAGCGCCTCATCGACCTCGGCAAGGGCCCGTACTTCTACCTCCCGAAGACGGAGTCGCACCTGGAGGCCCGCCTCTGGAACGACATCTTCGTCTTCGCGCAGGACTACGCCGGAATCCCGCAGGGCACGGTCCGCGCGACCGTCCTCATCGAGACGATCACCGCCGCGTACGAGATGGAGGAGATCCTCTACGAACTCCGCGACCACGCCTCCGGCCTGAACGCGGGCCGTTGGGACTACCTCTTCTCCATCGTCAAGAACTTCCGTGACGGCGGCGCCAAGTTCGTCCTCCCGGACCGCAACGCGGTGACGATGACCGCCCCGTTCATGCGCGCGTACACCGAACTCCTCGTCCGCACCTGCCACAAGCGCGACGCGCACGCCATCGGCGGCATGGCGGCCTTCATCCCGTCCCGCCGCGACGCCGAGGTCAACAAGGTCGCCTTCGAGAAGGTCAAGGCCGACAAGGACCGCGAGGCCCACGACGGCTTCGACGGCTCCTGGGTCGCCCACCCGGACCTGGTCCCGATCGCCATGGCCTCCTTCGACGCGGTCCTCGGCGAGAGGCCGAACCAGAAGGAACGCCTGCGCGAGGACGTCTCGGTGGCCGCGGGTGACCTGATCGCCATCGACACCCTCGACGCCAAGCCCACGTACGACGGCCTGCGCAACGCCGTCGCGGTCGGCATCCGCTACATCGAGGCGTGGCTGCGCGGCATGGGCGCGGTCGCCATCTTCAACCTGATGGAGGACGCGGCCACCGCGGAGATCTCGCGCTCGCAGATCTGGCAGTGGATCAACGCGGACGTGGTCTTCGAGAACGGCGAACACGCCACCGCGGACCTGGCCCGCAAGGTCGCCGCCGAGGAACTCGCCGCGATCCGCGCCGAGATCGGCGACGAGGCGTTCGCGTCCGGCAGGTGGCAGCAGGCCCACGACCTCCTGCTCCAGGTCTCCCTGGACCAGGATTACGCGGACTTCCTGACCCTGCCGGCATACGAGCAGCTGGCCTGAGCCCGGCTCGGGCCCGCCGACGGGTTGATCGCGGTGACGTCCCGCACCCGCACCCCGGCCGGCCCCGGATCCGCCCCCCGCACCGGCCGCCGGGCGGGCGCCCCCGGTGCCTCGGCAGCCGGGGTCCGGCCCTGACCGGGTGAACCGTCACGGTCCCGTGGAATCTGTCCGCCCCACGGGACCGTGCGCTTCCGGTCGGCTACTTCAGTCCGGTGTCAAGGGCGTTGAGCAGCGTGCCCTGGGGCGTGTCCCCGGACATCTCCCAGACCATCACCCCCAACAGGCCCTTGTCCTTCACGTATGCGGTCTTCTTGCCGATGGACCAGGTGTCGTCGAAGGACCACCACTGGTTGCCGGTGTAGCCGTACGTGGACACCGACTGCTCGTCGTGGTGGACCGTCATCGTCGGGTACGCGCCGATGAGGTTGGCGTAGCCGCGGGTGCCGGCCTCCTCCGCGAACTGGCCGGGGGCGGCGCCTCCGGCGGACTGCCATTCGCCCGCCGCTCCGCCGTCGGTGACGTTCTGCCAGCCGCGGCCGTAGAAGGGGATGCCGAGGGTCAGCTTGCGGGGTTCGACACCCGCGTCCGTATAGGCCTTGATGGCGGCGTCGGCGCTGAAGTGGAAGTCGTACGGGTCCTGGGCGTCGGTGTAGAGGTTGGCCTGATGGCCGGTGCGGTCGGGTTCCCAGGAGTTGTCGCTGCCGGAGCCGTGGAAGTCGTAGCCCTGGACGTTGGCCACGTCGAGGGAGTCGAAGACCTTGCCCAGGTCCCATCCGTCGCCGATCTTCTGCGGGTCGGCGGGGGTGAAGGCGGTGAGGAGGCGGTGGCCGCCGCCGAGGGCGTCCATCTGCTTGCGGAACTCGGCGAGCAGCAGGGTCAGGTTGTCCTTGTCGTTCGGTGAGTAGTGGTTGCCGGGGTGCCCGGTGCCCGTGCCCGGCCATTCCCAGTCGATGTCGAAGCCGTCGAAGATGCCGGCCGCGGTGCCGGGGCCGCCCGCACCGCTGTACTCGGGCAGGTTGCCCTTGATGTACATGTCGATGCAGGAGGAGACGAACTTCTTGCGGGAGGCGTCGGTGGCCGCCACGTCGGAGAAGTACTTCGAGTACGTCCAGCCGCCGAGCGAGACCACGATCTTCAGGTCGGGGTGGAGCTTCTTGAGCTTCTTCAACTGGTTGAAGTTGCCGCGCAGTTTGCCCCAGCCGTCGTCCGCGACGCCGTCGACGGACTGGGCGGCGCTGAACGGGCGGGCGTAGTCGGCGTCGGCGTCTCCGGCGCCGGTCCCCTGTTCGGGGTCCTCGGGGTCGGCGGTGGTTCCCTTGGTGACACCGTTCAGGCAGGTGAGGTTGTCGGGGTCGATGTTGGCGAAGGCGTAGTTGACGATGTCGAGCTTGCCCGCGGCGCCGGAGTCCTGGAGGTTCTTGACGAAGTACTGGCGGCCGTAGATGCCCCACTGGACGAAGTAGCCGACCTTGGCGTAGTTGCCGGTGCCGACGATGTCGTCGGTCTTCACCGTGAGCGCGTTGCTGGCCGGTGAGGCGTTGTCCGCCGCGTCACGGGCCTTGACGGTGAAGGTGTACGAGGTCGAGGGCGAGAGTCCGCCGATGGTGGCGGTGGTCGTCGTGCCGGACACCGTGGTGGCCAGGACGCCGCCCCGGTAGATGTCGTACGCGGCGACCCGCTGGTTGTCCGTCGAGGCCGTCCAGGCCAGGGTGACGGACGAGGAGTCGGCCGCCGTGGAACGGAGCGAGCCCGGGGCGGTGGGCGGGGAGGTGTCGGTGGCCGGGTCGACGGTGGTGACCGCCAGCGGGGCGCTCTCGGCGGAGGTGTTGCCCCGGGTGTCCTTGGCCCGGACGGTGAAGGAGTAGGCGGTGGCCGGGGTCAGTCCGGTGACCGTGGCGGAGGTGGCCGCGGTGGCGGTGCCGACCACGTTGCCGCCGGCGAGGATGTCGTAGGACGCCACGGGGAAGTCGCCCGCCGCGGCCGCCGTCCAGGACAGCGAGGCGGTGCGGGCGGTGACGTCGGTCTGCTTCAGCCCGCTCGGCGCGCCCGGCGGCACGTCCGCGGAGCCGTCGCACTTGTCGCCGTTGACCCGGCAGCCGGTCGGTGCGGTGATCGGTCCGGTGGCCACGAACCAGAAGCTGTACGGCTCGGTGGTGCTGTGCGCCGCGACGGTGCCGTTGTAGTGGGCGTTGACCGCGGTGATGTGGCTGCCCCGGGTGGTGACGGTGCCGTTGTAGGAGGTGTCGATCGCGACCCCGGCGGGCAGGTCGAATTCGAGGCTCCACCCCGTGACGGCGGTGTCGGTGTCGTTGTGCAGGACGTAGGTCCCCTTCCACCACGACCCGTTGTCGGCGGAAGTGAAGGTGGCTGTCAGCTTGCCGGCCGCGTGCGCGGGTGCCGCCTGCAGGGACAGCAGCGCGAGGAGGAGCCCGAGAACGGCGGCGAAGGCGGTCGCCGTTCTCCTTCTGAAGGTCATGTGCTCGAACATGGTTCTCCCTTGAGGCAGGGACCGGTGAGGCGGTCCTGAGGGGGAGCGGGATTCCGTGGTGCCATGGAGCACAGGGGAAACTAAATGGTCTGGACCAACCCGTCAAGAGGTACAGACCATTCTTCAACAGCGGTACTGGTGTGCGAATTTGAAGCCGATGCGATTAGGATCACGCATGGCAAGGCTGTAGCGCAGAGGTCGTCGCGCCCTAGCATCAAGCTGGAGGACGTCGGTTCGAATCCGACCGGTCTTGCCGCCTTTTCGTGGAGAAGAGTCGATGGCGTCGGTTCGTCCCGAGCGGGCGGAGGACGCGGTCGCCCTCTCCTGGCCGGGTACCGGCGGGGGACCTGGGGAGTAGTGATGTTGCAGCCGATGCCCGTGCGCTGTCCCGCGATCGAGCACCCGGACATTCCGCTCGCCGACGCGGCCCTACTGGATCCGCTGCTGGAGCGGCTGGCGGCGGCGCACCCCGTCGAGACCGACGAGACCTTCGCGCTCGGCGCGCTGCGGGCGGACGGGCGGGTCGACCTCTGCAAGCAGGGACTCGGTGCGGCGGGCGCGGTCCGGGTGATGCCCGCGGTCGCCGGCTCCCCGCACGCCTCGCATGTGCTGCTCGGCACCAACTCGCTGGGCGACGAGGGCGCGCGGGCCGTCGCCGACGCACTGGGCCGGGGCGGCCACGGGCTGCGGACGGTCTATCTCGGCTGCAATCGCATCGGACCCGACGGAGTCACGGCGCTCGCCGGAGCGCTGAGCGAGGACGACACCGTCAGGGCGCTGTGGCTGAAACGCAATCCCGTGGGTGACGCCGGTGTCCGCGCGCTCGTCCCGATGCTCCGCCGCAACACCGTTCTGCGCACCCTCGACCTGGTGAACAGCGGACTCACCACGGACGGCCTCACGGCCCTGCTGGCCGTGCTGAGCCGTCGGTCCCGGCCCGTCGAGCGGCTGTTCCTCGGGGGCAACGGCCTCGGCGCCGAGGCCGCCCCGCTGCTGGCCGCGCTGATCCGGGACGCGGGGGTGCGGGAGCTGTACCTTCCGTCCAACCACCTCGGTGACGCGGGGGCCGCCGTGCTCGCGGCCGCCGCCGACCCCGCCCGCCCGGTCCGGCTCGGCCTCGGCGGCAACGGGATCGGGCCCGCCGGGGCGCGCGCCCTGGCCGGCGCGCTCGACGGGATCGAAGGACTCGATCTCGGCCGGCCGCCCTCGGAGCGCAGCCTCGGGGCCCCGTCCAATGTCACCGGTGACATGGGGGCCGACGCGCTGGCCGGTGCGCTGCACGGCAGTCCGCTGCGGCGGCTGGAACTGCGCCACACCGGACTCACCGGGCGGGGCGCGAAGACCCTGCTCGCCGCTGTCGACGCCGACTCGTGCCTGGAGTACGTGGGGCTGGGCCCCGGACTCCCCCGCAAGGTGAAGCGGTCCTTCGCGGCGCGACTGCGCCCGGACCGCGGTGCCCATGCGGACCTGCGCGCGGTCAGGAGCGTCTACCGGTGAGTCCGGACGAGGCGATCCGGTTCTTCGACCCGGAGGAGTTGGCGAGCCTACGGCAGGTACGCCGGTACGCGGTGCCCCGGTGGATGATCGAGGCGTCCGCCGAACGGCGCGCGGCCGGGGACTGGCGGGGTGCCTGCGCGGCGGCCCGGTTCGATGTGGCGTTCGACCTGTCGGAGGTCTCCGCGGGGTACGGGCCGGACGTGGCCGGAGCGCTTGAGTCCGATCTCCGTCATCTGGTGCCCGACCTGGTGCGCTGGCACCTGCCGCGCGTGCTGGGCGGGCGCTCGACGCTCGCCACCGACCTGACCGTGGTCCTGGCGGGTTACGGCGGCACGGCGGAGGTGCCCGGGGCCGCGGCCCCGTATCTGTACCTGCGCACTCCGCCGATGGTCGACGGACCGCAGAGGATCTTGCTCCGGTTCGGGGCGGTGCGAGTCGGCTCCGTACCCGGTTCCTTCCGTGCGGGTGTCACGGACTGGCGGGCCTGCCGGTACCTGTGGGACGCGCGCCGTACCGACGAATTGCGTACACGGGCCGGCGGTGCGGACCGGTTGCCGTTCCTCCACGCCGACGGCACACCGCTCGGGGCGGACGAACTGCCCGACGCGGAGCCGGGCGCCGGTGACCCGGTGGCCCGCGCCGAGTGGGCGACGCTGCTGTACCAGCGGGGCCGTGTGACCGAATCGCTGGCGGCGGTGGGCATCGACCTGGATCCGACCCAGCCGGAGACACCGTCGTGGTACCGGGCGACGCCGGAATCGATCCTGGCCCGGCTGACGCTCGACGTTCCCCGGCTGGCGTCGGAGGCCGGGCGGTTCGCGGAGTTGTACGCCGCGTCGCGCCTTCAGATCGGCGAGGACTGGCGTGCCCGCGTCCTGCTGGAGTTCACGGGCCTCGGCAGCGACAGACGTCTGCGGATCAGGCTCGTCCAGCGGGAGGCGGACGGGGACGTTCCCTCCCTCCCCCGGGCGCTCCGGCAGCGACTGCCGGATCTCGACCTGCTGCGGGCCGGCGCTCTGACGCCCGCACAACTGCACCCGCTGGTCGCCGGGTCCCTCTTCCCCGGCCTCGACACGGCGGCGGGTCCGCCGGGGCCGACTCCTCCCGCGCCGGTACGGGTCAGGTGCCGCGGTGAATGGCACGAGGTCGTCTTCCGCGACGGGAAGCTCGGCTCCCCGCACAGCCCGCAGGAGCGACAGCGCGAGAACGCGCTGCGGGCCTTCGGCGGCGCCGTCACCGGCTGCTTCGCCGTGGAGCACGCCTGCACCTCCGGTACGGGCCGGCTGCCCAAGGCCCTGCGGGCACAACGACGGGATCTCTTTCTGCACGCCCAGCACGGCGACACCCCGGGGGTCCTGGAACTCCTGGACGCGGGCGTCGACCCCCGGGTGCGGGACGGCGGCCGGCGCAGCCTGCTCCATGTACTGCACCTCCTCGACCACGAGCCCCTGCTGCCCCGGCTCCTGGCGGCCGGTCTCGACCTGGAGGCCCTGGACCACCGGCAACGCACCCCGCTCTGTGTGGCGGTCGGCGACGGCGGTTCGGCGGCACTCGTGACGGCGCTGATCGACGCCGGGGCACGGATCGACGTCGTCGACCCGATGGAACTCTCGCTGGACCAGCTGATCCGCAAGTACCGGCGGACGGACCTGGACTTCCTCAGGGAACGGGTGGACAAGGAGCATCCGGACATCGGGGCCGAATGGTGGGACGAGTGGAAAGAAGAGAAGGACGACCAGTACGAGGAGGATGAGGACGGGTGAGCACCATCGCCCCCGGCACACCGGGACCGGCGCCCGCACCGCGGCCTCCCGCCGCACCGGGACAGCCACCCGTGCCGCAGCCTCCGGCCGCCGTTCCGGGACCGCTGGACGCCGCCGACGAGCTGAACCGCAGGCTGCGGACATCGCGGACCGAAGCCGCTGCCAATCCGCAACTGGAGGCGCTGGCACTGGCAGTGACGGCCAATCAGCCGGTGCTGCTCTGGGGTGAGCCGGGCATCGGCAAGTCGGCCGGCATGGAGCAGCTCGCGGCCGGGCTCGGCCTCGGTCTCGAGACGGTCATCGCCAGTGTGCACGAACCCTCCGACTTCGCGGGGCTGCCGGTCGTCGGTGACGACCCGGCCGTGACCGGGGTGCCGATGGCCCCGCCGGACTGGGCGGTCCGGCTCGCGCGCACCGGCCAGGGGCTGTTGTTCTTCGACGAGTTGTCCTCCGCTCCCCCGGCCGTACAGGCGGCGCTGTTGCGCGTCGTGCTCGAACGCCGCGTGGGCAGCCTGACGTTGCCGGAGTCGGTACGCATCGTGGCGGCGGCGAATCCGCCGTCGAGCGCGGCGGACGGCTGGCACCTCAGCCCACCGCTCGCCAACCGTTTCGTACACCTCCAGTGGACGCACGACCCGCGCACCGTCGCGCGCGGCATGGCCGGCACGTGGCCCGAGGTGGCCGTGCCGGTCGTCGACGCCGCCCGGGTTCCGGGGGCGGCGGCGCGGGCCCGCGGCGCGATCTCCGGCTTTCTGACCGCGCGGCCGGGGCTCGTCCACCACATCCCGGCCGACGCGGAGAGCCGGGGCCGGGCCTGGCCGTCCCCGCGGACCTGGGACATGGCGCTGCGGCTGCTCGCCACCGGGTACGCCACGGGCGCCGGGCGGGAGGCCGTGGCCGCCGCGCTGACCGGGGCCGTGGGGGACGGCGCGGGCATCGAGCTGCTGTCCTACCTGGAGAACCTCGACCTGCCCGACCCCGATCGCGTACTGGCGAACCCCGCCGCGTTCGCCCTGCCCGAACGCGGCGACCGGCAACTGGCCTTCCTCATCGCCGTCGTGGCGGCCGTCCAGGGCGATCTCACCAGGCGCCGTTGGGAGGCGGGCTGGACGGTGCTGGCGAAGGCCGTCGACGCGGGTGTGCCCGATGTGGCGGCCAGGGCGGCGGTGGATCTGGCGGCGATGCGGGACACCGACTGGTCGGTGCCGGAGGGCATCGACGCCTTCCTGGAACTGCTGCAGCTGTCCGGCGCCCTGCCGCAGATCGGCTGAGGCGGACACGTCGGTGCCGGAACCGGAAACCGCCCCGGAGCGGCCCCAGTTGGACATGACCAAGCTGCTCGCCGCCCGCTACCGGGCGGCGACCGGCCGGCCCTATCTGGCCTCGGCGCTGTACGCGCTGTCGGTGGTGGCGAGCACCGGCGTGCCGACGATGGGCGTGGACCGGCACTGGCGCTGCTATGTGTCCCCCGCCTTCGTCGACGCGACGCCGGTGGCGGAACTCGCCGCGGTGTGGGTGCACGAGGTGGCACATCTGCTGCGCGACCACCACGGGCGCGCCGGACGGCTGCCCGCCGCCGACCAGCGCGACCCGCACCGCGTCAATGTCGCCCAGGACTGCGAGATCAACGACGACCTCGTCGCCGACGGGCTGCCCCTGCCGGCCGGACGGATGGAGCCGCGGCTCTTCGGCCTGCCGACCGGGCAGCTCTTCGAGGCGTACCTCCCCCATCTGCCGTCGGGTCCGCCCCCGCACGACTGCGGGTCCGGCGCCCATGGACAACCGGTGCCCTGGGAGCTGACCGGGGAGGACGGGCCGAACCGTCTGGGTCCGGTGGAGGCCGAGGCACTGCGGCGCCACACCGCGGAGGCGATGCGCGCACACCGGCGCAGCCGGGGCGACCTTCCGGCGGGCTGGGAGCGCTGGGCGGACCAGATCATGGAGCCCACGGTCGACTGGCGGCAGGCGCTCGCGGGCGCGGTCCGGGAGGCCGCCGCCTGGGCCGCCGGAGCGATCGACTACACCTACCGCCGGCCGTCCCGCCGCAGCGCGGCGCTCCGGGGCGTCGTGCTGCCCAGCCTGCGCCGTCCGCTGCCCCGGGTGGCCGTCGTCATCGACACCTCGGGGTCGATGGGTGACGAGGAGCTCGCCTCGGCGCTGGCGGAGGTCACCGGGGTGCTGCGGGAGGTGGGCATCCGGGGCAACCGCGTCACCGTGCTGGCCTGCGACGCCGATGTGCGCAGCGTGTCCCGGGTGACGGCCGCCGAGCAGATCACCCTGGGCGGGGGCGGCGGCACCGACATGCGCGTGGGTATCGCCGCCGCCCTCGCGGCACGGGACCGGCCGAACATCATTGTCGTGCTGACCGACGGTTACACGCCCTGGCCGGAGGAGGCCCCCTCCTGCCGGCTGGTGGCGGCGCTCATCGGCCCGGCCGCCCCGCAGCCCCCGACATGGGTGGAGACCGTCCGCGTCACCGGCTGAGCCCGTCCGGGACATCGCCCCCTTCCCGCCCTGTCCTCGCCCCCGGGGCGACGGACCTGCGCAGACTCAGTCGCCGAGGACGACCGTGCGCTGGGCGGAGAAGTCTCCCCACTTCCCGTCCGGCAGCTTGGCGCGGATCTTCATCGAGTAGCGGGTGCCGCGCGGGTCGGCGACGGTGAGCCGGTAACTCGCCCGGCCCGTGGGCGGGGTGGAGCCCCACACGATCGTGGTGGTCAGCCGGCCGTCCATGAAGAGCTGGTACGCGGGGATCTCGCTGCCCGTCTCGGGCTGCTTCCAGTCCAGGTCGACGGCGTACTCCTTGCCCTGGACGCGGTTGGTGATCCGCAGATCGGTGGGGGCGGTACTGGCGGGTGCGCCCGGTGCGGACGCGGTGGTGAGATCGAGGGCGTTGCTGTCCGGCGAGGAGGTGTCGGCGGCGTCGCGGGCGCGGACGGTGAAGGTGTAGACGGTACCGGGGCGCAGACCGGTCAGATGTGCCGTGGTCCGGGTGCCGGGCACGCTGTGGATCCGGGAGCCTTCCTGGTAGATGTCGTACGAGGTGACGCCGACGTCGTCCGTGGAGCCGCCCCAGGAGAGGTTCGCGGCCCGGCTGCCGTCCGCCGTGCCGCGCAGTTTCACCGGACGCGTCGGCGGCTCGTGGTCGGTGGGGGTGGGGGCGGGTGTGGTGACGGTCGCGGCGGCGCTCGGCCCGGAGAGGTTCCCGGCGGCGTCACGGGCCCGGACGGTGAAGGTGTACGCGGTCGAGGCGGTCAGCCCGTCGACGTCGATCATCACCTTGGCCGCCGGGACGGCCCTGACCTTCTCGCCCTCGCGGTAGACCTCGTAGCCGGTGACCGCCTTGTTGTCGGAGGCCTGTTCCCACATGACGTGCACCGAGGTCGCGCTGCTGGCCTGCGCCGTCACATGGCCCGGCGCCGTGGGTTTGCGGGTATCGGCCTCGGGGGCGGAGCCGCAGGCGGTGAGCGCGGCGAGGAGCAGGGCGGCGGAACAGGCCGACGCGGCGGTTGCGTGGGGGCGTTGCACGGTCGTGCCTTCCATCCGGCGGGCAATGGTCCAGACCTGTATCGCATGGCGTGGGGGTCGACGACAAGAGGGTGGAGCGGAACGTTCCGCAATGTGCCGTTGTGCGCAGGTGATCGGACGCCGGTGATCCGTGGGCGCGGTACGCGGGGTGGCGTGCGGTCGGCCGATGCCGTGGGGGGCGGGTTCGCGCTGCCGGAGCGCGCGGAACGGGATGCTCCGGATCGACGGAGAACCCGCCATTCCGTTCGCGCTGCTGGACCGGACGGCGGCGCGGGGCGCGGCGTTCGCGAGCCGGATCGTCCTTGGGGGACGCGTCGCGCGAAGAGCGATGAGTTCCGGGCGCCGGACCGGTCTGAACTGTATGGATACGCACACGGAGACAACACCCACGATCGATCTGGAGCCTGCGGCCCGGCAGATCACCGGCCTGCTCGACGGCATCGACGAGCAGCGGCTGGCGGGCCCGACGCCCTGCCCCGACTACACGGTCCGGGAGCTCCTCGCCCATGTGGCCAAACTGAGCGCGGCCTTCCGCGACGCCGCGCGGAAGGGCTTCGGTCCGACGACCGACACCGCCCCGGACTCCACCCTTCCGGTCCTCGCCGACGACTGGCGTGAAACGCTGCCGCCGCTGCTCGACGAGCTGGTGACGGCCTGGCGCGATCCTGCCGCCCGACAGGGAATGACCAGGGCGGGCGGTGTCGACATGCCGGGCGAGGTGGCCGCGGTGGTCGTGCTGGACGAGCTGGTGGTCCACGGCTGGGACCTGGCCCGATCGACCGGCCAGGCGTACGAGGCGGACGAGGCGAGCCTTCGCGTCTCGCTGGCCATGCTGACGCCGAACGACACCGTCCCCCGGTCCGAGCGCATCTTCGGTCAGCCGGTCCCGGTCCCGGCCGACGCGTCCCTCGTCGACCGGACCGTCGCCATGAGCGGTCGCCGCCCGGACTGGCGACCGGGCGACTGAACCGGCCGGTCCGTGGCGGTGTGCGGGCCGAGGCGGTGTGCGGGGCGGCATGCGGTCTGAGGCGGGAACCAGCAGGTCCTCCGTGCGGTGCCGGGCCCCGGCGAGCCGGGCGAGGTACGGCACGGCACGGGCCCGACGGACCGGGCGCGGGCCGGCCGCCGCCGGTCCCTCAGCTGGTGAAGAACTCCGTGATCTGCTGGGCGACCTGGTCGGGATGTACCTCGTGCACCCGGTGACCGCCCCCGATCGTGATCAGCCGGCAGTCCGGGATCAGCGAGGCCATGTCCTGCAGGCGCCCCTGGGGCATGGTGGACTCCGGGCCGCCGGCGATCATCAGCGTCGGCGCGACGATCTCGCCGAGCCCGGCCGCCCAGTCGGGGTCGGGGTCGGACACCTCGGCCCGGATGGGAGCGACAGCGGCCCAGTCGTAGTCCACCGGTCCCTCCGGCTCGGCGGCCGGCTCCGGCTCGCTCGGGAACGGCGGCGGGGTCTCCACCAGCACCAGTCGCTCCACCCGGTCCGCGTGCTCCTGGGCGAGCAGATGGGCGACGACTCCGCCCATCGAATGGCCGACCAGGCCCACCCGGTCGAGCTCGCACTCGTCGAGGAAGCCGAGGACGTCGTCCCGCATCAGCTCGACGGAGTACTCGTCGGGCCAGTCGCTCTCGCCGTGCCCCCGCAGATCGAGGGCGTACACCCGCCACTCCTCGCCGAGCAGGCTCCCGGCCGCCTCCCAGCTCGCGGCGGAGCCGCCGAGGCCGTGCAGCAGGACCACGGGGGAGCCGAAGGGGTCGCCCCAGGTCCGATACGCCAGCCGTACATCGCCGACGTCGACAACAGATTGATCGTCCATGCCCCTGACGCTACAGGCGAACGAGCGGGCACTCGTCCTCGCGGCACCCGTCAAACCCGTGGTCGACGGGCGCGAGGAGCGTCCGGCCCATCGGCCGCGTGCGCCGGTGCACGTGCCATATGACCTGCGCTTTCACTCCCGCCCGACGGGCGCCCCGGGCCCGTGACCAGAGGGACGGCGGCTCCGTTGGGGCTGGTGACCGGCCCACGCCCACGTGGGCCGGACTACGGAGGAGAATCCGCATGATGAAGAAGATGATGCTGGCCGCCGCGGTCCTGACCGCCGGTCTGGGACTGGCCTTCAGCCCCGCCGCGCAGGCCGTGCAGAACCCCGCCGCCGTGCAGGCCGCGAAGGCGCCGGCCGCGGTCTGCACCGTCAACGACAACGGGGTGAACTTCCGCGGCGGACCGGGCAACGAATACCCGGTCCTGGGCCAGGTGAACAAGGGCCAGAACCTCAACTACCGCGGCCGGCAGGGCAACTGGGTCATGGGCGACCTGTGGGGCGGCCCCACCGGCGTCTGGATCCACGTGGCGTACCTCAACTGCTGACGCCGGTCGGCGTTCCGGCCCCGCACCGCGCCTCGCGATGCGGGGCCCTCCCGTGTTCCGGAGCACGGCACGTTCCCGACTCCCTTGTGTCGTAGGGGTGTACGCCGCTCCCTCCACTCTGATAGGAAAGCTTCCTAACAGACCGATGGAACGACGAACTCCCTTTGGAGGACTGGTGCACGCTCCCCATAAGCGCACCGCACGTCGCACTACCCGATCCGTGCGCCTCGCGGCCATCGCGGCCGGACTGGCCCTCACGGCGGTTCCCGTGGCGGCCCACGCCGGAGCCCCCACCCACCCGGCGGCACAGCAGACGGCGGAGCAGCGGACCGCGGCGGCTCCGCGGGCCGCCGCCGCGACCGGCCTCGACGATCCGGCGAAGAAGGAGATCGCCATGAAGCTGGTCTCCAGCGCGGAGAACTCCTCGCTCAACTGGAAGTCGCAGTACAAGTACATCGAGGACATCGACGACGGCCGCGGTTACACCGCCGGCATCATCGGCTTCTGTTCCGGCACCGGCGACATGCTCGACCTCGTCGAGCTGTACACCCAGCGCAAGCCGGGCAACGTCCTCGCGAAGTACCTGCCCGCGCTGCGGAAGGTCAACGGCACCGACTCGCACAGCGGTCTCGACCCGAACTTCACGAAGGACTGGGCGACCGCCGCGTCCGACTCGGCGTTCAAGCAGGCGCAGGACGACGAGCGGGACCGGGTGTACTTCAATCCCGCGGTCGGCCAGGGCAAGGCCGACGGCATCGGCACGCTCGGCCAGTTCGCGTACTACGACGCCATCGTCATGCACGGTGACGGCGGCGACAGCACCAGCTTCAGTTCCATCCGCAAGCGGGCCCTCGCCAAGGCGAAGCCGCCGTCGCAGGGCGGCAACGAGGTCACGTATCTCAACGCCTTCCTCGACGCACGGGTCTGGGCGATGCAGCAGGAGGAGGCCCACTCCGACACCAGCCGGGTGGACACCGCCCAGCGGGTCTTCCTGAAGAAGGGCAATCTGAACCTGGATCCGCCGCTCGACTGGAAGGTGTACGGCGACAGCTACCACATCGGCTGACGCACCTCTGGTCCATGGCTACGGCGCGTACGGCGGCTCCCGCGAGGGGCGCCGTACGCGCCGCAGCGCCGTTTCCGGGCGAAGCCGGGACGCGTCTGCGTCAGTGTGCTGCCGCCGAGGACGCGGCCGCCGGGCTCTCCTGCTTCGCCCCCGGCCGCGACTCCTGCTCCGACGGATCCGCATCCCGCTTCCCGCCGAGGTGGTTGAAGGCCAGGTTGAGCACGATCGCCACGACGCACCCGGTCGAGATCCCGGAGTCGAGCACGACGAGCGCGTCCTTCGGGAACGCGTGGTAGAAGTCCGGTGCGGCGATCGGGATCAGGCCGATACCCACGGCCGCTGCCACGATCAGCGCGTTCTCCCCCTTCTCCAGCGCGGCGGTCGCCAGTGTCTGGATGCCGCTCGCGGCGACCGATCCGAAGAGCACGATGCCTGCGCCGCCGAGGACGGGCAGCGGGACGAGCGCGATGACGGACGCGGCGACGGGGACCAGCCCGAGCACGATCAGGATGCCGCCGCCGGCGGCGACCACGAAGCGGCTGCGGACCTTGGTCATCGCGACCAGTCCGATGTTCTGGGCGAAGGCGCTGCACATGAAGCCGTTGAAGAGCGGGCTGATGGCACTGCCCAGGGTGTCGGCGCGCAGGCCGCCCTCGATGGTCCGCTCGTCCGCCGGACGGTCGACGATCCGGCCGAGAGCCAGCATGTCGGCGGTGGACTCGGTCATGCAGACCAGCATCACGATGCACATGGAGACGATCGCGGCGGCCTCGAACTGCGGTGGGCCGAAGTGGAAGGGCGTCGGGAAGCCGATCAGGTCGGCGTCCTTGATGGCACCGAAGTCGGTGATGCCGACCGGGATCGCGATCAGTGTGCCGAGGACCAGTCCGAGCAGGATGGCGATCTGCTGGAGGAAGCCGCGCAGCAGTTTGCGCAGTGCCAGGACGATCACCAGCGTGGCCGCGGCCATGGTGATGTTGGTCGTCGAGCCGTAGTCGCCGGCCGTGGCGTTGCCGCCCTGGGACCAGTTGAAGGCGACCGGCAGCAGCGACAGCCCGATCAATGTGATCACGGTGCCGGTGACGACCGGCGGGAAGAAGCGGACCAGCTTGCAGAAGTACGGAGCGAGCAGGAAGCCGAGCAGGCCGGCCACGATGATCGCGCCGAAGATGACGGCGATGCCGTCGTGTCCGCGGTCCTTCCCGATCGCCACCATCGGGGTGACCCCGGCGAACGAGACACCGTTGACGAACGGCAGCCGGGCACCGATGCGCCAGAAGCCGAGGGTCTGGAGCAGGGTCGCGAGGCCCGCGGTGAAGAGGCTCGCCCCCATCAGGAAGGCGGTCTCCTTGGGGGTGAGGCCCACGGCGGGGCCCACGATCATCGGCGGGGCCACCACGCCCGCATACATCGCGGCCACGTGCTGGAGGCCGCTGGTGAACATCTTCAGCGGGGGGAGCGTTTCGTCGACCGGGTGTTTCCGGTCTGCCGATGCCGGCTCGGGGACGAGGTGGGGGTCGGCGTCGGATGCTGCGTCTGCGTCGTTGCGAAACCTGGGCGTAGCTGCCACGGCGGTTCCTCCGGTCGGGTGCACGTCTGCGGCGACGTGGGTGTCAGGGAGGTGGTGCAAGTGGGACATGGGTGCAGGTGGGGCAGATCGTGCAGCTGGTGCGGGCAGCTTGGATCACCGGGGCGGGGACGCGTACGTACGTGTACGCGCCCCGCCCCGGTTGCCGTGGATCCCGTTCGGTTCCACGGCGGCCGGCCGAGGGCCGTCCCCCTCGGCCGGCCGGTATCGGGGGTGTCCCGGGGCGTCAGGCTCCGGCGGCGATCCGCGCGAGGCGGCGGGCCTCGTCGCGGGTGGCGCGGGCGATGGCGTCCTCGTCCGCGGTGATGAGGTGGTTGTCCTCGACGACCGGCTTGCCGTTGACGAGGGAGAGGGTGACGGGGGCCGCGGCGCCGAAGACGAGTGCGGTCACCGGGTCGGCGATGGAGGCATGGGCGAGGGTGTCCAGCTTCCAGAGCACCAGGTCGGCGAGCTTGCCCGGTTCCAGGGAGCCGATCTGGTCGGCCCGGCCGAGTACCTGCGCGCCGCCGTAGGTGCCCAGGCGCAGGGCCTGACGGGCGTTCAGAGCCTTTTCGCGGTGGGCGCCGAGGCGGTTGATGAGGAGGGCGTTGCGGAGTTCGGTGTGGAGTTCGCCGGACTCGTTGGAGGCGGTGCCGTCGACGCCGAGGCCGACCGGGACGCCCGCGGCGAGCATGTCGGGCACCCGGGCGATGCCCGCGGCGAGCCGGGCGTTGGAGGAGGGGCAGTGCGCGACGCCCGTTCCGGTGCGGGCGAAGGCCGCGATGTCGGAGTCGTTCATGTGGACGCAGTGCGCCATCCACACGTCGCCGCCGAGCCAGCCGGTCGACTCGAAGTAGTCGGTCGGGCCCATCCCGAACAGTTCGTGGCAGAACTTCTCCTCCTCCACGGTCTCCGAGCCGTGGGTGTGCATGCGCACTCTCTTGCGCCGGGCCAACTCGGCGCTCTGTCGCAGGAGTTCGGTGGAGATGGAGAATGGGGAGCAGGGCCCGGCGGCGACCTGGGTCATCGCGTCGAAGGAGGCGTCGTGGTGTGCGTCGATGGTCGCCTCGGTGCCGGCGAGTGCGCCGTCGAGGGTCTCCACGGCGAAGTCCGGCGGCAGCCCGCCGTCCTTCGCGCTGCGGTCCATGGAACCGCGGGCGAGGGTGAACCGTACGCCCATGTCGCGGGCGGCCCCGATGATGGCGCCGGACAGGTCGCCGGATCCTTGCGGGTAGACGTAGTGGTGGTCCATGGCGGTGGTGACGCCGCCGCGGGCCATCATGGCGAGGGAGCCCTGCGCGGCGGCACGGACCATCGGCTCGTCGATGCGTGCCCAGGTCGGGTACAGCGCGACCAGCCAGTCGAACAGGTTGTGGTCCGTGGCGAGGCCCCGGGTGATCCACTGGTAGAAGTGGTGGTGCGTGTTGATCAGACCGGGGGTGACCAGATGCCCGGTGCCGTCGATGCGGCGTACGACGTTCTCCAGGCCCCCGGGCGCCCGGCCGGCGCCGACGGATTCGATGCGATGGCCCGCGACGACGACATGACCCGAGGCGTACTCGGTGTCGTCGGCGTCGACGGTCGCGATCGAGCAGTTCTCGATGACGATGCGTTCCACGTGCTCAGGGGCTGCCGATGCTGCCATGGTGCGTCCTTTGCTTTCCGGCGATGCGGGCACGGCAGGACCCTAGGAGGATTTGAGTGCCACAGCCGGGCGGCTGCGGGTGCCGAGATGGTGGAAGAACAGGTTGAGCAGGACGGCGACGAGCGCTCCGGCGCTGATGCCGGAGCCCAGCACGGTCTGTGCCCAGGACGGGAATCCCGCGTAGAAGCCGGGCGCGGCGAGTGGGACGATGCCCGCGCCGAGCGCGACGGCGACCAGGACGATGTTGGAGCTGTCGTCGAGTCCGGCCTCGGAGAGCGTACGGATGCCGCTCACCGCGATCGAGCCGAACAGCACGATGCCGGCACCGCCGAGCACGGGCATCGGCACGAGGGAGACGACCGCGCCGAGTACCGGAAAGGCGCCCAGGACCAGCAGCGCACCGCCCGCTGCCGCGACGACGTAGCGGCTGCGTACCTTCGTCAGTGACACCACGCCGACGTTCTGGGCGAAGGCGCTCGTCGGGAAGCCGCCGAAGACCGGGCCGAGCAGGGTCGCGATGCCGTCGGTGCGCAGTCCGCGGGTGAGGGTCCGGCCGTCGGTGCGCCGGTCGCAGATCTCGCCGAGTGCCAGCATTCCGGCGGCGGACTCCGTCATCAGGACGAGCATGACGATGCAGAGCGAGAGGATCGCGGCGGGCCTGAACTCGGGTGCGCCGAAGGCGAAGGGGGTGGGCAGGGCGGCGACCGGTGCGGACTTCAGCGCGGAGAAGTCCGCGAGTCCGAACGGGATCGCGGCCAAAGTGCCGGTCAACAGACCCATCAGCAGGGCGACTTGCTTGAGGAAGCCGCGACCGAACCGCTGGATCAGCAGAATGACGACGAGCGTGAAGGCGGCCAGCGCGAGGTACTTCGCCGCTCCGAAGTCGGCGGCTTCCTTGTCGCCGCCCTGTGCCCAGGAGACCGGGACGGGCATCAGGGTGACGCCGATGAGGGTGATGACGACACCGGTGACGAGCGGCGGGAAGAAGCGGAGCAGCCGGCCGAAGAACGGCCCTGCGGCCAGGCAGAAGACTCCGGCGACGAGCACCGCCCCGTAGATCGCGGGGAGTTGGTGACCCGGTGCGGTGGTCTCGGCGATGGCGAGCATCGGGGCGATTCCGGCGGAGGATGCGGCGTTGACGAACGGCAGCCGGTTCCCGGCGAAGCCGCCGATGCCGAGGGTCTGCAGGAGGGTGGCGCATCCGGCGATCAGGAGGCTTGCCGCGATCAGCCGGGTCATGCCCGCCTGGTCGAGGCCGACGGCCTGGCCGATGATGAGCGGAGGGGTGACGACGCCCGCGTACATGGCGGCGATGTGCTGGAGCGTGGCGGGGACGAGCCGCGAGGGGCGGAGCTTTTCGTCCACCGGGTGGACCGAGGTCTCCGGTGGGGTGGGACACGGGCCTTCTGCTTCTGCTTCTGCTTCTGCTTCTGCTTCTGCTTCTGCTTCTGCTTCTGCCGGCCCGAGTGCAGGCTGTGCCATGGAAGTTCCCTCCGGTCCGGCCGGTCCCCGCCCGGCTGTGCGCGGGCGGGGACCGGCTCAGCGCCGCGTCAGAGGTTGGTCATGTCGACCGGGATCTGCGGCTCGGCACCGTCCCGTATCACGGTGGCCTCGATCAGGCCGTACGGGCGGTCCGCCGCGAAGTAGACCTCATGGTCGTTCTTGAGCCCGAACGGCTCCAGGTCCACCAGGAAGTGATGCTTGTTCGGCAGCGAGAAGCGGATCTCGTCGATCTCGCTGCGGCTGTTGATGATGCGCGAACCCATCTGGTACAGGGTCTGCTGAAGAGAGAGGGAGTACGTCTCGGCGAAGGCCTGGAGCATGTGCTTGCGCGCCTGCCCGTAGGACTTCTCCCAGTTCGGCATCCGCGCGTCGTCGCTGGTCCAGTTGTACCGCCACTTGGCGGAGACCTCGGTCGCGAGGATGCGGTCGTACGCCTCCTTGAGGGTCGTGTACTCGTCCTTGACGTAGCCCCAGAACTCGGAGTTGGTGGAGTTCATCACCACGAGGTCCTTGAGCCCCGAGATGATCTGCCACTTCTCGCCGTCGAAGGTGATCTGGGTGGTGCGCGTCTCCTGGCCCCTGCGCACGAAGGAGTGCTTGACCTCGTCGGCGCCGATGAACTGCGAGTTGGCGTCCGAGGTGGCGATGCGCTCCCAGGCGTACTCCTCGATCCGGATCCGAGCCGTCCTGATCGGCTCCTGCGACGTCACGAAGTGGCGGGCGAGGTGGATGCCGAACTGTTCGGCCGACTCGATGCCGTGTTGCTTGGCGAACGCGTACACCGTGTTCTTGGTCGTGTCGGTCGGCAGGACATGGGCGTTGGAGCCGGAGTAGTGGACGTCTTCCATGTCGCCGGAGAGGGCGACCGAGACGTTCAGATCCTTGATGTGGTGGGTGTCGCCGTCCCGCGTGATCCTGACGACGCGGTTCTCTGCTTTGCCGTACTGGTTCTGGCCGAGGATCACAGGGCGGGCCTGGTGGGAATGGACGGTCATTGTCTGCTAGCTCCCTCGGTAAACGGAGTAGCCGAACGGGTTGAGCAGCAGCGGTACGTGGTAGTGCTCGCCCGGGGTGACGGCGAATGCGACCGCCACCTCCGGGAAGAACGCACCGCTGTCCCTTGCGCGGGGGGCGTCCTGCTGCGCCTCGGCTTGCTTCTGGCTGGTGAAGTAGGACTCGGTGTCGAATACGAGCCGTACGTGGGTGGTGCCTTCCGGCAGGGCCGGCAGATCTTTGCAGCGCCCGTCCGCATCGGTCGCGGATCCGCCGAGCGTCACGTACTGCGCGTCGCCGTCGCCGCGGGCGGCCAGGGAAACGGTGACGGACGCGGCGGGGCGGCCGGTACTGGTGTCCAGGATGTGGGTGGACACCGATGCGGTGGTGTCGGTGCTCAAGGCCGTCACGCTCCTTGTTCTCAGAGGTCCTGTACGAGGCGGGTGAGCCGGATGCGATTGATCTTGCCCAGTTCGGTGCGCACGATCCCGCGCTCCTGCTCGGGCGGGTTCCCGATCCGGGACTTCACCGCGTCGCGCATCTGTTCACCGGTGGCCCCGGTGGCGCAGATCAGGAAGACGTGCCCGAACCGCTCCTGGTAGGCCAGGTTCAGTTCGAGCATCTCGGCCTTGAGTTCCTCGGAGGCGTCGGCCATCCCCCGCTGTTCGCGGGAGGAGGCCGGGTCTCCGGGCTTCGGACGGCCGATCGGCGGGTGACCGGCCATCGCGTCGGCCAGGTCCTCCGGGGTCAGCGCGGCCGTGGCGGCGTCACCGGCGGAGAGAAGGGCTTCCGCGGTGGCGTACGGGCGTCGGGAGAGGATCGCTCTTCCCCATGCCGCACTGGCACACACCTCGTGCAACGCGGTGGTGGCCTCGTCGTCCGCCAGGGTGTTGAACCGGGCCAGGCCCGGCGTGGAGCTCGAAGTCACGGGAGCCTCCGTGGCTGTTTTCGCTGGGCGTCGCTGCGCTTCGCGTCGGTCGGGCTGCGGATAGCTAACGCCCTCGACAACACCACGTCAACACTTTGTTGAAATTACGCGCAGGCAAAAGGCCGTCGCCCCATGCCCGGGACGACGGCCTTGCGCGGCCCTCGACGGCCTTCGCTCACCTGTGGCCTCAACTACTCGCCCTTGGCGGCGATTTCCCTGTTGAGGTAGTTGTAGACGGTGAAGCGGCTGACCCCCAGCGCGCCCGCCACCGTCTCCACACCGTGCCGTACGGAGAAGGCACCGCGCGCTTCCAGAGCCCGTACGACCGACTGCTTGGTCCTGCGGTCCAGCTCGGCGAGCGGCATGCCGTGCCGGCGCTCCATGGCGGCCAGGATGTGGTCGAGCGACTCCGAGAGCTGGGGCAGCCGGACAGCTATGACGTCCTCACCCTCCCAGGCCAGCACGACGTCATCGGGCTGAGCGCGCTCGGGCCCGAGCAGCTCGGCGCCCATGGCGTCGACGAGCGGCTTGACCGCGGCAACGAGGGGGTGGTCCGCCGGTTCGGTCACTTCGGGCCCTCCCCGATCACGTTGACCTGGAGCGACACCCGGGTGGCACCCGATGTCAGGGTGCGGCGCAGCAGGGAGTCCACCGCGGTGAGCACCTCGTCCGCGCCGCCCTCCGCGGTGTTGCCGAAGGGGCCGACGTCCACGGCGTCCAGCTCGGCGTTCTGGATGACCTCGCGGGCGACGACCGCGTGGGCGGGCGCCTCGTCGAGATCGAAGGGCTCGGTGGTGAACTCCACTCTCAAGCGCACTGTGCCTCCCTGGTGCGTTCGCCGCGTCCTTGTGGACCCGCGGCCCGGGGCCCGACCCTAACGGACGGGCACCGGGAGCGTCCGGTGACGGCCGCCCCCGTCCGCGGGGAGGGTCCCGTTCACTCGCGGGACGGTCCCGGCGCCCGGTACGGGAGCACGCAGACGGCCACCGGGGCGGGGAAGGCGTCGCCGGTGCGGGTCAGGCCGCCGCTGCCCGCGTCGACCCGGAAGACCGTCACCGTGCTCGACTTCTGGTTGGCGGCGAAGAGCAGCCGCCCGTCCGGCGAGAAGGCGATCTGGCGGGGGAAGTCGCCGCCGACCGGCACGGTGCCGAGCAGCCGCAGCGTTGCCCCGTCGTCCTCGACCGCGTACCGCGTCAGGCTGTTGTGTCCCCGGTTGGCGAGGTAGGCGAAGCGGCCGTCGCCGGTGACCAGGAACTGCGCGGGGTAGCTGGCGCCGGCGCCGGTCCCGGTGGGCTGCGGAGCGCCCGGGGAGAGGATGCCGGTGGCCGGGTCGTAGCCGCAGACGACGGCGGTGTTGTCCACCTCGCAGGCCAGGTAGGCGAAGCGGCCGCCCGGGTGGAAGGTGAGGTGGCGCGGTCCGGCACCGGGGCGCAGGGCCGCGCAGGAGACCTGGGCGAGCGTGCCGCGCTCCTCGTCGAGCCGGTATGTGTACACGGAGTCGTTGCCGAGGTCCACGGCGAGGATGTGGTCGCCGTCCGGGGTGGTGATGATCTGGTGGGCGTGCGGCCCGTCCTGGCCGGGGCCGGGCGGTGGGGCGGTGTGGGCGACCAGGTCCGTGCGCTCCCCCAGCGAGCCGTCGTCCCGGACGGGGTGCACCGCGACACTGCCGGCGGTGTAGTTCGCGGTGAGCAGCCACCTTCCCGTGGGGTGGACGGAGAGATGGGTGGGTCCCGCCCCGCCCGTGCTGCGGGTTCCGAGCACCCGGTGGCTGCCGTCCGGCGAGAGCGCGACGGCCGTCACCCCGCCGCGCTCCTGCTCGTCGACCGCGTACACGGTGGTGCCCGAGGGATGCATGGCCAGGTACGAGGGGTTCTCGACGCCGGTGATCACGGGGCCGCCGGAGACCGCCCCGGTGGCGGTGCCGTACGCCGCCGTGCCGATGCCCGTGCCGCCGCCTTCGGCCGAGGTGTACGTGCCGAGCAGCAACGGCCCGGTGCCGCGCGGGCGCGAACCGACCGCGGGCCCGGAGTCCGGCGCGGCCCCCGGCCGCCGGGCCGGGCGCGGCGGTGCGGGGGCCACGGACAGGGCGGCGCCGGCGAGGAGGGCTCCGAGGACGGCGCGCCGGCTGGTGGCGTGGTTCATGCGAGGCACCTCGTGTGGGGGTCGAGTGCGGGCGTCGGGCGTGGGCGCCGAGTGCGGCGGCCGAGCCGGCCGCGCCGGCTGCACCAGCCACCCTGTCCCGCCCCGTACCCCCTCGGCAACCGTGCAATTCCGGCTTCACCTCGCGCAACCCGCGCGAAGGCACCCGGCCCGGATTCCGGGCACCCCCTTGACAGCTCTCCCACCTCCGGGCACTCTTCCGTTAGACAGAAACCAACTTCCGCAATACGGAAGGAGCACCGACACCCTCATGGGCTACCCGGACCAGCGCTTCGATGTGAACCTGTCGATCCTCTTCACGGAACTCCCGCTCCTGGAGCGCCCCGCGGCCGCCGCCGCGGCCGGCTTCACGGCGGTCGAGCTGTGGTGGCCCTGGATCGAGACCCCCACTCCGCCGCAGGCCGAGCTCGACGCCCTCAAGAAGGCGCTCGACGAAGCGGGCACGCGGTTGGTGGGACTGAACTTCTACGCCGGGCAGCTGCCCGGTCCCGACCGCGGCGCGCTCTCCGTGCCCGGCGAGGAATCGGACCGCTTCCGCGCCAATGTCGAGGTGGCGGCCGGCTTCGCCGCCTCGGTCGGCTGCCAGGCCCTCAACGCGCTCTACGGCAACCGCGTCGACGGCGTGGACCCGGCCGTGCAGGACGAACTCGCCCTGGAGAACCTGACCGCCGCCGCCCGCGCGGCCGACCGGACCGGAGCGGTCCTCCTGATCGAGACGCTCAACGAGCCGGAGTCGCCGCTCTACCCCCTGGTGAGCGCTCCGGCCGGGATCGAGGTCGTCGACAGGGTCAATGCGGCGACGGGGCTCGGGAACACGAAGTTCCTGCTGGACCTGTACCACCTGTCGATGAACGGCGAGGACCTCGGCCGGGCCATCGCGGCGTACGCCGGGAAGACCGGTCACGTCCAGATCGCCGACAACCCGGGACGCGGCGCGCCCGGCACCGGCTCACTCCCGCTGGAGCGGCTCCTCGACGAGCTGACCGAGGCCGGCTACGACGGCTGGGTCGGCCTGGAGTACAAGCCGGGCGACCGGCCGAGCGCCGAGGCCTTCGAGTGGCTCCCGGCCACCGCGCGGGCCGCCCGCTGAGGGCGGGCGGCTCCCCCTCGTACACACGCCTATCGGAAGGCACCCTCATGAGCAACAACCTCCCCAAGGTTGCGTGGATCGGCCTCGGCATCATGGGCTCCCCCATGTCCGAGAACCTGATCAAGGCCGGGTACGACGTCACCGGTCACACCCTGGAGCAGGACAAGACCGACCGGCTGGTCGCGGCCGGCGGCACGGGCGCGGGTTCGATCGCCGAGGCGGTCCGGGACGCCGACGTCGTCATCACGATGGTGCCCGCCTCCCCGCAGGTCGAGGCCGTCGCGTACGGCCCCGACGGCATCCTGGCGAACGCGAGGAGCGGCGCGCTGCTGATCGACATGTCGTCGATCACTCCGCAGACCTCGGTGGACCTCGCGAAGAACGCGAAGGAGAAGGGCATCCGGGTGCTGGACGCCCCGGTGTCCGGCGGCGAGGCCGGTGCGATCGAGGCCGTGCTGTCGATCATGGTCGGCGGTGAGCAGACCGACTTCGACGCCGCGCAGCCGATCCTCCGGGCGCTCGGCAGGACCATCGTGCGGTGCGGTCCGCACGGCTCCGGCCAGACGGTGAAGGCCGCCAACCAGCTGATCGTCGCGGTCAACATCCAGGCGTGCGCCGAGGCGGTCGTCTTCCTGGAGAAGTCCGGTGTCGACCTCGCCGCCGCGCTGGATGTCCTCAACGGCGGGCTGGCCGGTTCGACGGTCCTGACCCGCAAGAAGGAGAACTTCCTGAAGCGGGACTTCGCGCCGGGCTTCCGGATCGACCTGCACCACAAGGACATGGGCATCGTCACGGACGCCGCCCGCCATGTCGGTGCCGCGCTGCCCGTCGGCGCCGTGGTCGCCCAGCTCGTCGCCTCGCTCCGCGCCCAGGGCGACGGCGGACTCGACCACTCGGCACTGCTGCGCTCGGTCGAGCGCCTGTCGGGCCGGCCGGTCCAGGTCTGACCGTCCGGGCCCCGCCGGGCCCGGCACCCGGAGACTTCCGGATGGCGTCGGCGCCGACACCTGTCCTGTCGCGCCCAGGCGTCGACGCCGTCCGGAACACCGGATTCCCGATTTCAACAAACTGTTGACGCCGGGTTCGGGGCGTATCTACGCTCCTGGAGCCCCAAGCCGTCGTAGTTCAGCAGCTCAGCAGCTCTCGTACGGAAGGTCGCCCCGACACCATGACGCAGCGTGTGCTTACGACCGAGTCAGGCGCCCCGGTCGCCGACAACCAGAACTCCGCCACCGCCGGCGTCGGTGGCCCGATCCTCCTCCAGGACCAGCACCTGCTGGAGAAGCTGGCCCGCTTCAACCGGGAGCGCATACCGGAGCGCGTGGTCCATGCCCGGGGCTCCGGCGCGTACGGCTACTTCGAAGTGACCGATGACATCACGGCGTTCACCCGCGCGGACTTCCTCTCCGAGGTCGGCAGGCGCACCGAGACGTTCATCCGCTTCTCGACCGTCGCCGATTCGCTGGGCGGCGCGGACGCCGTACGCGATCCACGCGGCTTCGCCCTCAAGTTCTATACGGACGAGGGCAATTACGACCTGGTCGGCAACAACACCCCGGTGTTCTTCATCAAGGACCCGGTCAAGTTCCCCGACTTCATCCACTCGCAGAAGCGCGATCCGTTCACGGGCCGTCAGGAACCGGACAACGTATGGGACTTCTGGGCCCACGCGCCCGAGGCGACGCACCAGGTCACCTGGCTGATGGGGGACCGCGGCATCCCCGCCTCGTACCGCCACATGAACGGCTACGGCTCGCACACGTACCAGTGGACGAACGCCGAGGGCGAAGCCTTCTTCGTCAAGTACCACTTCAAGACGAACCAGGGGGTGCGCTGCCTCTCCAGTGAGCAGGCCGCCGAACTGGCGGGCAAGGACGGCAGCTCGCACCAGACGGACCTGCTCCAGGCCATCGACCGCGGGGTGAACCCGTCCTGGACGCTGTACGTGCAGGTCATGCCGGCCGCGGAGGCCGCGGGCTACCGCTTCAACCCGTTCGACCTGACCAAGGTGTGGCCGCACGCGGACCACCCGCTGCGGCGGGTGGGCCGGCTGGTCCTCGACCGCAACCCGGACAACGTCTTCGCCGAGGTCGAGCAGGCCGCGTTCTCCCCGAACAACTTCGTACCCGGCATCGGCCCGTCCCCGGACAAGATGCTCCAGGGCCGCCTGTTCGCCTACGCCGACGCGCACCGCTACCGGCTGGGCGTCAACCACACCCAGCTCCCGGTGAACGCGCCGCGCACCGCGGCCGTCGACAACTACGGCCGCGACGGGCTGCACGCCACCCGCAACGGCGCGCGCCACGACAAGAACTACGAGCCCAACTCGTACGCGGGCCCCGCCCAGACCGGCGCGGCGCTCTCCGCCCCGCTCGCGGTCCACGGCTGGACCGGCACCCACGCGGCGCCCGCCCACACCAAGGACGACGACTTCTTCCAGGCGGGCGAGCTGTACCGGCTGATGTCCGAGGACGAGAAGGGACGCCTGGTCGCCAACATCGCCGGGGGCCTCTCCCAGGTGAGCCGCGACGATGTCATCGAGAAGAACCTCGCCCACTTCCACGCGGCCGACGCCGACTACGGCAAGCGCGTGGAGGAGGCCGTCCGCGCCCTGCGCGAGGACTGAGCCTCCCACCGAGCCCTGCTCGCGCCGCATACCCGGATGAGGGGTGTCGTGCGGCGGGGGCAGGACGAGGTCGCGGCGGCCGTGCGATGCCAGTGCGGTGGTGGGGGCAGGCGTCCGCTCCCCTCCTGACCTGAAGGATGAGGAGGGCCGCCCGCCCGATCGCCGCCGCCGCGACCCCTGTTGTGTTCTCCCGTGCCAGGGCGCGGAGTACGGATACGGTCCCGTACTCCGCGCCCTTCTCCGCGTTCCCGGCTCCGCCCCGGGTCCTGGCCGCGGCCGAGGACGGCGCGCCGGCCCCGCAAGGACGCGGCCCCCGCCCCGGCTGTCGGGGGCGGGGGCCGCGGACGGGCCGACGGATCGTCAGGACACCGCGAGCGGGCGGATCGCGGTCGGTGCGTGGGACGGGTCCGTCGCGACGTCCTCGAACTCGTTGACGGACGCGATGTCCGTGCCGCTCATCGCGATGTTCGTCACGCGCTCCAGAATCGCTTCGACGACCACCGGCACCCGGAACTCCGCGGCCAGCTTCTTGGCCTCCTCGAAGGCCGGCAGCAGCCGGTCCGGCTCGGTGACCCGGATCGCCCGGCAGCCCAGGCCCTCGACGACCTTGACGTGGTCGACCCCGTAGCCGCCGACCTCCGGCGAGTTGAGGTTCTCGAACTCCAGGTTGACCTGGAAGTCGATGTCGAAGGCACGCTGCGCCTGACGGATCAGGCCCAGGTAGGAGTTGTTCACCAGGACATGGACGTACGGGATGCGGTGCTGCGCGCCGACCGCCAGCTCCTCCAGCATGAACTGGAAGTCGTAGTCGCCGGAGAGCGCGACGACGGAACCGTCCGGGTCGGCCGTGGCGACGCCCAGCGCGGCCGGGACGGTCCAGCCGAGCGGGCCCGCCTGGCCGCAGTTGATCCAGTGGCGCGGCCGGTAGACGTGCAGCAGCTGCGCACCGGCGATCTGGGAGAGGCCGATCGTGGTGACGTACCGGGTCTCGGGTCCGAAGGCCCGGTTCATCTCCTCGTACACCCGCTGCGGCTTCAGCGGCACGTTGTCGAAGTGCGTACGGCGCTGCAGCGCGGCCCGGCGTTCCTGGGTGGACGCGGCCCACTCCGAGCGGTCCTTGAGCTTCCCCGCGGTCTTCAGCTCGCGTGCCGCCTCGACGAACAGTTCCAGCGCGGCCCCGGCGTCGGAGACGATCCCGAGGCCGGGGGCGAAGATCTTGCCGAGCTGGGTGGGCTCGATGTCCACATGGACGAAGGTGCGGCCCCGGGTGTAGACGTCCAGCTTGCCGGTGTGGCGGTTGGCCCAGCGGTTGCCGATGCCGAGGACGAAGTCGGACTCCAGGAAGTTCGCGTTGCCGTAGCGGTGCGAGGTCTGGAGGCCGACCATGCCCGCGTTCAGCGCGTGGTCGTCGGCGAGGACGCCCCAGCCCATCAGGGTCGGGACGACCGGAACCCCCGTCACCTCGGCGAATTCCACCAGGAGTGCGCACGCGTCGGCGTTGATGACGCCGCCGCCCGCGACGATCAGGGGGCGCTCGGAGGCGTTCAGCATCTCCAGGGCGCGCTCGGTCTGCTTGCGGGTCGCGGCGGGCCTGTGCACCGGCAGCGGCTCGTACAGCTCGGGGTCGAACTCGATCTCGGTGAGCTGGACATCGATGGGCAGGTCGATGAGGACCGGGCCGGGCCGGCCGGTGCGCATCAGCTGGAAGGCCTGCTGGAAGACGCCCGGGACCTGGGCGGCTTCGAGAACGGTCGTGGCGGCCTTGGTGACGGGCGCCGCGATCGAGGCGATGTCGACCGCCTGGAAGTCCTCCTTGTGGAGCACGGCGGTCGGGGCCTGTCCGGTGATGCAGAGGATCGGGATCGAGTCGGCGATCGCGGAGTACAGGCCGGTGATCATGTCGGTGCCGGCCGGTCCCGAGGTGCCGATGCAGACACCGATGTTGCCCGGACGGGCGCGGGTGTAGCCCTCCGCCATGTGGGAGGCGCCCTCGACATGGCGGGCGAGCGTGTGATGAACCCCGCCAGCGGCCTTGAGGGCCGCGTAGAAGGGGTTGATCGCCGCGCCCGGCACACCGAACGCGTTGCTGACGCCTTCGCGCTTGAGGATCTCAACTGCCGCTCGGGCAGCGGTCATTCGAGGCATTGAGTGCTCCTGCTCGGACCTGGTGGAGTCGGGCTCTGTCGCGCCACCTGAGAGCACCAATTCCGCATGACGGAAACTTGATTCTGTTATACGGAAATCAATCTAAAGTGCGGCCGGACGGCCGTCAAGGGAGTCCGCGCACGGCGGACCGATCCGCGCGGCGGTCCGCGAAGTACGCCAAGTCGCCCCCCGGCACCTCGCTCTTGATGGACGATGGGGTACGGAGCGCAGTGGGCCCGGACGGGTCGGCGCCGGCGCGTCGCGGTGCGCCGAGGCGGCCCGTCGCCGGGGCGCACGCCCGGGGCCGGAGGGAGATCATGGTGGAGTCGGTGCCGGTACGCTGTCCGGCCTGCCGCCGCGCCCACGCGTACAGCGCGCCGGTCTACCCCTGCCCGTGCGGTGCGCCGACCGCCCCGCCCGTGCTGCGCGGCGCCCCGGTCGTACCGATCACGCACCGCACCTGGAACGACGACTGGGTGGCGGTGCGCTGCCGCTCCTGCGGGCGCCTCGACCAGTGGCCGCAGCCGGAGCTGTACTGCCCGTGCGGGACGGTGCTGCGGATACCGGTCCGTCCGCCGGCGGCCTCCGACGACACCGACGCCACCGCCTCCCCCGCCGACGGGAGCCGGTCCGCCCGGCCGTCCCACATCCCGCTGCCGCGCACGGCGCCGCCGCCCCGGCCCGCGTTCCGGCCGCGGCCGATCCGTACGGCACCCGACGCGGTCGCCTGCGCCGCCCTGTATCTGAACTGGCTGGGCTACCACGATGCCGTACAGCCGGCGGAGCGCTCCCCCGAGCGGATCGACCTGCGCGCCACCGGACTGGTCGCCCGGGTCGACGCCACCACCCGCCCGGCCGCCCTGCGTGACGTCGAGTGCCTCTGGCTGCACGCGCTGAGCGCGTCCGTCACGAGCGTGTTCTTCTCACTCGCGGGCTACGCCCAGGATGCCGAAGCCCGCGCGGACGGGCTCGGCGTCCCGCTCTTCGTGATGGACGTCACGGGAACGCCGCAGCCGGCCAACAGTTCCGCGGACGAGCTGATCAGCACCGGGGCCTGAGATCTTCCGGGGCGCCATACTGACCGTATGCGTATCCGTACCACCCGCCGCTCCGATCTGCCGCTGCTCCAGGACATCGAGCGAGCCGCCGGCGAACCGTTCCGCGCGCTCGGCATGACCGCCATCGCGGACGACGACCCTCCGCCCCTCGATCTGCTGGACGGCTACCGCCTGGCCGGCCGCGCCTGGGTGGCCGCGGACGCCGACGACCGCCCGGTCGGCTATCTGATCGCCGACCCGGTCGACGGCGCGGCCCACATCGAGCAGGTCTCCGTCCATCCGTCCGCCGCGCGGCGCGGACTGGGCAGCACACTCATCGACCATCTCGCCGCGTGGGCGGCCGACCGGCGGCTGAGCGCGCTCACGCTGACGACCTTCTCCCACGTCCCGTGGAACGCCCCGTACTACACCCGCCTCGGCTTCCGTACGCTCACGGAATCCGAACTCACCGAGGGGCTGCGGAAGATCAGGGCGGAGGAGGCGGAACACGGCCTGGACCGCTGGCCGAGAGTCTGCATGCGCCGCGAGATCCCGCGCGCCGAGCCCGGCCCGCACCTCAGCGGAACCGGTCGGCAACAGTGAGTGCAATCGGTCACGTTCGGGCCAGGGGCCACAAATGTTCGGGCCGCTGTCAGTGGCGGGCCTTAAGGTAGGGGACATGGCTTTAACTCCACGGCACACCCCACCCACCGACCCGTCGCACACGACCCGACCGACGCCCCCGTCCGCCGCCGAGGCGAACGAGGCGATACGGGCGCTGGTCGACGCGCGAGCCGGCCAGGACTGGTCCTCCGTGGAGTCCGCCGCCTACGAGGTGCTGCTGATCGAATGGGCGGCCGCGACCCGGGGCGTTGCCGGGGACATCATCGAGGCCGCCTGACAGCGCCCGGGGCAGTCCGCTCCTACCGGCCGTAGCCCTCCCGCAGTTCGATCTTCCGGACCTTCCCGCTGACCGTCATCGGGAAGGTCTCCAGGATCTGCAGCCGTCGCGGGATCTTGTAGTGCGCCAGCTGTTCACGGCAGTAGCCCGTCACCTCGTCCAGGGTCGGCGGGTCCGCCGGATCCCTCGGGATGACGCAGGCCAGGATCTCCTCCCCGTACTTGTCGTCCGGTACGCCCACCACCTGCACATCCGCGATCTTCGGGTGGCCGTAGAGGAACTCCTCGATCTCCCGCGGGTACACGTTCTCGCCACCACGGATGATCATGTCCTTGATCCGGCCGACGATCTCGACGTAGCCGTCCTCCCGCATCACGGCGAGGTCCCCGGTGTGCATCCAGCGGCCGGCGTCTATCACCTCCGCGGTGCGCTCGGCCTGCTCCCAGTAACCGAGCATCACGCTGTAGCCCCGGGTACGGAGTTCGCCCCCCGCGCCGCGCTCCAGGGTCACCCCGGTCACCGGGTCGACCACCTTGACCTCGATGTGCGGCATGACGCGGCCGACCGTGCCGGTGCGGCGCTCCAGGTCGTCGTCGCGGCGGGTCTGGGTGGAGACCGGCGAGGTCTCCGTCATGCCGTAGCAGATGGACACCTCGTCCATGTGCATCTCGGCGACGACCCGCTTCATCACCTCGACCGGGCAGGGCGATCCGGCCATGATGCCGGTGCGCAGCGAGGAGAGGTCGTACGAGGCGAAGTCGGCGAGGTCCAGCTCCGCGATGAACATGGTGGGGACGCCGTAGAGCGAGGTGCACCGCTCCTGTTGGACGGCGGCCAGCACGGCGGCGGGCTCGAAGGAGGGCGCCGGGATCACGATGCAGGCGCCGTGCGAGGTGGCACCGAGGTTGCCCATGACCATGCCGAAGCAGTGGTAGAAGGGGACGGGCAGACAGATCCGGTCCTGTTCCGTGTAGGCGACCAGCTCCCCCACGAAGTAGCCGTTGTTGAGGATGTTGTGGTGGGAGAGGGTGGCCCCCTTGGGGAAGCCGGTGGTACCGGAGGTGTACTGGATGTTGATCGGGTCGTCGCAGGACAACTCTGCCGCGCGGGCCGCGAGTTGTTCCTCCGTCACGGACCCGGACCCGGCCAGCAGGGCGTCCCAGGACGGGTCGCCGATGTAGTGCACGGCACGCAGGGCCGGACAGGTGCCGCGGACCTGGTCGACCAGTGCGCGGTAGTCGCTGGTGCGGTGCGAGAGCGAGGAGACCAGGAGCGAGATCCCGGCCTGCTTCAGCACGTACTCCAGCTCGTGCGCCCGGTAGGCCGGGTTGATGTTGACCATGACGGCGCCGATGCGGGCGGTGGCGTACTGCACGAGGACCCACTCGGGGCAGTTGATCGCCCAGATCCCGACCCGGTCCCCCTTGGCCACCCCCGACGCCATCAGCGCACGGGCCAACTCGTCGACCGCGGCGCCGAATTCGGTGTACGTCCAGCGTCGCCCCGAGGGGACGTCGACGAGCGCCTCGCGCTCCCCGAACGCCTCGACCGCGCGGTCGAGATTGCCCGCGACGGTGTCGCCGAGCAGCGCCGTGGTGCCGGTGCCGTGCGCGTAGGACAGTTCACTCATCGCAGGTCCCCCTCGTCGTACTCGGTGCCGGTGCCCCGGGCCGTGCGCTCACGCAGCTCGATGCGGCGGATCTTGCCGGAGACGGTCTTGGGCAGCTCGGCGAACTCCAGTCGGCGGACCCGCTTGTACGGGGCGAGGACCGCCCGGGAGTGCGCGAACAGCACCTTCGCCGTGTCCGGTCCCGGCTCCCAGCCCTCCGCGAGCACGATGTACGCCTTCGGCACCGCGAGCCGTACCGGGTCGGGGGCCGGGACGACGGCGGCCTCGGCGACCGCCTCGTGCTCCAGCAGCGCGCTCTCCAGCTCGAACGGCGAGATCTTGTAGTCGGACGCCTTGAAGACGTCGTCGGCGCGGCCCACGTAGGTGATGTAGCCGTCCTCGTCGCGGGAACCGATGTCACCGGTGCGGTAGTAGCCGCCGGCCATGGCCTCCGCGGTCCGGTCCGGGTCGCCGTGGTAGCCGGTCATCAGGCCCACCGGACGGTCCGAGAGATCGAGGGAGATCTCCCCCTCGGCGGCGCCGGGCTCGCCGGTGACCGGGTCGAGGAGCTCGACCGTGAAGCCGGGGCTGGGCCGTCCCATCGAACCGGCCTTCAGCAGCTGCCCCGGGGTGTTGGCGACCTGGACGGCGGTCTCCGTCTGGCCGAAGCCGTCCCGGATGGTGACGCCCCAGGTGCGCCGCACCGTCTCGATGACCTCAGGGTTCAGCGGCTCACCGGCCGCGACGACCTCGCGCGGCGGGGTCTTCAGCTGGGAGAGGTCGGCCTGGATCAGCATCCGCCAGACGGTGGGCGGGGCGCAGAAGCTGGTCACGCCCGAGCGGTCCATCTCGGCCATCAGCCGGCCCGCGTCGAAGCGGGTGTAGTTGAAGATGAAGACGGTCGCCTCGGCGCTCCAGGGCGCGAAGAGGTTCGACCAGGCATGCTTGGCCCAGCCCGGCGAGGAGATGTTGAGGTGGACGTCCCCGGGCTTGAGGCCGATCCAGTACATCGTCGACAAGTGGCCCACGGGGTAGGAGACATGGGTGTGCTCGACGAGTTTGGGGCTGGCGGTCGTGCCGGAGGTGAAGTAGAGCATCAGCGGTTCGTCGGCGTCGGTCTCCCGGTCCGCCTCGAAGGTCTCCGGCCGGTCGTCGGCGCCGGTGTACGACAGCCAGCCGGGCACGTCCGCGCCGACGGCGATCCGGGTGTAGTCGCCGGGCACCTCGTCGAACTTGGCGGTGTCGGTGTCCCGCACCAGGACGTGCCGGACCCGGCCGCGCTCCACCCGGTCGCGCAGATCGACCGGGCCGAGGAGCGGGGTGGCGGGGATGACGACGGCGCGCATCTTCATCGCGGCGAGGGCCGTCTCCCACAGCTCGACCTGGTTGCCGAGCATGACGAGGATCCGGTCCCCGGCCCGTACCCCCTGAGCGCGCAGCCAGTTCGCGGCCTGGTTGGAGCGGGCGGACATCCGGGCGAAGGAGACCTCGGTGCGGCCGCCGTCCTCCTCCACGATGTGCAGGGCGGTGCGGTCGTTGTTCTCGGCGATGGCGTCGAACCAGTCGAGCGCCCAGTTGAAATGGTCGGTCCGGGGCCAGCGGAAGCCCTGGTAGGCCGCGTGGTAGTCCTCGCGGTGCTGGAGCAGAAAGTCCCTGGCGGCCCGGAATGTCTCCGTCGCGCTGGTTGCCGACATGTGCCCTCCTCATTGCGGACCGGACCGGTCGCTTAACATCATGTAAACAGTGACCCAGGTCTCACCACCCCCGAACGGGGGTGCGGCGAGCGAGGCTGCCGTGCCTCCGGAGCCGGGCAGGGACCGGGCAGAGAGGCGACAGCGTGCCGGAATCCGTCGATGCGGTCGAGATGCAGGCGGCGCTGCTGCGGCTGCGCCGGATCAGTGGTCTGCCCGTGGCCTTCGGCGGGCTGCTCTCGGATGCCCGCCACGCCCGGATAGCCGAGCTGAACGGGGCGCGGTCGGCCGCCCTGCGCGGGCTCGTCATCTCGGCGGGCAGCGGGCTCGGCGGCAAGTCGATCGCCCTGTCCCGCCCCTGTGCGGTGACCGACTACCGCTCCTCGCGCCACATCAGCCACGAGTACGACGTGGCGGTCGCGGCGGAGGGCCTGCGCGCGGTGGTCGCGGTACCCGTCGTCGTACGGCGCAAGGTGCGTGGCCTGCTGTACGGGGCGCTGCGTGAGCCGGTCGCGCTCGGCGACCGCACGTTCGACGCGGCGGTCGCCGCCGCCCGCGATGTGGAGCAGGCCCTGGTCGTACGGGACGAGGTGCAGCAGCTCCTGGCCGTGACCCGGGAACAGGTCACGGATCCGGCGGCCGCGCCGGAGGCGTGGGAGGACGTCCGCGAGGCGCATCGCGAGCTGCGCGCCCTGGTGCCGAAGGTCGCCGACCCCGCGCTGCGCGACGAGTTGCTCTCGGTGTGCGGGCGGCTCGCCTCGGCGGCCGGGGCCCGGGTGCCGAAGCCCTGCGGTGTGCATCTGGCGCCGCGCGAGGTGGACGTGCTGGCCTGTGTGGCGGCGGGGACGACGAACGCGGTGGCGGCGGAGCGGCTGGGACTGCGGCCGGAGACGGTGAAGGGCTATCTGCGTTCGGCGATGCGCAAGCTGGGCGCGCACACACGGCTGGAGGCCGTGGTGGCGGCCCGGCGCGCGGGGCTGCTGCCGTAGGCGTGCCGGCGGATGCTCAGCGTTCGAAGTCGACGAACGTCGCGAACCGGATGTCGTATCCGTGCGCGTCGGTGGCAGCCGTCGTCAGGGTGGCGAGCATCCGTACCGCCTCTTCCGTGACGGCGTCGTGATCCGCCCGGCTCAGCCTGCCGAGCGGCTGCACGGTGAGGGTCGTCGCACCGGGACCGGCCCCGGGCCCCGCGCCCGCCCCGGCGCCGCCGCCCAGCCGCCAGATCGCCGCGAGGAATCCGTCGACCAGCACCGTTCCGTACGACTGGTTGCCGTTCCCGTTGCGCCCCCGGTACCGCGGCGGAATGACGCGCGTACGGTCCGCGTGGCCGAGCAGCACGTTGTCGAACTCGGGCAGGAAGCGCGGCGGGGCAGGGGTGTCCTCGTCGGGGCGCGGGGCGTCCGGCAGGTCGAAGAGCTCGGTGCCGTTCTCGTCCCGGAAGGTCATGAGCCGCGGCCGCAGCCGTTCGAAGACCTCGCGCAGCCGGGTCAGCCCGGCCCACGTCTGCATGTCCCGCACGGAGGCGGGCCCGAAGGCACCGAGATAGCGCAGCACGGCGGCATCGGGCGCGGGGACCGGCTCCGACGGGCTGCCGAGCCAGTGCTCGGCGGTGGTCAGCGCGACCCGGCCGCTCCTCCCCCACACCCCGCGCGGGGTGACCTGGACCAGCGGCAGCAGACAGCGGGCGGCCACGCCCAGTGCCTGCGGATCGGCCTCGGGCCACTCGGCCAGCAGCGCCTCGCGGATCTCCTTGGGCGTACGGGGCCGCTCCTCGACGAGCTCCCTGGCGAGCGCCCCGAGCCGGTCCGGGTCCACCCCGGCGAGCCCCTTGCGGAAGGTCCTGAGCTCGCGGTCGCGCGCCGCCTGGACGAGCGGGCGCAGGGTGAGCGCGTCCGCCGCGGTGTGCAGGTGGATGGTGGAGCGCAGGGTGACGATCCGGACCACCTCGCGGGACTCCATCAGCTCCGCGAGCTCGGCGGGGGCGAAGCCGTCGAGGCGGGCGCAGAGCTGGTAGTACGGCGGCCTGGTGTTCTGCGCCTGGAGACCGACCAGATGCTCGACGGCGTCCTTCGCGGACATCGGGGTCCGGCGCAGCAGCAGCTGCCGCTCCAGCGTGGCACGGCCCAGCGCGCGCGGTGAGAGCACGACGGGTGCGGCGGGGTTCGTCTTCGCGGCGGTGCTCCGCTTCGGGGCCATGGACGGCACGGTACGCGGGCTTGCGGACACTTTCTGTCCTCATGGGCGGCCGCGGTCCACTCCCGCCTTCCCTCCATGCCGCCTTCCCGCCTCCCGCCATGC
Organism: Streptomyces sp. NPDC087845; assembly: GCF_044742755.1. NCBI lineage: Bacteria > Bacillati > Actinomycetota > Actinomycetes > Kitasatosporales > Streptomycetaceae > Streptomyces > Streptomyces sp. NPDC087845. The sequence continues at coordinate 163,282 of NZ_JBIUVC010000003.1, forward strand.
CGCCGTACCGCAGGACCCCGGATCGCGGGCACGCCGCCCGCATCATGGTTCGGTGATCAGCGTCCTGTTCGCCGTCCTGACCGCGCTCAGCAACGGCGCGGCCTCCGTACTCCAGCGCCGCGCCGCCCGCACCGTGCCCGACACCGAGGCGATGCGTCTGTCGCTGATCGGGCATCTGCTGCGCCAGCGCATGTGGCTGGGCGGGATCGGCCTGGTGATCGTCGCGGCCGTGTGCCAGGCCGTGGCGCTGGCCACCGGGCCGATCGCCGTGGTCCAGCCGATCTTTGTGATCGAACTGCCCGCCACACTGCTGATGGCCGGGTTCGTGATGCGGGTACGGCTGCCCCGGCGGCTCTGGTCCGCGGTGGCGGCCGTGACCCTGGGACTGGCCCTGGGCATGGCCTCCGCGGCGCCGGACGGCGGCAGCACATCGGTGCGGGGAGCGGCCTGGGTGCCGGCGCTGATCCTGACCGGCGTCTTCGAGGCCGTGCTGATCGGCGGGGCCCTGAGCACGCGGGGCAACCTCCGGGGCGCGCTGCTCGGCCTCGCCGCCGCATGCGGGTACGCGCTCACGGCCGCGCTCATGAAAGACGCCATGGCACGGCTCGAAGACGGCGGCGGAGCGGTGGAGCTCCTGACGTCCTGGCAGTTGTACGCCACGGCCGCGGCCGGAGTGGGGGCGCTGTTCCTCCTCCAGAACGCCCTCCAGGCGGGCACGCTGGTCGCCGTCCAGCCACCGCTCACCCTCGGTGACGCACTGATCAGCGTGCTGTACGGGGTGACCCTGTTCGGCGAGCACCTGCGCACCGGGTGGTGGGTGCTGCCCGAACTGGTCGCCCTCACCCTGATCGCGGTGGGCTGCGTCGAGCTGGCCCGCTCCCCACTGGCGTCCGGAACCGCGCCCCCGCCGGCACGCAGGCTCAGGTGAAACGGCCCCGGCGATTCCCCGGATCGGGTCGCGCCGCCCGGTCGCGCGGGCTATTCTCCGGTCGAGCCATGTGTGGCAACGGGCAAGGGGCCCGATTCTTTCTTGGGGGTTGGTGTGGTTTCTGGTCGCGTGGTGCGGTTCGACGGCGCACGGGGATACGGTTTCATCTCGCCCGATCACGGCGGTGAGGATGTCTTTCTCCATGTGAACGACATGTTGATCCCGGAGTCCTACGTACACACGGGTACGGCGGTGGAGTTCGAGATCGAGGACGGTGACCGGGGGCTGAAGGCGTCGTCCGTCCGGCTCGCCGAGGGTCCCGACGGGAAGCCGCTGACTCCGCCGAGGCCCGTCGCGGTCCATGCTCCGGGGTCGGCGGACGACGACACCCTGTGCGATGTGCTCAGTGCGTCCGAGTACACCAAGGAGGTGACCGACCTCCTGCTGGAGTCGGCGCCGACCCTGACGGGCGCTCAGATCCTGCAGATCCGGAGCGGGTTGCTGCAGTTCGCCAAGAACCACGGCTGGACCGAGGGCTGACGGCCCCGGTCCCGACGGAGCGGTGAACCGTCCGGGGCCCGTCCGCCGGTGATCCGCCGGACGGGCCCCGGGTGGTTCAGGCACTCGGTTCCCGCACCACCAGGGGGGTGCCGAGCACCTGGTGTCCGCCGCTGGCCAGCATGCGCACCTCTCCGCGTTCGCTGATCTCCGCACGCACGATTCCGGTCTCGTCCTCGTAGATCGGGTACCCACCCGCACCCGACTGCGCCGTACGCCGCACGGTCACCGTGTCGTCCTCCACGGCGAACGCCTGAAATACCAGCTCATAACTCTCCGGGTAATCCATGGCGATTCTCCCGATACCGATGGCGGCAGGACATGGTTCCACCTGCCACTTCCATCGTGCCCCCGACGGGCCCCCGGCGCCCGGCCTGCGGCCCACGGCTGCGGGCTCACGCCCCGGCCACTTATCCTGAACTCATACGGGCGGTTCGACGGCACCGGGGCGCATACCGCACACATACCGCATGTACGCCCCCTTTCTCCCGAGTCGCGTGCGCGGCATGCACGACCGGGATCCCCGAAACCGGGAAGGGACAGACCATGAAGGATGCCGACATGGGAGACGATGTCTACCAGCCCCAGCAGCCGGAGGCCTCCGACCCCGTCGAGCAGCTCGACATCGAGGACACCCTGGACAACCGGGGGCTGACCGACCTCCTCGACGAGGGCTACTCCCCGCCCGAGCGACCGTGGGCGGTGGAGGACCAGGGCACCACGGCCGCCGAACAGCACAGCGGCGAGCCGCTGGAGAGCCGTCTGGCACGGGAACTGCCCGAGGTCGCCGACGCCGCCGGTGACGACGTGGGAGATCTGTCCGACGGTGACGGCGAGCCCTGGGACACGGAGGTCGGTTCGGTGCGCGCCGGACGTCTCACCCGACAGCTGGACATCGATGAGCCGGACACTCTGGCGGCCGAGGACGTCGGGATCGACGGAGCGGCGGCATCGGCCGAGGAAGCGGCCATGCATGTCGTCCCGGACAACCAGGTGTGAAGGTGCGGGGCTTCTTCCGCACCGCGCCGCCCCTTCCCCACAGCGCCCTCCGCGCAGCCTCTTCCCCGTCGCGCCTTCCGCGCCGCGTTTTCCCGCAGCGCCCTCCGCGCCGCGCCTTCCCCGCCGCTGTCCGACGGCTCTCGTGCCCGCTCCACGCGCCGTGATGCGACACCGCACCGGCCGCGCCCGAACCATGACCTCGGAGGTAATCGACGCCTTCCGCGTCATCGGACATCGTGTTCCTCACCAGCACACGGGAGCCCGGCCCCTGGGGCCGGGACGCAAGGAGAGGACAGCACGATGACCGCATACGAGGACGCCGTCCAGCGCTACTTCGTCGCCTGGAACGCGGCCACCCCCGAGGATCTGGAGAAGGCCGTGGCGGCCGCCTTCACCGAGACCGCCACCTACACCGACCCGGTGGCGGACGTGCGTGGCCACGACGAGCTCACGGCCACGATCAACGGGGCCCACCAGCAGTTCCCCGGCTTCGAGTTCCGGCTGACCGGCACCCCGGACGGGCACCACGACATCGTGCGCTTCAGCTGGGAGCTGGTCTCCGCCACCGACGGCTCGGCCCCCGTCGCCGGGTCGGACGTGATCAAGCTCGACGACGACGGACGCATCGCCTCGGTCAGCGGCTTCCTCGACCGGGTGCCCGGGGCCTGATCCCTGTTCCGATTTCCCCGCTCCCTCGGTCTCACCCTCGGCCGGGATGCCTCCGGGCAGTTCCGCGTCGAGGGCGGGATCGTCGGGCGCGGCGGGGCGCAACGTGCGCGTCGGCGCCCGGGTGGCCGGGGCCGGGCCCCGGACCGCCCCGGCGTCGGGCGGGCCCGCCCTCAGGCCGGCTCGTCGAGGAACTTCCCGCCCTCCAGCAGGGTCTTGAGCGTCGAGAGGATCGCGATCCAGCCGTCGCTGACGCCCTCCAGCATCTTGCTGTCCGGGCTGTCGAAACCGTCGTGGGTGATCGTCAGCCTGATGCCCATCTCGGGCTCCTCGGCCGGCTCGATGTCGAAGGCGACCTTCGACCGTTCCCGGACGGCTTCCTCCCATTCCTGGTCCGAGGCGAAGTCGAACATCTGGCGGTGCATGGGCTGCAGGGTGTGCCAGGTGTACGACAGCCGCTTGCCCGGCTCCGCCTCCAGGACCCGCTGACCGACCTCCTCGAACTCGCCGTCCGGGTCCATCTTCCAACGGACCGGCGCGCCGGCCTCCCATGTCGAGTCCGGGCCGTAGCCGCCCATGTAGATCTTGATGGACTCCGGGTCGGTCAGCGCCTGATAGAGCTTCTCGGCGGTGGTCTGGATGTAGATGACGTAGACGAACTCGGGCTTGTCCATGACCGTTCCTTCCAGGTTCTGCTCAAGGTGGGACAGCGCGTCCGGGCGGTGGCGCTCGTACCGGCCGATCCAACGGTCGGCGACCTCCTGGATGGGCACCGGGTCGAGGTGGTGCAGCTTCTCCCGGCCCCTGCGCACGACGGTGACCGGCAGCGCCGATTCCAGCACCGCCGGATGCTCGCTCACCGCCTGCCGGCTCATGCCCAGTCCCTCGCCCAGCTCCCGCAGCGTCCGGCCGCCCCGCGCGTCGAGCCGGTCGAGGATTCCCGGCGGCTCGGATCGGCGAGCGCCTTGAATATCGCGTCCCTCGCATCCGTCGCCGCCATCACGCCGCCGTCGCCCGTCCGTGCCTCTGGCCCCTTTCACCGTAGGCAACCTCTTGGTTGCATGTCGAGCGAGGCGCGCTCAGCACCTCCGGGCCGCCGGAGCGATTTCTGGAATTAACTTCTGATGTCTTGTCACGGCTGGTTCTACGCGCATAGCTTTTGCCCCCACCACACTTCGGGAGCAGCCCACCGTGCACATATCCAGACCCCGTTCCGTCCTGCTGGCCGGCGCCGTCGCCGTGACGCTCTCGGCCACCGCGCTGCCCGCCGCCCTCGCGGCTCCGTCCTCGACCGCCGTGATCTCCGAGGTGTACGGCGGCGGGGGCAACTCGGGTGCGACCCTCACCCGCGACTTCATCGAGCTGGCCAACGCCGGTTCCACCGCGTACGACCTGTCCGGTTTCAGCGTGCAGTACCTGCCGGCCGCCCCGTCCGCCGGCTCGCTGTGGCAGGTCTCGCCACTGACCGGATCCGTCGCCCCCGGCGGCCGCTACCTCGTCGCCGAGGCCGCGGGCACCGGTGGCACCGTCGCTCTGCCGACGCCGGACGCCACCGGCACGGTCGCGATGGCGGCCGGCGGCGGAACCGTGGCGCTGGTCTCCGGCACGACCCCGCTGACCTGCAAGACGGCGGCCGACTGCGCGGCCGACACGCGGATCGTGGACCTCGTCGGCTACGGCTCCGCGGTTGTACGGGAGGGCGGCGGCCCGGCGGCCGGGGCCTCGAACACCTCCTCGGTGGCGCGCGGCACGTCCCTCGTCGACACCGACGACAACGCCGCCGACTTCACCGCGGGTTCCCCGGCGCCGGTCAACGCGGCCGGTGAGACTTCCGGCGGGTCCGGTCCGGTGGACCCCGGCGGCCCGACCGAGCCCGGCACCGTGCGGATCCACGACATCCAGGGCACCACCCGTGTGTCGCCGCTGGAGGGCCGGGAGGTGACCGGCGTCCCCGGCATCGTCACCGGTGTACGGACCGCCGGTTCGCGCGGCTTCTGGATCCAGGACCCCGCGCCGGACGCGGACGCCCGTACCGGTGAGGGCGTCTTCGTCTTCACCGGCTCCGCCGCGCCGGCTGTCGCCGTGGGCGACTCGGTGCTGGTCAGCGGCAAGGTGGACGAGTACTACCCGTCGTCGGCCACCCAGTCGATAACCGAGATCACCGCCCCGAAGACGACGGTGCTGTCCTCGGGCAACGCTCTGCCCGCCCCGGTCGTGCTCGACGCGGCCTCGGTGCCGGACGCCTATGCCCCCTCGGCGGGCGGCGGCTCGATCGACTCGCTGCCCCTCGACCCGTCGGCGTACGCCCTCGACCTCTTCGAGTCGCTCGAAGGCACCCGGGTGCGGATCTCCGACACCCGGGTGACGGGTGCGACGACCGCGTACGACGAGGTCTGGGTGACCGTCAAGCCGAACGAGAACCGCACCCGGCGGGGCGGCACGCTCTACACCTCGTACAGCGACCAGAACACCGGCCGCATCAAGGTGATGTCCCTGGATCCGGCCCGGCCGGTCCCCGTCGCCGATGTCGGGGACGTGCTCTCCGGCACCACCACCGGTGTCATGGACTACGCGTCGTTCGGCGGCTACAACCTCCAGGCCACCGAGCTCGGCACGCTCACCGACAACCACCTCCGGCGCGAGGTCACCCGCAGGCAGAAGGGGAACGAGCTCGCCGTCGCCACGTACAACGTGGAGAACCTGGACGCGCTGGACGAGCAGGCCAAGTTCGACACCCTCGCCGCAGGCATCGCGGCCAACCTCTCCTCCCCGGACATCGTGTCGCTGGAGGAGATCCAGGACGACAACGGTGCGGTCAACGACGGCACGGTCGGATCCGAGGCGACGCTGAAGCGGTTCACCGACGCGATCGTCGCCGCGGGCGGTCCGCGGTACGCCTGGCGGTACGTCGCCCCCGAGAACGGCAAGGACGGCGGCGAGCCCGGCGGCAACATCCGCAATGTCTTCCTCTTCAATCCCAAGAGGGTCGACTTCGTGGACCGTCCGGGCGGCAACGCGACCACGGCCGTGACCGCGGTGAAGACGAGGAAGGGAGTGACGCTCTCGGCGTCGCCCGGCCGGATCGCCCCGGCCGACGAGGCGTGGGCCGACAGCCGCAAGCCGCTCGTCGGCGAGTTCCGCTTCCATGGAAAGCCGGTCTTCGTCATCGGCAACCACTTCACCTCCAAGGGCGGCGACCAGCCCCTGCACGGCCGGTACCAGGAGCCGGCGCGCAGCTCCGAGACCAAGCGGGTGAAGCAGGCGGCGCAGGTGAACACCTTCGTCAAGTCGCTGCTGGCCGCGGACGACTCGGCCCGGGTCATCACGCTCGGCGACCTCAACGACTTCGCCTTCTCACCGACGATGGACGCGCTGACCAGGAGCAAGGTGCTCAAGCCGCTGATCACCACGCTGCCTGCGAGGGAGCAGTACAGCTACGTGTACGAGGGCAACTCGCAGACGCTGGACCACATCCTGACCAGCCCCGGCATCCGCCGCTTCGACTACGACGTGGTGCACATCAACGCGGAGTTCGCCGATCAGGCGAGCGATCACGACCCGCAGATCGTGCGGGTGGACGTCACCGCGCGGGGCCACGGCAGGCACTGACCTGCGGGCCCGCACGAAGGCGCGGGCCGCGGGTGGGGCCGGCCGGCCCCACCCGCATCGGGCTCCGGTCCACGGCCCGAGCCGCCCCTCACGCCCTCGGCACCGGACGCGCGCCGGCCGACTGGCGCGGGAGGGCGGCCAGTCCCGGTGCCGGCTCCAGCGGGCGGTCGGTGAAGAAGCGGGCGACGAGGTCCGCGACGTCGTCCGGGCGCTCCAGGACCACCCAGTGGTCGGACTCCCCGATCGTGAGGAACCTGCTGCCCTCGATCGTGGCGGCGAACGCGCGCTGCCGTTCCGGTGAGGTGACCGTGTCGTGCTCGCCCGCGAATACGAGGGCGGGCACACCGGTCAGTCCACCGGAGAAGTCCGGCCGGTGCCCCAGCGCCCGGTGCAGCGACTGCGCGGCGTGCGGGGAGTGAGTGAGCGCGTACAGGAACGAACGCTGGACGTAGCGTCGGGCCAACTCCCGTCGGTGGACGGTGCGTTCCGGGTCCAGACACATCAGTGCCGCGGCGGCCAGGGTGGCGAGCCCCGCCATGTCACCGGTCGCCAGCCGGTCGACGGCGCGGCCCCACTGGGTGCGCTGGCCGTCGCTGATGTGGGCCGGCACCCCGCCGAGAACCAGCCGGGCGATGCGGCCGGGGCGCTGCCGTGCGCAGCCGAATGCGATCGATGTGCCGTAGGAGAACCCGAAGAGGTTGACCTTCGGCACGTTCAGGTCGTCGATGATTCCGGCTACGGCGGCGAGCAGGATGTCGTCCCCCGCGCCGGACGGGAGCGGGTCGGCGCCGCCCATGCCGGGCAGGTCGGCGGTGACGACCGAGGCGAGCGGCCCCAGGTGGTCGTCCATCTGCGGCCAGCCGTACATGCCCTGGAGCGCACCGCCGAGGACGACGACCGGCTCGGTGCGCGGCAGGGGCTGCCGGAGGAGCCGGTAGCCGTAGCGCAGCCCGTGCACCGACAGGGTCCGGACGATCTCCTCGGCCATGATGGTCCTCGCTTCCGGGTCAGGCCCTGGTGAGAACGAGTGCGGCGTTGTGCCCGCCGAAACCGAGCGAGGTCTTGACGGCCACGTCGAACGTTCCCGCGCGGGCCTCCTTGCGCACCACGTCGAGGGGGATCTCGGGGTCGGGAGCGTCGAGATTCACGGTGGGCGGCACCAGTCGGTGCTGGAGCGCCAGTGCGGTCAGCGCGGTTTCGATGCCGCCCGCGGCGCCGAGGGTGTGTCCGGTCATCGCCTTCGTCGAGGTGACCAGGGGGTGCTCACCGAGGACCCGGCGCAGCATCGTCGCCTCGATGAGGTCGTTGGAAACGGTCGAGGTGCCATGGGCGTTGACATGGCCGATGTCCTGGGCGCCGACTCCGGCGTCCGCGAGCGCCGTACGCAGGGCCCGCTCGATGCCCAGGCCCTCGGGGTCCGGGGCGACGGCGGAGTAGGCGTCGCTGGAGGCCCCGTACCCGGCGACGTAGGCGCGGACGGCGGCGCCGCGGGCGCGGGCGTGTTCCGGCCGCTCCAGTACGAGGAGTCCGGCGCCCTCGCCGACGACGAAGCCGTCGCGATGGGTGTCGAACGGGCGGCAGGCCGCCTCGGGGTCGTCGCGCCGGGTGGAGACGGCCTTCAGCTGGCAGGCGCTGGCGATCAGCGGCCGGGAGCAGACCGATTCGGCGCCGCCCGCGATGACGATGTCGCAGGCGCCGGTGCGGAGCATCTGGTGGGCGGTGCCGATGGCGACGGTTCCGGACGAGCAGGCGGTGGAGACGGCCTGGCTCGGACCGCGGGCACCGAGGTCCGTGGCGACGCTGCTGGCCGCTCCGTTGACGACGGTCAGCGGGGCGAGTTTCGGGGAGACGCGGCGTGCGCCGCGCTCGGCGAGGACGGCGTGCTGTTCGTCGTAGAAGGGCAGTCCGCCGTGTGCGGAGCCGATGACGACGGCGACCCGTCCGCTGTCCCAGGCCGCGGGGTCGAGTCCGGCGTCGGCGACGGCCTCTCGGGCCGCGATCACGGCGAGCTGCGAGAAGCGGTCCATCAGCCGCGCGGCGGCCACCCCGAGCAGGGCCCTCGTGTCGAGGCCGGTGATGGTGTACATGAAGTCGCAGGGCAGGTCGTGGAGTTCGGGCCGTCGCAGGACGGAGGGGGCGGTGACGGCCTCGGAGACCGTGCGCCAGGTGGCTTCGGTCCCCGTACCGGCCGCGGTGACCAGACCGATTCCGGTGACGGCGGCGGCGAACGGCGGGAGCCACTGCGGGCGGGCCGTCACGCCGCGGCCTTGCCGTGTACGGCGGCCACGAGTTGCGCCACGGTGTCCCGCGAGGTCAGTTGCACATCGTCCAGATCGACGCCCATCCGGTCCTCGATGAGGAGCCGGAGTTCCTCCAATGCCAGGGAGTCCAGCCGGAGTTGACGGAGCGACGCCTCGGGCCGGATGGCATGGGGGTCGGTTCCGAAGTTCGCCACCAGCAAGGTGTTGATCTCTTCTGCCGTGCTCATGCGGCACTCCTGCGCTCTCGTACGCGGTGACGCCTGCCGCGTGAGGTGTGAGTGCCATTCGGGGGACGCCGGCTGGTCCGGAGGAACCCTTTATACGCCTTCGTGAAGGGGACTCCGGTCCGCGTTCCCCCATGCGGAGGGAGACCGTCCAGGTGTGCGAATCCGCTGGTCCGCGCGGATCGGGGCGGCGGCGGGAGCGGATCGCGCGGGCCGCACCCACCGGGCCGTGAGGTGATGGCGCAGCTCGCCCCGCTGTGGAAGCGGCGCGTGGACGCCTATCCGGCGACGACCGGGAATACGCGCCGAAGGGCATGGACGACGCGGCGTACGGCCGCATGGTCGCCGCGATCGAGTACCAGCGCGACCACTTCGCCGATACGCCGGCGCCGATCGTGCCCCGCTACCGGTTCCCCGAGCCGCGGCTGGACGAGGCGGGGCTGCCGGCCTCCGCCGGGGCGACACCCGGAAGGCCCCTCCCCGGCCTGCCCCCTCTCCCCGACAGCATGATCCGGTACCCGCCGAACCGGTCACCGGCACGGCCCTGGCCTGCGCTTCAACCGCGTCGGAGTGAAAGGGAGTTCGACACATGCACCAGTGATTGTCATGGCCTGAACACATCGATACGCTGTGCGGGCTTCGGCCCCTCGGCCCACCCCACTCGGGCCCGGGGGCCGTTCTTCTCCCCCCACAGAGCAGGAGCAGGTATGCCCAGACGAGCCGCCGCCCACACAGGGGCCCGCGCATCCGTCCTGGCGGCCCTCACCGCCACCGTCCTGGCCGCGACCGGCACTCCGGCCTTCGCCGCCCCGCCCGCCGACCGCCCCATGAACCGGGCGTTCGCACGTGCGTCCGCGGAATTCGACGTACCGCGCGATCTGCTCGCCGCCGTCGGATACGGCGAGACCCGTCTCGACGGCCACTCCGGGCGCCCCAGCCAGGCGAACGGGTACGGCGTGATGCACCTGGTGAGCAACCCCGCGAACCGGACGCTGGAGCGGGCGGCCGCCCTCACCGGCGAACCCCTCGCCGACCTCCGCGCCGACACCGCGGCCAACATCCTGGGCGGCGCGGCGGTGCTGCGCGGCTACGCGGACAAGCTCGGCCTCGACGACCGGGAGCGCGACGACATCAATGCCTGGTACCCGGCCGTCGCCCGGTACAGCGGCTCGACGGGGCGCACCGCCGCCCTCTACGCCGACACCGTGTACGCCTTCCTGGCGCAGGGGCTCGACGCCGTCGTCACCGGCGGCGAGCGGATCTCGGTGACCGGCCGCCCGGTCTCGCCGCAGAAGGGTCCGCTCGCCACCGCCGCCACCGTACGCACCGAGAGCGCCGACTACCCGTCGGCCCTGTGGGTTCCGGCCCATGCGAACAACTTCGCCGCGGGCCGGTCGGCCAAGATCGACAAGGTGATCGTTCACGTCACTCAGGGCTCGTACGCGGGCTCGATCAGCTGGTTCCAGAACCCGACCGCGGAGGTGAGCGCCCACTACGTGGTGCGTTCCTCCGACGGCGAGATCACCCAGATGGTGCGCGACGGCGACACCGCGTACCACGCCCGCAGCGAGAACGCCTCGGCGCTCGGCATCGAGCACGAGGGATTCATCGACGACCCGTCCTGGTTCACGGACACGATGTACCGCTCGTCGGCGGCCCTGACCGGCTACCTGTGCGACCGGTACGGAATTCCGAAGGACCGGGCGCACATCATCGGGCACAGCGAGGCGCCCGGCAACAATCACACGGACCCGGGCCCGTACTGGGACTGGGCGCGCTACATGCAGTTGGTGGGCGGGGACACCGGCGGCGACAGCGGTGACGGGCTGAGCTTCACCGCGTACGCGACCCAGCGAAGCGGCTCGACGGGCGCCCAGGTCAGGGCGGTTCAGCAACTGCTGGGTGAGCAGGGTCATCCGGTGGGCGCGGTGGACGGCAGCTTCGGCGCGGCCACGCAGAGCGCGGTGACGGCGTACCAGTCGGTCCATGGGCTGGACGCGGACGGCGTCGTGGGAGCCAGTACCTGGACGGCGCTGCTGTCGGCCGGTCCGACGGCGTCCCTTGCGCAGGGCGACTCGGGCGACGGGGTGAAGCGGCTCCAGCGCTCGCTGACCGCGGCGCTCGGTTCGACGGTCGGCATCGACGGGAACTTCGGCCCGGAGACGACGACGGCGGTGCGCTCCTACCAGACGAGCCGGGGCCTGACGGCCGACGGCATCGCGGGGCCGGCCACCTGGGCGGCCTTGCAGGCGGGGCGCTGACGAGCCCCGGAAGCGGGACGTTCCGCCGGTCGACGGGCCCCCGGTGGTGCACCGGGGGCCCGGTCGGTCATCGGATGTCAGGCCCGCTTGGACCGGCGGCGGGCCGCCACGACAAGACCGGTGCCCGCGGCGAGCACCACAACGGTGCCGATGACCAGCGGGACCGTGCCGCTGCTGCCCGTCGAGGCCAGGTCGCCACCACCGGTGCCGGGCACCGTGCTGTCCGACGGGGCCGGGGCCGCCGTGGCGGGCCGGGAGGAGTCGCCGGACGGCGTGCCGCCCTCCGAGGTCGGTGTCGCGGAGGCGGACGGCGTGCTGTCCACCGGCGGTGTGGTCTCGGGGGTGCCGCTGGGCGTCGGCGTGGCGGACGGGGTCTTCCCGGTCTCCGGGAGGCAGCCGCTGAAGGGGAAGTGGTGCGTCTCCGCTCCGCCCGAGCCGTGCAGCGAGGCGACCCACACCGAGCCGTTGACCGGCGCGGCGGTGCCCAGCTCCAGGTGCGCCCGGGGTGCCAGCACGCTGCCGGGCCAGGCCGCCCGGCTGCTCTTGGTGATGGTGCGGGCCTCGGGGAAGTTCCACAGCAGCCGGGCACGGACCTTGCCCTCGGAGGCGCTCTGAAGCTTGTCGTCCAGCACGTAGTCCTGGCCGCCGGACAGGAAGAAGCCAGTGGTGCCGGCCTTGGCCATGTCGTAGGTGTCGCCGCTGACGTTGACGATCGCGGTCGCGCCGGCCGGGACCTTGAGGTAGATGTCCTTGGCCCGCTCCAGCTGATCGGCCGTCACCTCGAAGACGTTGCGGGTGGCGTTGCCGCCCTCCAGGGTGAGCTTGGTGCCGTCCAGCCTCACGTCGGCGCCGCTGGTCACCGGTTCCGCGGCCAGCGCGGAGGAGTAGGCCCGGAGCTTGGCGAACTCCGCGTCGAAGTCGATCAGCCGGGCATCCTGCCGGAAGGCGCCGGAGTGCAGTTCGACGGCGCGGTCGCGGACCTTGCCTCCGACGACCGCGTCGCCCTTCATCACCGCGGTGACCGACCCGCCGTTGACCAGGTCGCCGCGGACGACGAGCGCCGCCCGGCCGGGCAGCGCGTCGACCTCCGCCGCGGACAGTTCGTTGGCGGTGCTGAAACCGCCGCGGAAGTCGGCGTTTCCGCCGACGGCCACAGCACCCTCCGCGTCGGGCGAGTGGACGTCGTCACCGAGGACGAACTCGCCGTACTTGCCGGCGATCCCGAAGGCGTCGGTGGCGCAACCGCCCGCGTCGGCGGGCGCGGCCTGTGCGGCCGGGGAGGCCGTGAGGCCGAGGACGAGAGCTCCGCCGAGCATGGCAGCTGCGGCGGTTGCGGTTATGCGCATGGGACTTGGTTCTCCCGCAGGGGTGGTTGTAGAGATTTCGTGGCGACCATGCCCATAATTTTCACAGAATGCGATATTGGTCAAGACCAATGCCTGAAGCACTGACAAAGCGCCAGGAAACGGAGCTTTGTCTGGAATTGATGCCCGGTTGATCCGGTGCCGGGTGATCCGGTGCCGTCGCCGTCGCCGTCGACACCGATACCGGCACAGGAGCCCGGGTTCTCCCGTGGGCCGGCCCGGGCACACCGCACCACAACGCACAAGGGCCGGAAGAGGCGCTGCCACCCGATCGATCGGGTGCTGCCTTCTTCCGGCCCGTGCCACCCGTGCCACCTTCTGCGCGGCAGCGTGCGCCCGGCCGGGCGGCCCGCGCGGCCGGGGCGGCCGCGAGGCGGACCGGCTCGCCCGCTTCGTCGGGTTCGGCGATGTGCCAGCTGCTGGGAACGGCGTCGCCGTCGCTGCCCCGGACGCGCCGCAGGTCCTTCACGGTGAGCCGCTCCACCGGTATCCGTTTCGCCGCGAACCGTCCCGGGCCGGGGTGGGGTGTCACCGCGGGCGAGCCGTCCCCGAGGACGATGTGGGTACCGAAGCCGTGGCTTCTCTGGTCTCTCCTGCCTCTCCCGGCGTACAGACGCGCGTGGCACGCCAGGCCCAGACGGAGAGGCCCAGCGTGACCAGCGAGCCCGCGGCCGCCCACGTGATGGCCGCGGCAGAGGCGAGCAGGGCCGTGGGACGGAGATAGCAGAGCGGCAGCAGCCACAGGGCGGTAACGACGAGCACGCCCACGAACGGAAGGGCCGACGGGAGGACCTCGTCGTCGGGCAGCCTGCGTCCAAGCAGGCGCACCGGCACCCGAGCACCGGGGCACCCCGCCACAAGGGCGAGCACGGTCGCGACGACGGCCGGCTCCCCGCCGGCGGGGATGTGCTCGCGCCACACGTAGTGCTCTCCGGAGACCTCCCGCACCGCGTCGCGCCAGACGGTCAGTTCGACCCTGTCGCCGGGCCGGAACCCCCTGGGCGCCCTCCCACGAGACCGCGAGGCGTTCCAGCGGCCGGCCGTGGGCGAAGTACAGCCAGCTGCTCTGCTTGGGCTGGTTGGCCTCGGTCCGCGCGCTCACGGCCGGCACAGTGGTCAGGCGGTCGCCGCGTTCCGTGGCGGCCATCTCGGCGGCGCACGGGTTGGCCGCCTTCCACGCCCGGGAATGCGAGGCGCTGTTCGGCACGGGCCACGCGGCCGCGCCCGCGCACGCGAGCAACAACACGCACAGACTCAGCGACCCGGCCCCGCCGCACCCGCATGTGCAGTATGTGGCAGCTTTCCGGCCCGCAGCATTGCCGACCGGGTACGCGATACCGCTCCGCTTCCCCGAGTCGTGCGGTGCCGGGGCCGGGCCGCGGACAGAGAGCGGGCCGGCCGGCCCTCTCCCTCTCTCCACTGATCGGTCAGGTGAGCTTGAAGAAGAGCGTGTCCTGGGTGTACCAGTCGATGTTCTTCGTGGCGTACTCCCACTCGCGGTGCTCGAAGTCGAGCGTGTCGATGAGTTCCTGGACGTCGTACCGGAAGTCCGGGTCCATCCTTTTCAGGACGGCGCGGTAGGCGTCGGCGGCGGGCTTGGTCCTGGCCAGCGGCAGGTGGCCGATGGCCGGGTAGCCGTCCATCGAGTGCGGGATGTGAGGGAAGCCGTCGGGCGGCCCGCCGAAGAGGTAGCCGTGGGGCAGGAGGTCGGCGGGCACGTCGAGGCGGCGCATCTCGTCGTCCACCAGGCCGAAGAACGTCGAGGGCCTGGAGTAGGTGCCCAACTGGGAGGGGTCGGAGGCGTTGTGGTCGATGATGTGTTGCAGAGCGGAGTTGTAGGCGTTGCCCGCGCACTCCGCGTCCGCGTCGGCGCGCCCGGCGATCAAATGGTCCAGGGCGTCGGGGATAGACAGGCCCCAGTCGACACCCTGGTGGTCTAGATCGTCCTGATGGGCCTGGGCGTCCTTGCGCATGCCGTTGAGGCGGCGCAGCTGGTCCGCCGTCAGATTGCCGTTGCTGCCGAGGTAGGTCAGGACGTCGGCCCGGTCCGCTGTGGAGTACGCGATGTTGTGACTCATGATCACCATGGTGCCAACCGGCACTGACACCGGTTGCCGTCGCCCTCCCGAGGTGCTCACCGCGCAGCGGGAGCCGGCCCGGTGCCAACCACTCGCGTCCACACGGGCGGTGAGTCCGGGACGCATCCGGGACCGCTCTCCTCCCACGTCCGGGCCGCACGCCGCCAGGGAAACAGACCCGCCGCCGTCCGGCTCGCCGCCCGTGTGTCCGGCCAACGCTTCTGACTATCCGTCAGGTTCATGATGGCATCGGGCGGGGCCGCGCCCGCAGCGCCGTGGCGAAGCCCGCGAAGACCACGGGCTGCGACGACGAGTACCCGGTCTCCGTCTTCACCCGGGTCGGCGCGGTAGCCGCGGGGCTGGGCTGCCCGTCGCCCGATGCGAGGGGGCGTTCTCCGGAGAACGCCCGAGACCCCGTCCGGGCGGCGATCCGGACGCGGTTCTCCGGTTCCGGGGCGAGCCTGCCGGAGCGGGGCCGGAGAACCGCGGATGTTCGGCCGGCTTCGCTGTCCCCCGGCCAGTGGAGGCATCGGGAGCGCGGTGACGCGATCACCTTGCACGAGGCCCGGCCGGTCGTCGGCACGGCCGGACGACGCTGTGCCGGGCGGACGCGGCGCGCATCGCCGTGCTGCGCGCCGCAGCGTCCCGGGTCGGCAGGACCCGGATCACGAGCCGTAGCGCCTTCGGGGCGCGCGTCACGTTTGTGTAACCTGCCGGAAACCCTTGACGTTCCTCCTGACTCGTTCTTAACCTCACTGCGTAGTTCGTACTTCCAGCAGTTCACGTGCTGCGGCGCTTTCCGCAGTGTTTTGACAGGCACAGACATAGACCACCTGTCGGTGGTTTCGTCATGCCTGTTTTTTTGTGCTCCCCGTGCCGCCGATGGGTCTTCCTCGAAGGCGGATTCATGGCACAACGTCCGAGCGTCAAAGGCGTCGCCGACGTCGTTGCGCTCATCGATGGGCTGGGAAAGATCACCGGCCGGGCGCAAGTCATCTGGTTTCTCGTGTTCGGCGGGCTCTTTCTCGACGCCTATTCGAATGCGGCGCTGAGCGCCGGTCTGGGGCCGATGACGTCCCAGATGGAGCTGACCAGCACCCAGGTCTCGATCCTCACGGCCACCGCTCCGG
Source organism: Streptomyces sp. NPDC087845 (assembly GCF_044742755.1). NCBI lineage: Bacteria > Bacillati > Actinomycetota > Actinomycetes > Kitasatosporales > Streptomycetaceae > Streptomyces > Streptomyces sp. NPDC087845. The sequence continues at coordinate 179,360 of NZ_JBIUVC010000003.1, forward strand.
CCCTGGCGATCATCTTCAACCCGGTCGGCGGCTGGCTCGCCACCCGGATCGGCCGCGTCCCCCCGCTGCTCATCGCCAAGGTCTTCGCGATCGCGGGCGCCCTGCTCGCCGCCTTCGCCGGTGACTTCACCGTCGTCTGGTTCGGCCGGGTCCTGGTGGGCGTGGCGTACGGCATCGACTTCGCGGTCGCCATGGCGCTGCTCGCCGAGTACACCCCCGCGAAGCTGGGTGGTCGGCTGAACCTGTGGCAGGCGGTCTGGTACGTCGCCACCACCAGCAACCTCGCGCTCGCCCTGGTCTTCTTCAATCTGGACGTCGGCGCGGACATCTGGCGCTGGTCGGTCGGCTCGGCCGCGGTCGTCGCCGCCGCGCTGCTGCTGGGCCAGTGGCTGATGCTCCGGGAGAGTCCCACCTGGCTGGCGAGCAAGGGCCGGCTGGACGAGGCGGTCGTCAACCTGGACCGGATCTACCGGATCAAGGCCGTCGCCGGCAAGCCCGACGAGGCGACCCGCGCCGCCACCGCCGCCCCCGCCATCGGCTTCCGCCAGGCCGGGCTGCTCTTCAAGGGCGAGTACCTGCCGCGCACGGTTCTCTCCTCGGTGATCTCGCTCGGGCAGTCGATGCAGTACTTCGCGGTCGGCTGGTACCTCCCGCTGATCAGCCTGACGATCTTCGGCGAGAGCTTCGAGAAGGCCACCATCGGCTCGATGGTCTTCAACGCCTTCGGTATCGCGGGCGGGCTCCTGTCCGCATACTTCGGCCGCCGGCTCGGACTGCGGCTCAGCTCCGCCGCCGGTTTCGCCGGGGTCTTCGTCGCGCTGCTCGCGATGGGACTGACCTTCGAGAAGGTGCCCACGGCCGTGGCGTTCCTGCTGCCGGTGCTGTTCATCCTCTGCCACTCCGCGGGCCCCGGCGCCAACGGGAAGTCCATCGCCGCGCTCTCGTACAGCAGTGATGTCCGCGCGCTCGGCACCGGGGTCACCGGGATGGTGGGCAGCTTCGGCAGTGTCGTCGGGCTGTACGTCTTCCCGCAGATCAAGGACTCACTGGGACTCGCCGACACCTTCCTGGTGCTCTCCGTCGTGCCCCTGCTCGGCCTGATCACCTGCCTGGCGATCAAGTGGGACCCGACGAAGGCCGCGTCGCCCGACGAGGTCGCCGGACAGGACCGTGCCTCCGTCGGCACCGGGGCCGGCCCGGCGGAATCCGCGGAGTCCGCGACCGCGCGCTGACCCGCCGCCGGACCTGTCGCGTCACACGATGGTTCCCTCCCCCGTACCGCCTCCGTACCCCCTCCGCACAACTCGCGATGCTCTCGAAGAAAGGGCTGCAATGACGCAGACGTTCCCCGGCGCCGCCCCACGGCGCGGTGTGCTGTCCATCGACGAGGGCACCACGGGCACCAGGGCCGGAGTCGTCCTCGACTCGGGCGCCGCCCACGAGGTGTTCTACCGGTCGATCAAGGTCAGCCATCCGGACGACCTCTCGGTCGAGCAGGACCCGATGGAGATCTGGAGCGCCACCGTCGAGGTGGCGCGCCGGGCCGTCGGCCGAGCCCGCGAGGACGGCATCGGGATCACCGCGGTCGCGCTCTCCACCCAGCGGGCCACCGCGATGCTGTGGGACCGGGCCACCGGACAGCCGCTGCTGCCCGCGGTGGTGTGGCAGGACCGGCGTCACGCGCAGGAGCTCACCGCGTACGAGGCGGAGTGGGACGCCGCCCTGCTGGCCCGGCAGGGCCGGCCGGTCGGCGCCCGCGCCCCGTTCCTCTGGGCCGCCCGGCAGATCGCCGCGCACCGGGAGGTGGCCGCCGCGCACCGCGAGGGCCGGCTGCTCTTCGGTACCGTCGACACCTGGCTGATCTGGCGCCTCACCGGCGGCGCCGTGCACGCCACCACCCCGACCAACGCCGCGTCCACCGGTGGCTATCTGCTGGAGCGGCACGCCTGGGACGAGGAGTGGATCAGCCACCTCGGCTTCCCCCTCGACCTGCTTCCGGAGCTCCGCTCCGACGACGCCGGATTCGGTACGACCGACCCGGCCGCCCTCGGGATCGCCGTCCCGCTGGCCGCCTCCATGGGCGACCAGCACGCCGCACTCGTCGCGCTCGGCGGCCTCGCCGCCGGGCAGGGCATGTGCGTGTACGGGACCGGCGCCTTCGTCGACGCGGCGACCGGCACCGCGCCCGCCCTGCCCCGGCCGGACATCTCCGGGGTGCTCGCCCAGCCCGGCCGGCGGCAGGGCGACATCAGCCACTACAGCCTGGAGGCGTACACCTCCACGGCGGGTTCGGCGCTGCGCTGGCTCTGTGACGACCTGGGGCTGTTCGCATCGCCGAAGGAGCTCGGTGAGGAGGCGGGCCGGGTCCCCACCCGGCCGGGCCGCACCCCGCGTTTCGTCCCGGCGCTCGCCGGGGTCCGTACGCCGGTCTGGCACCCGGAGGCCACCGCCTCCCTCACCGGGCTCACCCTCGCCACCACCCGCGCCGATCTCGCACGCGCCGTGCTGGACGGCATCGCGCACTCGGTGTGCGACCTGATCGACGGGGTCGCCGACACCATGGGCACACCGTTCACCCGGCTCCGGGTCGGTGGCGGGGTCTCCGGCAGCGACCCGCTCATGCGGATCCAGGCCGACCTGACCGGCCTGCCGATGGAACGGGTCTCCGACTCCGCGACCGCCAGCCTGCGCGGCACCGCCTATCTGGCGGGCGTCGCCCAGGGCCTGTGGTCCTCGCTCGAAGAGGTCGTCGAGGCACAGCCGCACGGCCGGATCTTCGAGCCGTCGATCACGGCGGCCGAGCGTGCCGAGCAGCGGTCCGCCTGGCGCGACGTGCTGATCGCCCATCTCGGCGATCCCGCGCTGCTCCCCCTGAAGAACCCCGAACCCCGAACCCCCCACTGACGGCCCCGCCCGTCGCACCGGCGGCGCGCACCCGACCACGGCCGCCGCACCGAAACACCAGGAGTTGATGTTGTGATCACCATGCCCGCCCGGAAACCGCGGCGCAGCGCCGCGGCGACCCGCCGAACGCCCCTGCTGCTCGACCGCGCAGCCCTCAAGCGCCGGCTGGCCGACGACACGTACGACGTACTCGTCATCGGCGGCGGCATCACCGGGGCGTACGCCGTGCTCGACGCGGCCTCGCGCGGGCTGCGCGCCGCGCTGGTCGAGAAGGACGACTTCGCCTCCGGCACGTCGTCGAAGTCCTCGAAGATGGTCCACGGCGGCCTGCGCTACATCGAGCAGGGCAACGTCAACCTGGTCCGGCACTCGCTCCTGGAACGGCACCGCTTCCGCAAGAACGCCCCGCACCTGGTGCACCGGTTGCCGTTCCTCTTCCCGATCCTGGAGAAGGAGGGCATCTTCGACGCCCGCCTCGCCAAGGGCTTCGAGGGTCTGCTGTGGACGTACGACCTGGTCGGCGGGTGGCGGATCGGCAAGCTCCACCAGCGGCTCACCGTTCCGGAGGTCCTCGCGCAGGCGCCGACGCTGCGCGCGGAGAACCTCAAGGGCGGGCTGATGTACTTCGACGCCCGTACCGATGACGCCCGGCTCGTCCTCACCATCGTCCGCACCGCCGCCGCGCTCGGCGCGACGGTCCTCAACGGAGCGAAGGCCGAGGGCCTGCTGATGCAGATGGGCAAGGTGTCCGGCGCCCGGGTCTCGGCGGACGGCGACACCGTCGACATCCGCGCGCGAGCCGTCGTCAACGCCACCGGGGTGTGGACCGACGAGCTCGACGCGAAGGCGGACGACGGTCACAAGCCGCAGGTCAGGCCCGCCAAGGGCGTCCACATCGTGGTGCCGTGGGACAAGGTGCGGATCAACTGCACGGTCACTGTGCCGATCCCCGGCCGGGCCCGCCGCGCGACCTGCACCCGCTGGGGCAACAGCGTCGTGCTGGGCACCACGGACGAGGACTACCAGGGCTCGCCCGACGATGTGCACTGCACCCGTGAGGAGATGGACTTCCTGCTGGAGGGCGCCAACACCGCCTTCGAGGGGAAGCTCACCCCGGACGACGTGGTCGGCTCCATCGGCGGCCTGCGCCCGCTGGTCGGCGGCAAGGAGGGCGCGACGCTCGACATGCGGCGCGACCATCACATCACCGTCGGCCGCACCGGCATGGTGACGGTGACCGGCGGCAAGCTCACCACCAGCCGGCACATGGGCGAACTCGTCATCGACAAGGTGATGGCGGTCCTCGGCCGCAAGGAGAAGAGCCGCACCACCGACCTCCCGCTGCTCGGCGGCGCCGGTTACGACGCCGAGGCCGTCGCGGCGTCCGGCGGCATCGCCGCGCACCTCGGCGAGCGCTTCGGCACCGAGGCCCGCTTCGTCGGCGACCTGATCCAGGACGACCCGGCGCTGGCCGAGCCGATCGTCGCGGGACTCCCGTACACCAGGGCGGAGGTCGTGTACGCGGCCCGCGCCGAGCTGGCCCGCTCGGTCGACGACGTCCTCTCCCGGCGGCTGCGCGCCCGGCTGTTCGCCCGGGACGCCTCCGTCGACGCCGCCGAGGCCGTCGGCGCGCTCCTCGGCCAGGAACTGAACCTCTCGGAGGCCGAGGTGGAGCGTTCGGTCTCCGAGTACCTCGCAGCCGTCCGTCACGAAAAGTCCGTACTCCTCGAAGGGGCAGCAGCATGATCAGCCGTCAGACCATCACCCACCCGTTCAACCGGGGCAACTACACGATCGGCGCCCCCAGCTTCGCCAAGTGGGCGCAGAACACCCCGATCGGGGACGGCGAGGCGGCCCTCCAGGTCGACCCGGTCGAGGTCCCCGAGACTGTTGTCGAGGCACTGCGCGGGGCCGCGCACGCGGTGCACACCTCCCGCGACGAGGTCGTCACCCGGACCCGCGACTGGTGGGCCGGCTCGATGATCGGCGAGACCGAGGGCCGTCCCGCGACGCCGAACGCCGTGATCGTCGAGGCGGCCGACGCCGACCAGGTCGCGGCCGTGCTGCGGATCTGCCACGAGGCAGGCATCCCGGTCACCCCCTCCGCCGGCCGCTCCAACGTCACGGGCGCGGCGCTCCCCGTCTTCGGCGGCGTCGTCCTGGACGTCTGCGGGCTGAACGAGATCACCGGCTTCGACGCCGAGTCGAACATCGTGGACGTCCAGGCCGGCATGTTCGGCGACCTCTTCGAGAAGCAGCTCCAGGAGGGGTACGGCGTCACCACGGGCCACTGGCCGTCCGCCTTCGCCGTCTCCACGGTCGGCGGCTGGATCGCCTGCCGCGGCGCCGGTCAGCTCTCCACCCGTTACGGCAAGATCGAGGACATGGTCGTCGGCGTCGACGTCGTGCACGCGGACGGTACGCGTGCCACGTACGGCGACTACGCCCGCGCCGCGGTCGGCCCGGACCTGCGCCAGCTGTTCGTCGGCTCCGAAGGCACCCTGGGTGTCATCGTCTCGGCGCGTCTGCGGGTCCACCCGCTGCCGGAGTACGCCAACGCCGTGGCGTACGGCTTCAAGACCTTCGCCGAGGGCCTCGACGCCTGCCGCAGGATCATGCAGCGCGGTGCGACCCCGGCCGTCCTGCGGCTGTACGACACCCTGGAGTCGGGCACCCACTTCGGCCACCCGGAGACCAACCTCCTGCTGATCGCGGACGAGGGCGACCCGGCCATCGTCGACGCCTCGATCAAGGTGGCGGCCGAGGTCTGCGAGGCGTACGGCCCCGAGCTGGACAGCAAGGCGGTGTTCGAGCGCTGGCTGGACGAGCGGATGCTGGTCGGCAAGTCCGCCGACGGCTTCAAGCCCGGCCCCGGCTTCGTCGCCGACACCCTGGAGATGGCCGCGTCCTGGACCGACCTCCCGGTGATCTACGACGAGGTGGTCGCCGCGATCCAGTCGGTGCCCGGCACCCTGGCCGCCTCGGCCCACCAGTCCCACGCGTACACCGACGGCGCCTGCGTCTACTTCTCGCTGCGCGGCGACGTGGCACCGGAGTCGCGGCGCGACTGGTACCGCTCGGTGTGGGACGCGGCCAACGCCGTACTCATCAAGCACGCCGCGGCGCTCAGCCACCACCACGGCTGCGGTCTGCTGCGCGGTCCCTACCTGGAGGAATCCCTCGGGGCGGGCTTCGCGACATTCGTCGCAGTGAAGAAGGCCCTGGACCCGGCCGGCATTCTCAACCCTGGCAAACTGGGCCTTCCCAGCCGATTCGGTACGTCTCCGCTGAACTGACCTCAGCAGCCGCGAACCCTCCTTCCCCAGGCAGGCCCTTGCCATGACCCCTTCTCCGTCCCGGTCCGGTGCCGCACTCGACCCCCGGCTCGCCTCGGCCTTCGCCGAGGTGCCGGTCGTCGCGTCGGTCGTCGGCACCCAGCCGCTGCGCCAGTTCCTGACCGCACCGGCCAAGGTGTGCATCGTCGCGTCGCTCGCGGTGGGCCAGCTGCCCCAGGTCGTGCCGGCGCTGGGCCGGGCGGGGAAGACCGTGTTCGTGAACGTGGACAGCAGCCCCGGTCTGGCTCAGGACCGGGGCGCGCTGGAGTTCATCAAGAACATGGGCGCGCACGGCGTGGTCAGCACCCGGCTCTCCCTCATAGAGAAGGGCCGTCCGCTCGGCCTGCTGACGATGATGAAGGTGTTCGTCACCGACCGGTCCAATCTGCGCCGCTCCACGGACGCGATCTCGCGCGGGGCGCCGGACCTGGTCGAGATCATGCCCGCCCCGATCATCGCCCGGATGAACGCGCAGGCACAGCGCGCCATGTCCCCGTCGGTCGCCGCGGGCTTCGTGGAAACCGCCGCGGACGTGGCGCTCGCGCTGGCCCTCGGGTCGGCCGCCGCCGCCACGTCCGACCCCCGCCTCTGGCACCTGCGCCGGGACCAGCTGCCGCCGGTCCCGCCCACCGCCCTGAAGAGGCCCGCCGCACCCCAGGAGTAAGCCCCCATGACATACGTAGTCGTCGCCCGCTACCGCACCAAGGCCGGCGAGGAGAACACCGTCCTGCCCCTGCTCGACACGATGGCCGCCGCCTCCCGCGAGGAGCCGGGCAATCTCGCCTACCGGGTCCACCAGGGCACCGAGGACCCCCGGGCGATCGTGCTGTACGAGGAGTACGCCTCCGAGGCCGACTTCACCGCACACTGCGCCACCCCGCACTTCCAGGAGATCGTGCTCGGCAAGGTCGTCCCGCTGCTGGAGAGCCGCGACGTACTGCGCTGCGCCCCGCGTCCGGAGGTGCGGGCATGAAGACCCGTGCGGTGGTGCTGCGCGGGATATCGACGGCCCGCCCCTACTCCGCGACCCGGCCGGTGGAGGTGGAGGAGCTGGAGCTGGGCGCCCCGCGCGAGGGCGAGGTGCTGGTCCGTATCGCGGCTGCCTCGCTCTGCCACTCGGACCTCTCGGTGGTCAACGGCGACCGGGTCCGCCCGCTGCCGATGGCACTGGGCCACGAGGCGGTGGGCGTCGTCCAGGAGACCGGACCGGGCGTCCACCGGGTCTCCGCCGGCGACCATGTGGCCCTGGTCTTCGTACCCAGCTGCGGTTTCTGCGGCGACTGTGCGGCGGGCCGCCCGGCCCTGTGCGCACAGGCAGCGGCGGCGAACGGCTCGGGCGCGCTGCTGCACGGCCCGTCGCTGCTGACCGACGCCTCCGGCGAACCGGTCCACCACCAGCTGGGCGTCTCCGCGTTCTCCGAACACGCGGTGCTGGCCCAGGAGTCGGTGGTGCCGATCCCCGAGGACATCCCGTTCACGGTGGCCTCGATGTTCGGCTGCGCGGTCCTGACCGGTGCCGGAGCCGTCATCAACACGGCGGCCCTGCGGCCCGGCCAGTCGACGGTGGTCTACGGCCTGGGAGGGGTGGGCCTGTCCGCGGTGCTGGGTGCACGCGCGGCCGGGGCTTATCCGGTCATCGCGGTCGACCCGGTCCGGGAGAAGCGCGAACTGGCTCTCGGGCTGGGTGCGACGCACGCGTACGCCCCGGACGAGGCTGTCCAGGCCATTCGCGACCTCACCTCCGGCGGAGCCGAGTTGGCGGTGGAAGCGGTGGGCAGCCCCAGGGTCATGGCGGAGTGCCTGACGGCCGTGGCCCGGGGCGGCAAGGTCGTCTCGGTGGGCCTCCCCGCCCCCGACCGGGTGCTGGAGGTCCCGGCGCTGGCGTTCGCGGGCGAGGGCAAGTCCCTGCTCGGCTCGTACATGGGCGACGCGGTCCCGCGCCGCGACATTCCCAGGTTCCTGGACCTGTGGCGGGCGGGCCTGATGCTGGTGGAGCGGATGCACACCGGCACACTGCCGCTGGCCGACATCAACGCGGCGATGGAGGAGCTGGCTTCGGGCCGGGCGATCCGGCAGGTCATCGACACGTCGGGCATGCTGGACGCCTGACGCGACCTGCCGTGCCGCCCGGACCCGGCCCGGTCGGCGGTGCCCCTTCCGGTGGCGGAACGGGCGCCGTCAGCGTCGGCCTGCGGCGCCTGAGCACATGTGACATGTCATGTGCGGCGCTTGCCCGTGCCGGAAGGAGCGGCACATGTGACATGTCACGTGGGCCGCTTGCCCGTGCCGGAAGAAGCGCGTCGCGCGGAGATCGTGCGGCGGCTGATGCGCCACCCCTTCTCGCCACGCACGATCAGGTCCTCGTACGTCACGCTTCCGCACGTGCCGTCCGCCCTGATGCCGATCCCCTTGGACCGGGCACGCACCTGGTCGTCGCTCACCTCGGTGAGGACGATGTTGGTGACGTGGTGGCCCACGGGGCCGTGCTCCCCCATCGCCCGTGCCGCGTCCCTGATGGCCCCGGGGCCGTGCATCGATCCGTGCCCCAGGGCCGACGCGTCGTAGACGACGTCGTCGGTGAACAGCTCGTCCAGCCGGTCGAGTTCACCGTCATCGATCAGGTGCCCGTGCAGGCCGATCAGTTCCGTGATCGCCATGCGGTCCTCTACGCCGGGTGTCATCGCCTGCCCTCTCGCCAGTCCATCGGTTCGCCAGTTCGTCAGAGCTCGTGCGTTCTCGCGAGTTCTCGTCAGTGTTCGCGAGTGAGTTGCCGTCAGCTCTCGTCAGTGTTCGTGAGTGAGTTCTCACCGGTTCTCGTGACAGTGCGGCAGTTATACGGGAGAGCCCCTCGCGTGGCCCCGGTGGAGCAGCCGGGACGCCTCCACGACGCGTGGAGTTCATTCCGGTGGAGCAGCCGTGGGCCGCTCGTAACGCAGGAGCACGACCCCGTTGCCGAAGGTCCGGGTCTCGGTCAGGCGGAGGGCGGTCACGGTGTCCGATGCCGGGAAGAGGGGCTTGCCCCGTCCGATGAGAACCGGGTGGACATAGACGCGGTACTCGTCGATCAGGTCGTGCCGCATGAAGGACGCGGCGAGATCGGCACCACCGAGGGCCAGGTCTTCACCGGGCTGTGCCTTGAGAGCCGTGATCTCGTCGATGTCCACCTCCCGCTTGATGGTGGTGTTCCATTGGGCCCGCTCCAGCGTCCGGGAGAACACGATCTTGGGCATGTCCCGCCAGATACCGGCGAACTCCGCCACGGGTGCGGTACTTGAGGGGTCGGAGTCGGCGGTCGGCCAGAACCCCGCCATGAGCTCATATGTCACACGGCCGTCCAGGAAGCCGCCCATGGTCCTGAGCTGCTGGTTGAAGTGCCGGTGCAGTTCGTCGTCGACCAGGTGCCAGCCGATCTCGCGGCCCGGTCCCTCGATGAAGCCGTCGAGGGACGTCGACATCATCAGGATGATCTTCCTCATCGCAATCGGTCCCGTTCTCTCTCCTTGTCGCGGTCCGGCCCGGCTCTCGCCTGTCGTCGGGGTCCGGCCCGGCTCTCGCCTCTCGTCGGGGGTCCGGCCCGGTTCTCGCATCCCGTCGCGGTCAGCCCCCGCCGGAGCCGTCGCGCCATACGAGTGTGTAGCGCCAGAACAGCCTGCGACGCAGTCTCACACCGGGCAACACCTGACGCGCCTGATGAACGATGTCGGCGTAGGTCATCTCGGCCGGCCGGGTCCTTGCGGTCATGGAGTCGGGGAGGGACACCCTGCGCCCCCGGTTCTTGATCAAGGCCATGGCGACATTCAGCGGAACCGAGGCGAGACCCAGCAGGTGGTCCCCGCAGGTCGCCTCCCGGGCGACACCCACCACCACCAGGGTTCCACCGGGTGCCAGATGCCCCCGGAAACGGGTGAGAGCATCGGTGAACGGCAGATGGTGGACAGTGGCGACGCAGGTGATGACGTCGTAGGGGCCGGGCGGAATCCCGTTCGGCGCGTCCGCGACGGCGAAGGTCACCGGTAGGGCCGGGGCGGCCAGTTGACGAGCCCGTGCCACGATGTCCGGGTCGGAGTCGATTCCGTGCACTGCCTTCGCCCGTGCCGCCAGGAGCCGGGCCAGTTCTCCGGCGCCGGAGCCGACGTCCAGGGCTCTGTCGCAACTGCTGGGGAGCTGACGCAGAATCCACCGGTGGTAGTGGGCGTTGTGGTCCCACGGGCGGGCGGCGTGGAAGCGATCGAGCCCCTGGAGGATTCGGTGCAGCAGCTTTGTCATGCCGTGATTCCATCACACCGGCATCCCGAGCGGTGGGTGGCAAAAGAGCGGTGAAAGGACTCGGTATGAGAGTCGGTACGGCCCGAGCGGCCGCGGCGCGTTGGGTCGAAGAGCATGCCCGATCCGATTCCGGTTTCCGTGGCGCCTACTTCAGCGGGTCGACGGTCGGCCTGCCGGACGAGGCCGAACTCTCCCCGTTCTCCGACGTCGACATCGTCGTCGTCACAGCCGAGCACGACCCGCCGGACAAGCCGGGCAAGCTCCGCTTCCACGATGCGCTGCTGGAGGTCAGCTATGTGACGTGGGACGACCTCTCCTCGGCGGACGGCGTCCTCTCCTCCTACCACCTGGCGGGGAGCTTCCGCCGCGACACGGTCATCGACGACCCGACCGGCCATCTGCGCGGACTGCGGGCGCACGTGTCGCAACGGTTCGCCGAACGGTCCTGGGTGCGCCGCAGATGCCTGGACGCGGAGCGCCGGATCGTGACCCGCCTCGCCGCGTTCGACACCTCGGCGCCGTTCCACGAACAGGTGACGGCCTGGCTGTTCCCCACCGGGGTGACCACCCATGTCCTGCTCGTCGCCGCCCTGCGCAACCCCACCGTCCGGTTGCGCTACCCGGCGGCTCGCGCGGTCCTCACCGACTACGGGCAGGTGCACCGGTATCCGGAGCTGCTGGAGCTCCTGGGATGCGCGGGGCTGTCCGCCCGCAGGACCGGGCATCATCTGGACGAACTGGCCCGTACGTTCGACGCGGCCGCGCGGGTCGCCCGTACCCCGTTCTTCTTCAGCAGCGACATCACCGCCGAGGCACGGCCGATCGCCATCGGGGGAAGCCGGCAGCTCATCGAGCGGGGCGACCACCGCGAAGCCGTCTTCTGGATCATCGCGACGTTCGCGCGCTGTCACGCCGTCCTGGCCGCGGACGCACCGGACCTGCACGTCGCGCGCCTCCCGGCCTTCCGTGAGGCCGTCGCCGATCTCGGCGTCACGTCCACCGAAGACCTCCTCCACCGCGCCGACGAAGTCGTCGGATACCTCCCACGCCTCCGGCAGACCACCGCGGAAATCCTGGCAGCCAACACCGGCATCACCGACTGACACGGACGAGATGGATGCAGCCGCCGGGGTGTGGGCGGCCGGCGAGGTGTGCGCGGCCGGCGAGGCGGTTCGACCGACGATGCGGTGCGGCCGACGAGGTGTGCGCGGCCGGGGGCCGGGTCAGTAGTAGCCCGTCTCGCCGTCCAGGATCTCCCTGATGGCGTCCAGATGGCCCGCGTGCCGGGCGGTCTCCTCGATCATGTGGAACATGATCCAGCGCAGGCTCGCGGCCGAGACGTCGAAATCCGGGTGGCGGCCCACGTCGTCGAGCGACTGCGCGGCGACGATCTCGTTCGACACCGCGATCTGCCGGTCGTAGGCGTCGATGAGCTCCGCGAGCGGGACGTCCTCGACCATCATGTCGGCGTCCTCGGGCCCGTCGAACATGGGCCCCACGGCCGGGCGGCCCAGCAGGACGACCTCGTACCAGAGGTGCTCGGCCCAGCGGAGGTGTGACATGACACCGGCCACCGTCATGTGCGGCGAGGACGGGAGGACGGACCGATGGGCGTCCGCCTCCGACAGCCCGTCGCACTTCCAGCGGGCGACCGCACGCTGCATGTCGAGCCAGCCGACGAGCTGAGTCCGCTCGTCCGCGTCGTAGGGAGGACGATTGCGGGAGGGGGAGGGCAACATGGCCGCCAACGTACCCGCCGCGCTGTCACACCTCACAGCGCTTTTCCGGCCCCTGCCCTTGCCTGCCCTCCCCCCTGGCGCACCCTCCACAACCCACCTCTCACCCTGGTACGTTGGCCGGCATGTTCCTCTCCTGTGCGTAGGACCCCGTACTGACCGCACCCACTCCCTCCCACCGGGTGCGGCCGTTCGGAGTCCCCGCATGCCCGCAGCGCCGTGCACCGCGCTGCCCTCACGAGGAATGTCCCCATGCTCTCGCCCTCACCCGCGCCTTCGCGCAACCCGTCGTACGCCACGGTCCTGCGTACCCGCCACGCCTCCCGCACCTTCGGTGCCGCACTGCTGGGACGGCTCTCGTACGGGCTGGTCTCCCTCTCCCTGATGCTGGCGGTGAAGGACGCCACCGGTTCGTACTCGGTCGCGGGCGCCGTCATGGCCCTGTTCGGCGCCACCAGCGTCTTCCTCTCCCCCGTCCGTGCCGCGCTGATCGACCGGTACGGGCCGCGCCGGGCCCTGCCGCCGATGGCCGGTGTCTACTCCGCACTGCTCGCCGCCCTTGCGTACGCCACCTGGCGGCCGGGGGCCTCCTCGCTCCTGCTGGGGGCGCTCGCCGTGACGGCGGGCGCCTGCACACCGCCGCTGGGCCCGGTGATGCGGACCGTGTGGAGCAGCCTCGTTCCGGAACGGGAGCTGTTGCAGCGCGCGTACAGCCTGGACGGCGTCGCCGAGGAACTGCTGTTCGTCACCGGGCCGTTGCTGGTGGGCGTGGTGATCGGGTTCACCGTCCCCGCGGCGGGCGTCGCAATCAGTGCCGCGCTCGTGCTGGTGGGCACCCTGGCGCTGGTGTCCTCGCCCGCGGTGCGCGGCATCGGCGCCGCACCGCCGACGGAGAAGGCCGCCGGGTCGCGGGACGCGCCCCGTGAGCAGCGGCTGCTCGGCATGGCCGGGCTGCGGCACGCCGCGCTCGTGGCAGCGTCCGTGGGGCTGTGTCTGGGGGCCCTGGATCTCCTGGTGGTGGCGTTCACCGAGCAGCACCACCGGGGAGCGGCCGTGGCCTGGGTGCTGGCCGCGCTCTCAGCGGGAAGCGCGGTCGGCGGGCTCGCCTATGGTGCCGTCTCCTGGCGTGCGCCGAACCGGGTGCGGCTGCCCGTCCCGGCCGCCGGCCTGGCGGCGGCGATGGTGGTGGCCGGGCTGTCGCCCGATGTGTACGTGCTGGTCGCGGTGGTCGCCGCCGCAGGGGTATTCGTCGCCCCCGCCCTGACGACCGCGTATCTCGTCGCGGACGAGTCCGTGGGCACGGGCAGCCGTACACAGGCGGGTGCGTGGGTCAACACCGCTGTCAACGCCGGGTCCTCGGCGGGTACTGCGGCGGTGGGTCTGCTGGTGGGCCGCCTGCCGACGGCGGTCTGTTTCGCGGTCGCGGCGGCCCCCGCGCTGCTGTGTGCGGCCGTCGTGGCGCGCGGCGCGGTCGACCGCCCCCGGATCAGCCGTTCCTGACCGTGATCGAGCCGTTGGCCGTGGTCGGCCGGATCAGCCGTTCCTGACCGTGATCGAGCCGTTGGCGGTGGTCAGATCGATCTCGTGCTCGCCCGCCGGGTCGTTGGCGATGCCGATGTTCTTGTGACCGTGGTGCGTGCTGGCGGTGACCCTGTACCGGCCCGTCGGCACGGTGACGACGATGGCCCCGTTGGAGGTTTCGGCCCGGACGTCCTGTGGATTCAGCGGAGTCAGTTCGATCCGCCCGTTGGAGGTCCTGGCCCGGACGGGACCGGCCAGACCGCGCGCCTCGATCCGGCCGTTGGAGGTGTGCACATCGGCCGGGCCGGTCACTCCGTCCAGCTCGATCCGTCCGGAGTGCGTGGTCACGTCCACCGACCCGACTCGGGCCAGTACGACGGAGCCCGAGGAGGTTCCGCCCGAGACCGGGAGTCCCGCGGGCACGTCGACGGTGTAGGACACCGAGCACTCGTTGCCGCAGCCGCCCAGCACCAGGACACCGTTCTCGACCCGGTGCGACGCGCCTTGGGGCTTGTCTCCCCGGTAGCGCACCGAGCGGTGCAAAGACGCCTCGGTGCCCTTCGGCACGCCCCGCAGGTTCACCCGGCCGGCGCCGAGATCCAGCCTGACGGAGGTGATCCTCTGCGGTACCCGGGCGTCGTTCTCGAAGGTGTTCCAGTCGAGGAGGCCGCACGCGCCGAGCCCGATCAGACCGCTTCCCACCATCGTTGTGGCCATGAACACCCTGGGCCAACGCATGATTCTCCCCCTGGATCCGCCTGGTCGATCTCCGGCCCGCTCGGGGCCGTTGCTCGACGCAGGCTATCCACGGGCGTTCCGCGGCGACCATGGGGAAATCCCCCGGACCGGGAGGGGGGATACCCTTCGGCCCGCCCATTCCTGACTGAGCGTCAGGCAAATACCGCCGACGGGGAACCGTCGAGTTCCACGGTACGGAGATGTCTCAGGCGGAGAGCCAGTCCGCCCAGACCGCGGACAGCTCCGCCTCGACCGTCGGCGCCACCGTGTCCAGGAGCCGCACCTGCGTCCCCGGGCCGGCCAGTTCCATGCGGTACCGGTGGGGCGCTCCGCCGGGTTTCGCACCGAGGGAGGTGACGGAGCCGATGACACGGTTCGGGCCCAGGATGCCAGGGAGTTCGCGCAGCTCCGGGTCCGTGAGATCCAGGTCCTCGACCAGCAGCTCACGGCCGTCGTACGTGGCACGGGTCATCACCCGCAGGCTGCCGCCCCGCTCGCCGGAACGTCCCAGGACCAGAGTGTCGCGCCACAGCATCCGAGCACCGGACGCCAGCGCGACGTCCATCGAGCGCTCGACCCGGGCGCCCGTCGCGATCACGAACGGCCGGGCGTCCCAGCGCAGTTCGCCGCCCTCGGCGATGTCGACCCGGGCCCGCCACCTCGACGTCCCACCGCGATGGTCGTACGCGACCAGGCCCGACGGTTCGACCAGCTCCAGGCGGGCCCCGGGGCCGACCGCGATGTGCAGCAGCAGATCGTCGCCCGCGAGCAGACCGGCCCGGGTACCGACCAGGGCGATCCGCACGCGGTCGGGTGACGGCAGCAGGGGGCGGGGGGCGAGGAACGCGCCGGGGCGCAGTTCGCGGGCGACGTGGCGGCCCGCTGCGTCGCGTACCACGGAGACGACGGTGGGGTCGCCCGGCTCGGCGGGGGCGACCGTCCGCCGGGTCACGAGTCGCCGTGGCTGTGACTGTGGGGTGCCATGGGGCCCGGGTCGGTGGGGATGTGGGTGCCGTTGCGGTGCCGGACGAGCACCGCCCGTACCCAGTCGGCGAGTTGGGCGATCGACGCCGGGTCGTTCTTCGAGAGGGCGAGGACCGGCAGGCCGTCGCGGGCCTTCCGGGCGTCGGCGACCATGGTGTCCACGTCGACCTCGACATAGGGCGCCAGGTCGGTCTTGTTGATGATCAGGAGGTCGGCGCCGGTGATGCCGGGGCCGCCCTTGCGGGCGACGTCGCCGCCACCGGCGACGTCGATGCAGAAGAGCTGGGCATCGGCGAGGGCCGGGCTGAAGGTGGCGGTGAGGTTGTCGCCGCCGCTTTCGACGAGCACCAGGTCGAGCGGTCCGTACGCCTCCTCCAGATCCTCGACGGCGTCGAGGTTGGCGCTGACGTCGTCACGGATCGCGGTGTGCGGGCAGGCACCGGTCTCGACGGCGCGGATGCGCTCGGTGGGCAGGACGCCGGCCGAGCGGAGAAAACGGGCGTCCTCGTCGGTGTAGATGTCGTTGGTGACGACGGCCATGGCGAGTTCACCGGCCAGCTCGCGGCACAGGGTGGCGAGGATCGAGCTCTTGCCGGTGCCGACCGGGCCCGCGACGCCGAGGCGCAGGGCGCGCGGCCGGTGGTCGTGCTGGGGGTACCGGGGGTGCTCGTGCCGGTGGGGGCCATGGGCGGTTCGTACGTCTCGCTGCCGGTCGGACTGCTGGTCAGGCAAGGAAGAGTCTCCGTTCTCGTAGTGCGTGTTCGAGCGCCCAGTGCTCGGTGAGCGGGGGCGTACGGGCGGGCAGTTCGGCCGGGTTCCGTACGGCGAGGGCCTCGGCCGCCGCGGCCGTGGCGTGCGGCTCCGCGGCGAGGATCCAGGCGACGGTGTCGAGGGGGTCACCAGGCAGCAGCTTGAGCGCCGCGGAGGCGACGGTCTGCAGTTCGTCGTAGACGACGGCCTGGGCGAGTTCCTCCTCCGACACCTTCATGACGGCCCCGAGGGCGCCGAGTGTGACCGGCCGCAGCGGGCGGGGACGGATCGCGGACAGGGCGGTGACCGCGGGGTGGTGCGGGGCCAGCCGTCGCGCCAGGCGGTGCACGCCGCGGCCGAGCGTCGCCGATGCCTCGCGCAGGGGCGCGGCCGGGGTCCGGGCCGCGAGGGCCTGTTGTACGGGGCCGTAGTCCACCGGGTCCTGTTCTGCGGCCCGCAGGGCGAGTACGGCGGCGGCTGCCTCGGTGACCGCCGCGGTGTTCAGCCGGGCTCGCAGGAGTGCGGGGATGCGGTCACGGGTGAGGCCGGCCGCGACGGCCGGTTCGAGGCCCGCGCTGTAGGTGTACGCGCCGACCGGGAGCCGTCCGTCGGCGAACAGGAGAGGTGCCAGGCCCGTCATCAGAACATGGAGTACCGCTGGGCGAGCGGCAGTTCGGTGGCGGGCGCGGGCTCGACGGGCTCTCCGTCGATACGGATGGCGAAGGTTTCCGGATCGACGTCGATGTCCGGGAGCGCCGTGTTGTTCGGCAGGTCCGCCTTGGTGAGGTGGCGGGTGGGCCGCACGGCGACCAATTCCCGTACGAGGCCCAGGCGTTCGGCGAGACCGTCCGCCAGGGCCGCCGGGGCGACGAAGCTGACCGAGAGATGCGGGGCGGCGTCGGCCGCGGCGGTGGGGCGCAGCAGGACGGGCTGGGTGGTGGGGATCGCGGCGTTGGCGTCGCCGAGGGGCGCGTACACCACCATGCCGCCCTTGATCACGGCGGCGGGGCGGATGCCGAAGAAGGCGGGGTCCCACAGCACCAGGTCGGCGAGCTTGCCGGGTTCGACGGAGCCGACGACATGGTCGATGCCATGGGCGACAGCGGGGCAGATCGTGTACTTGGCGATGTAGCGGCGGGCCCGTTCGTTGTCGGCGGGCAGTTCGCTGCCGCGGTCTCCGAAGCGCTGCTTCATGGTGTGGGCGACCTGCCAGGTGCGGCAGATGACCTCGCCGATCCGGCCCATGGCCTGGGCGTCGGAGGAGGTGATGGAGAGGGCGCCGATGTCGTGCAGGACGTCTTCGGCGGCGATGGTGGTGGCGCGGATGCGGGACTCGGCGAAGGCGAGGTCTTCGGGGACGCGCGGGTTGAGGTGGTGGCAGACCATCAGCATGTCGAGGTGCTCCGCGACGGTGTTGACGGTGTGCGGGAGCGTCGGATTGGTGGACGCGGGAAGGACGTTGGGGTGGGAGGCGACGGTGATGATGTCGGGTGCGTGGCCGCCGCCCGCGCCTTCGGCGTGGAAGACGTGGATGCCGCGTCCGGCGATGGCGTCCAGGGTTCCTTCGACGTAGCCGGTCTCGTTGAGGCTGTCGGCGTGCAGGGCGACCTGGAGACCGTAGGCGTCGGCCGCCTTCAGTGCGGCGTCGATGGCGGCGGGGGTGGCGCCCCAGTCCTCATGGACCTTGTAGCCGCCGGCACCGCCGAGCGCCGCCTCGCGCAGGGAGTCCTCGCCGACGGTCGAACCCTTGCCGAACAGCATGATGTTGAGCGGGACGCGGTCCAGGGACCGGTGCATCATCGCGAGGTTCCAGGCGCCGGGGGTGACGGTGGTGGCCTTGGATCCTTCGGTGGCTCCGGTGCCGCCGCCGATGACGGTGGTGGTGCCGGTGGCGAGGGCCTCGTGCAGGGTCTCCGGCATCAGGAAGTGGACGTGGGTGTCGATGGCTCCGGCGGTGAGGATGCGGCCCTCGCCGGAGACCACGTCGGTGCCGGGGCCGATCACCAGATCGGGGTGGACGCCGTCGCTGATGTCGGGGTTGCCGGAGCGGCCGAGGGCGACGATCCGGCCGGCCCGGACCCCGACGTCGGTCTTGACGATGCCCCAGTGATCGAGGACGACGGCATTGGTGATGACGAGGTCCAGGGCGCCGTCGGCACGTGAGGTGGTGGCCTGGCCCATGGACTCGCGAATGGACTTGCCGCCGCCGAACACCGCCTCGTCCCCGCCGAAGCAGCGGTCCTCCTCGACCTCGATCCAGAGGTCTGTGTCGGCGAGGCGGACGCGGTCCCCGGTGGTGGGGCCGTAGAGCGACGCGTAGGCGGCGCGGGTCAACTGTGCCATGTCACATGCCGTCCATTCGTGCGGTACGGGTGCCGGGCACGACGATGCCGGGAACCTTTCGGCGGCCTCCCAGTTCGACGAGGGTGACTTCGGCACCGACTCCGGGTTCGAAGCGCAGGGACGTACCGGAGGGAATATCGAGCCGGAATCCCTCGGTCAGGGACCGGTCGAAGGAAAGGGCGGGATTCGCGTCCGAGAAATGCAGATGCGATCCGATTTGAACGGGGCGATCACCGTCGTTCACTACGGTCACATTCAATTGAGTACGGGTGTCATTGATTTTCACTACGCCGGATCCGGTCCGGATCTCACCGGGGATCACGGGATCGGCGAGGTGATCGTGACAAGCTTGCGTCCGTCCGGGAAGGTTGCCTCGACCTGGACGTCGTGCAGCATCTCGGGGACGCCTTCGAGCACGTCAGCACGGGTGAGGACGGACCGCCCGGCAGCCATCAGGTCGCTGACGCGGGCGCCCTCACGGGCACGCTCCATGGCCCAGCAGGCGAGCAGGGCGACGGCCTCGGGGTAATTGAGACGCACACCGCGCTCCCGCCGGTCCCGGGCAACCATTCCGGCAACACTCAGCAGCAATTTCTCCGTGTCGGACGGAGTCAGAAACATGGGAAACCTCCGTGGCGGCAGTCCCCGGAATTCCCGGAATCGCTTCGGCCACGTTCCTCTTATAAACCTGCCGACGCCGCCGTGGCAACTTGCACAGCACCGCGATAAGTCCCTTTCTCTCCTTATCGCCCGCCATATACGGGAAAAGCAGACAAATTTTGGTCACCAAGGGAACTGAAAAGAGGTGGCCGCACACCCCGGTCAGGGATGTGCGGCCACCTCAGGAGCGAAGCTCAGCAGGTCACTTCAGGCCGAATGCCCGAATGATCTCCTGATCGACTCCGAGCCCGTCGGCCGCCTCGGCGTGAGCCTTGAGCGAAACGAACGAGCTGCCCTTCTTCGGCGTCTTGAACCGGGCGGTCCAGGAACCGGCCGAGTCCTTGCGCAACTGCGCCGCGCTCCAGGTCTTCCCGTCGTCGTAGCTGACCGACAGCGAGGCCTTGGCGGCCTTCACCGCGCCGTCCAGCCACTCCTGCGTGCCGGAAGAGAGACCGATCTCGGTCCACTTGCCGGCGGTGACATCGCCGGCCAGGTCGGTGTCGACCTTGTAGTCCAGCTGGAGCATCGGGATGTCGGCCTGGTACGGGCCGTTCTCGTCCATGGCGCCCGAGACGAAGTTCCACTCGGTGTGCGTACGGGTGGACGTCTTCCACACGTCGCCGTCCCGGGCGGAGTCGAGCACGAAGCGGTACGGCAGCTTCTGCGACGAGACGTCCCATGCATATCCTGCCCGGCCCGCGACCTTCTTGATCAGGGTGTCGCCCTGATAGAAGGCGGTGGTGGTGGTGTCGTACTCGTCCTCCGGCATCGAGCCCGAGTGGCCCGTGCCCGAGTCCGTCCACGGGGTGAAGTTGAACTGGATGTCATTGTTGACGGACCGGAACGGCCCCCAGTAGCCGGTGCCCAGACGCGGGCGGGTGATCGGCGCGAACCACTCGGCCGGGTAGGTGCGGCCGGCCTTGTAGTCCAGGTCGCCGCTGCGCATCTCCTGGGCGGTGCCCGATCCGTCGGCGTTGAGGACCGAGTGGTTCTCGTACCAGAAGGAGGCGCCCGGAAGCGGGGTGACCCACTCGTCGCGGGTCCCGGGGAACTTCTCGTACTCCTCGAAACCGATACCCGGGCCGTAGTCCGGGATGTCGTAGCGGTAGCCGCCGCCGAGGACGCCCTTGTGGCTGTAGAAGGTGTTCTCCACCTTCGCCAGCTGACGGGCGGGCGGGGCGAACTCCAGCGAACGGTCCGGGATGACGCCGTCGTGGCGGTCGACCAGGTCGTACACGTAGCGGGCGAACAGCCGCTGATTGATCGTCAGTTTCGCCCCGTGCCGGGCGGAGGCGATCAGGTCCTCGCCCGCCAGGCGCTGGACCGAGGCGACCGGGATGGCGCCCTTGGTCCCGTAGGGGGTGTAGCTCTCCATCAGGACGCCGTCGCCGTCGTTGACGACGAACAGCGCCGCGGCGCCCGCGGCCACCGCGTTGGCGAGCCGGTCGGCGGGAGCGACCGCGTCGCTGCGGCGGATCACGACGGCCTTGCCCTTGACGTCGAGGCCCTTGTAGTCGGCCACGGCCCCGTTGCCCGCGAAGACTCCGGCCAGCTTCTTCCTGCTGTCCTCGGCGATGGCCGCGCCGCCCTGCGGGGTGACCGGCACATCGCGGCCGCCGGCCGTCAGGTCGATCTGCTTCTCGCCCTGCCGCCAGCGGGTCAGGAAGGAGAAGCTGCCCTGTGTGACCTTCTTGGTCGGGCTCGCCCACAGTTCGTCGTAGATCAACGGGATCTGGTACGCGTCGCGCTGGACGACACCGTCCGGTGCGGTACGTGCCATGTCATATCGCAGCTGCCGGGTCTCGGTCTCCTTGGGCGTCCGCACGCTCACCTTGCGGGCCTTGGAGGCGTCGAGGGTGACCGTGGTCGCCTTGTCGAGGATGGTCTCGGGGGCCGCGAGGAAGGCCAGGGCCTTCGAGTCGGCGCGGTCACCGGTGATGTCGGCGGCCGTCCATGCGGTGTAGTTGCCCGGCGGCAGCCTCAGCGTGGTCTCTCCCGACACCTGGACGACGCCCAGGTTCGGGTCGCCGAGCTCGGCGAGGACGACCTGGCCGTCCATCGGCTTGCCGTCGCGGTCGCGGAGCCTGAGCGTCAGGTCGTAGAGCTCCTGCTCCTTGTTCAGGGCGAAGCCGGTGTGCGCGACGGTGGCGCCCGACGCGTCCTTGGCGATGACCTGACCGGAGAACCGGGTGTCGCTCGCGACCTTCGACGGGTCCAGCGAGAGCACGGCCTCGGCGGTGGAACCGGCCGGGACGGTCAGCTGCTTCGCCGACAGGGTGTAGGCCTCGGCGTCCGTGTCCGTGGCCAGGTCGAGCGTGACGTCCTTCGTACCGGTGTTGCGGTAGGTGATGGTCCGCTGGGCGACCGGGTCGGACGCGGAGTGCGGCCAGTCGTAGGAGGCGACCGCGACGGAGCCGGTCGCCTCGATCGTGGTGTCGACCGCCGCCTTCACATCGAGCCGGCCGGTGCCCTGCTCGTAGGGGGTGTACGTGTCGAGCTTCTTCGACGAGCTCATCAGCGCGTCCTTGATCCGCTGACCGGACCAGTCGGGGTGACGCTGCTTCAGAATCGCTGCGGCGCCCGCGACATGCGGCGTCGCCATCGACGTACCGGACATCGACTGGTACATCCCGCTGATGCCCGGGACCGCCTGCGAGGCGGCCGCGTTGATGTCCACACCCGGTGCGGACAGGTCGGGCTTCAGGCCGTAGGACCTGACGAGCGGGCCCATCGAGGAGAAGTCCGCACGGTTGTCCTGCTTGTCCACGGCGGCGACGGTGAGCGCCTTGTCCGCCGAGCCGGGTGAGCCGATGGTGCCCGCGCCGTAGGCGTTGCCCGCGGCGATCACGAACAACGGCCCGCCGTCGGCGGAAAGGGCGTCGACGGCCTGGGACATCGGGTCGGAGCCGTCGTCCGGGATGCTGGAGCCGAGGCTCATGGAGACGACGTCGGCGCCTTCGGCCTTCGCCCACTCCATGGCTTCGATGATGCCGGAGTCCGCGCCGGAGCCCTCGTTGCTGAGCACCTTGCCGACGATCAGGCCGGCACCCGGGGCCACGCCCTTGTTGACGCCTTCCGACGCGGCGCCGGAGCCCGCGATCGTGGAGGCGACGTGCGTGCCGTGGCCGTTCTTGTCGACGACCTCCTCGCCCGGGACGAAGCTCTTGGTTTCGAGGATGCGGTCCTTGACGTCCGGGTGGGTGGCGTCGATGCCGGTGTCCAGGACGGCGACCTTGGAGCCCTTGCCGTCGTAGCCCTCGGCCCATGCCTGCGGGGCGTTGACCTGCGGGACGGAGTCCTTCAGCGCGGCCTCCACCCGGCCGTCGAGCCAGAGCTTGGCGATGCCGTTGTCCAGCGAACGGGCCGTGGGCGTACGGGAGATGTCGTTCCAGAAGGCCCGGGTGGTGTCCTTGTCCGCCCTCAGCGCGGCACCGTGGATACTGGCCAGGGTGTGGGTCTTCTCGGCGCCGCGCGGGGCGGCGGGGAGCGAACGGCCCCGGCTCGCCGGGTAGGTGGCGATGAGCGGGATGCCGTCCGACCTCTTGTCGTCGTACCCCATCGCGGCCAGGGCCGAGACGTTGAACAGCCGGCGGTCCAACGTGCCCGCCGCGAGCAGGGATTCGGCCTCGTCGGGCAGGACGTAGAGGTCGTCGCCGGCCTGCTGGACATGCACGCCGCCGACCGCACCGTCGGGGCGGTCCACGGTGACGGTGTCCTGCTTGCCGACGCCGTCCGTGTAGTGCACGACATCGCCCGTGAGCAGGGTGATGTCGTACTCCTTGGCAGGGGCGGCGGCCTGGCGGCCGACGGCCCCGGGCCGGTCTGCGGCCGCGGAAGCGGAGCCCGCTGCGGGAAGCATCGCGCCACTCACCAGGGCGACCGAAGTCGCTATGAGCAGAGCCCTGCGACCCGCGCGGGCGGATCTCGCCCGGCCGGAAGCGGAGGAGGATGTGAAGGTCATGCAGCAGATCTAAAGGCCAAATGCACGGCTACTGTCAGGTTCACACCTGGCGTGAATCCGCCGTGGCGGCAACCCGCCCCGGATCGATCACGGTGCGGGGGCCGCTTCAGGCCACCGATGTGATCACTCCCGCCGGCGTCCCACCACCCTCGTGATGGATCGGAGTGTGCGCGCCCTTGAGCGGTGCGCCGCTGCCGCCGCGCCGGTCGGCGACGATTTCGGCGGCGATCGACAGCGCGGTCTCCTCGGGGGTGCGGGCGCCGAGGTCGAGGCCGATCGGCGAATGCAGCCTGGCCAGTTCCAGCTCCGTGACGCCGACCCCGCGCAGCCGGTCGTTGCGCTCCAGATGGGTGCGGCGCGAGCCCATCGCTCCGACGTACGCCACCGGCAGCCTCAACGCCAGTTCCAGCAGCGGGACATCGAACTTGGCGTCGTGGGTGAGGACGCACAGGACGGTGCGCGCGTCGACGTCGGTCGCCGCGAGATAGCGGTGCGGCCAGTCGACGACCAGTTCGTCGGCCTCCGGGAAGCGGGCCCTCGTGGCGAAGACGGGGCGGGCGTCGCACAAGGTGACGTGATACCCGAGGAACTTTCCCGCCCGGACCAGTGCCGAGGCGAAGTCGATGGCACCGAAGACGATCATCCGGGGCGGTGGGACGCTCGATTCGACGAGCAGAGTCAGTGGTTGTCCGCAGCGAGAGCCCTCGGCTCCGACGGTGACGGAGCCGGTGCGGCCCGCGTCCAGCATCGCGCGGACATCGGCCGCCGCGGTGCGGTCCAGTTCCGGATGTCCGCCGAGCCCGCCCTCGTACGAGCCGTCGGGGCGGACGAGCAGCGGGCGGCCGAGGAGGTCCGTGGGCCCGTCGGTGATCCTGGCGACCGCCGCCGCCTCCCCGCGTGCGGCGGCGGCGAGCGCGGCGGCGAACACCGCCCGTGCGGGGTCGTCCGCACGGACCGGTGTCACCAGGATGTCGATGACGCCGCCGCAGGTCAGTCCGACCGCGAAGGCGTCCTCGTCGCTGTAGCCGAACCGCTCACGTACGGTCCTTCCGTCATCGAGGGCCTGCCCGCACAGCTCGTAGACCGCGCCCTCCACACACCCGCCGGAGACCGATCCGATCGCCGTGCCGTCACGGTCGACGGCGAGGGCGGCTCCCGGCTGCCGGGGCGCGCTCCCGCCGACCGCCACCACGGTGGCCACGGCGAAGTCGCGTCCCTGCTCGACCCACCGGTTGAGCTGCTCGGCGATGTCCAGCATGGCGTTTCTCCTTCTACGGGTGTGCGGAGGGACGGGCCGGTCCCGGTACGGACCGGCCTACTTGGCGCCGATCCAACTCTCGATCGGGCTGAGTGCGAAGTACACGACGAACACTCCGGTCAGCACCCACATGAACGCGCCGACCTCACGGAACCTGGCCTGCGCCGCCTTGATCGCGACGAAGGAGATCACCCCGGCGCCGACACCGGCGGTGATGGAGTACGTGAACGGCATCAGGGCCACGGTCAGGAAGACCGGCACCGCGACGGAGCGGTCGCTCCAGTCGACATGGCGGGCGTTCTGCATCATCATCGCGCCGATGACGACCAGCGCGGCGGCGGCTATCGGCCCCGGCACGATCTGGGCGAGGGGGGTGAAGAACAGCCCGGCGGCGAAGAGCACACCGGTGACGACGGAGGACAGACCCGTGCGGGCCCCTTCGCCGACGCCGGTCGCCGACTCGATGAAGACGGTCTGGCCGGAGGCTCCGGAGACGCCCCCGATCGCCCCGCCCGCACCGTCGATGAACAGCGCCTTGGACAGGCCGGACATCCGGCCCTTGCTGTCGGCGAGCCCGGCCTCCGTGCCGACGCCGATGATGGTCGCCATCGCGTCGAAGAAGCCGGCCAGGACCAGAGTGAAGACGATCATGCCCACGGTCATGACGCCGATGTCGCCCCAGCCGCCGAACTCGACATGGCCGAAGAGCCCGAAGTCGGGCATCGAGACGGCGCTGCCCTGCAGTTCGGGTGCGCTGCCGCCCCACGCCTTGGGGCTGATGTCACCGACCGCGTTGACGACGACGGCGAGGACGGTACCGCCGACGATGCCGATCAGGATCGCGCCGGGCACCTTGCGGGCCTGCAGCATGAAGATGAGCAGCAGGGTGACGCAGAAGAGCAGTACGGGCCAGCCGGAGAGCTGCCCGTCCACGCCGAGGGTGACCGGGGCACCCTTGCCGACGAAGCCGGCATTGACCAGGCCGATCAGCGCGATGAACAGGCCGATGCCGATGGTGATGCCGTGCTTCAGGGCCAGCGGTATCGCGTTCATGATGATCTCGCGCAGCCCGGTGACGACCAGCAGCACGATCACCGCGCCGTACATCACGCACATGCCCATGGCCTGCGGCCACGTCATGTGGGGCGCCACCTGGGTGGCGAGCACACCGGAGACGGAGAGTCCCGCGGCGAGGGCGAGGGGCACCTTGCCGATGAAGCCCATCAGCAGGGTGGAGACGGCGGCGGCGAGCGCGGTCGCCGTGATCAGCCCGGCGTGGCTGAGGCGGTGATTCGCCACGTCCGGCCCGGACAGCAGGAGCGGGTTGAGCAGAAGGATGTAGCACATCGCCATGAAGGTCGTGATGCCACCGCGCACTTCGCGTGCGACGGTGGAGCCACGGTCGGAGATGTGGAAGTACCGGTCGAGCCAGGATCTTCCGGCGGGAACGCGCGAGCCGGAGCCCGCGTCCTCCGCGATGGTCCCGGGCTCCACTGACTGCTGGGTCATGATGCCTGACTCCCAAGGTTCACAGGGGCACCCGCGATGATGAATCGAAATGCGGGATTTGGGATGACTGCGCTGGCGGCACGACCCGGGGGACGGCCCGAGACGAACTGTTCATGCAGAGTGGAATGTGCTGGTACCGCGGTACTGCTGAGTACGCCAAGGGCCGTGAACTGCACGGCACTTGGGTGCTCCGGGTGGTGCGGGCGGCGGAACTGCGACGTTCCGGGGAGGCGCGCACCGCCCGGAGAGTCCAGGAGGAGCCGGGACTCAGGTGCCCGTGAGGTGCTCGGGGCGTACCGGAGTCCTGTTGAGCTCCAGGCCCGTCGCGTCGCGGATCGCCGCGAGGACGGCCGGGGTCGACGACAGGGTGGGGGCCTCACCGATGCCGCGGAGCCCGTACGGGGCGTGGTCGTCGGCGAGTTCGAGCACGTCGACCGGGATGGTCGGGGTGTCGAGGATGGTGGGGATCAGGTAGTCCGTGAAGGACGGGTTGCGCACCTTCGCGGTCTTCGGGTCGACGATGATCTCCTCCATGACGGCGACGCCCAGGCCCTGGGTGGTGCCGCCCTGGATCTGTCCTTCGACGGAGAGCGGGTTGAGCGCCTTGCCGACGTCCTGGGCGCAGGCCAGTTCGACGACCTTGACGAGGCCGAGTTCGGTGTCGACCTCGACGACCGCGCGGTGCGCGGCGAAGGAGTACTGGACGTGCCCGTTGCCCTGTCCGGTGCGGAGGTCGAACGCCTCGGTGGGCCGGTGGCGCCACTCCAGCTCGATGTCGACCGCCTCGTCCCCCAGCACGTCGGCCAGATCGGCCAGCACTTCGCCGCCGTCGGTGACGACCTTGCCGCTCTCCAGGAGCAGTTCGGCGGTGGCCCAGGCGGGGTGGTACATACCGAACTTGCGGCGTCCCATCTCCAGGACCTTCTCGCGGACGGCCTCGCAGGAGTGCTTCACGGCGCCACCGGTGACATAGGTCTGCCGGGAGGCGGAGGTGGAGCCGGCTGACCCGACCCGGGTGTCGGCCGGGTGGATGGTGACCTGGGCGACGCCGAGTTCGGTACGGGCGATCTGGGCGTGGACGGTGACGCCGCCCTGCCCGACCTCGGCCATGGCGGTGTGCACGGTCGCGACGGGTTCGCCGGCGATGGCCTCCATGCGCACCCGGGCGGTGGAGTAGTCGTCGAAGCCCTCGGAGAAGCCGACGTTCTTGAGGCCGACCGCGTAGCCGACGCCGCGCACGACGCCTTCGCCATGCGTGGTGTTGGACAGTCCGCCGGGCAGGGCCCGTACGTCGGCCTGTTCGCCTGCCACCTCCCACTGGCGCTCGGGCGGCAGCGGCCTGGCCTTGACCCGGCGCAGCAGCTCGGCGACCGGGGCGGGCGAGTCGACGACCTGCCCGGTCGGCAGGACGGCGCCCTGTTCCATGGCGTTGAGCTGCCGGAACTCGACCGGGTCCATGCCGAGTTCGGCGGCAAGCCGGTCCATCTGCGCCTCGTAGGCGAAGCACGCCTGGACCGCGCCGAAGCCGCGCATGGCACCGCACGGCGGGTTGTTGGTGTAGAGCGCGACGGCCTCGATGTCGACGTCGTCGACGACATACGGGCCGACGCTGAGCGAGGAGGCGTTGCCGACGACGGCCGGAGAAGCGGAGGCATAGGCTCCGCCGTCCAGTACGATGCGACATTTCATATGGGTCAGCTTGCCGTCGCGGGTGGCACCGTGCTCGTACCAGAGCTTGGCGGGGTGACGGTGCACATGCCCGAAGAAGGACTCGAACCGGTTGTAGACGATCTTGACCGGCTTGCCGGTGCGCAGGGCGAGCAGGCAGGCGTGGATCTGCATCGACAGGTCCTCGCGGCCGCCGAAGGCTCCGCCGACCCCGGAGAGCGTCATGCGGACCTTGTCCTCGGGCAGGCCGAGGACGGGGGCGATCTGGCGCAGGTCGGAGTGGAGCCACTGGGTGGCGACGTACAGGTCGACGCCGCCGTCCTCGGCGGGCACGGCGAGTCCGGACTCGGGGCCGAGAAATGCCTGGTCCTGCATGCCGAAGACGTACTCGCCGCTGACCACGACATCGGCGCGGGCCGCCGCCGCGTCCGCGTCGCCGCGGACGATGGGCTGGCGGTGGACGATGTTGGGGTGCGGTACGTGCCCCGCGTGGTGGTCGTCGCGGCCCTCGTGGACGAGGGGCGCGCCGGGGGCGGTGGCGGAGGCCTCGTCGGTGACGAGGGGCAGCTCGCGGTAGTCGATCCTGATCTTCGCCGCGGCGCGACGGGCCGTCTCCGGATGGTCGGCGGCGACGAGCGCCACCGGTTCGCCGTGGTGGCGGACCTTGCCGTGGGCGAGGACCGGGGTGTCCTGGATCTCCAGCCCGTAGTTCTTCACCGAGGTCGGCAGGTCGTCGTAGGTGAGCACGGCGTAGACGCCGGGGGTGGCGAGCGCTTCCGAGGTGTCGATGGAGACGATCTCGGCGTGCGCGAGTGTGGAGCGCAGCGTGTGGCCCCAGAGCATGTCCTCGTGCCACATGTCGGAGGAGTACGCGAACTCTCCGGTGACCTTCAGGATGCCGTCGGGACGCAGCGTGGACTCGCCGATGCCGCCCTTGGTGCGGGTGCCCTGGTTGATGCTGGTGGGGTTGCCGGTAACGCCCATCGTCAGACCGTTTCTTCCGCGCGGGCGGCCGCCAGGCGGACCGCGTCGAGGATCTTCTCGTAGCCGGTGCAACGGCAGAGGTTGCCGGAGAGCGCCTCGCGGATGTCCGCGTCGGACGGTTCCGGGTTGCGTTCGAGCAGCTCGTCGGCGGCGACCAGCAGGCCGGGGGTGCAGAAGCCGCACTGCACGGCTCCGGCGTCGATGAACGCCTGCTGGATCGGGGAGAGTTCACCGGTGTCCCGGGTCTCCGCACCGGCCGGTTTGGCCTCCCACTGCCGGGCCTTGTCCGGCGCGGTGCCGCAGGCACCGGATGCGCAGCCGCTGCCGGGGTGTGCCCGGGAGCGGTGGGCGGCGAAGTCCGCGAGGCCCTCTACGGTGACGACCTCGCGGCCCTCCACCTGGCCGGCGGCGACCAGGCAGGAGCAGACCGGGACACCGTCCAGACGGACCGTGCAGGAGCCGCACTCGCCCTGCTCGCAGGCGTTCTTCGAGCCGGGCAGACCCATCCGCTCACGCAGCACGTACAGGAGGGACTCGCCCTCCCAGACGTCGTCCGCCTCGTGCCTGCGGCCGTTGACCGTGAAATTGACTCGCATGATCAGGCAGCTCCTTCGGTGCTGCGGCCGTTGCCGCGGTACGACTCCCAGGTCCAGCCGAGGGTGCGGCGGGCCATGATCCCGACCGCGTGCCTGCGGTAGCTCGCGGTACCGCGCACGTCGTCGATCGGGTTGCAGGCACCGGCGGCGAGCGTGGCGAACTGCGAGGCGATGGACGGGGTGATGATCGTGCGGCTGTCCCAGAAACCGCCCTCTTCGAGTGCGGCGTTCAGGAATTCCTCCGCCTCCTTCGCCCGTACGGGCGTGGGGGCGGCCGAGCCGATGCCGGTGCGGACCGTGCGGGTCTCGGGGTGCAGCGCCAGGCCGAAGGCGCAGACCGCGATGACCATCGCGTTGCGGGTGCCGACCTTGGAGTACTGCTGCGGCCCGTCGGCCTTCTTGATGTGCACGGCCCGGATCAGCTCGTCCGGGGCGAGGGCGTTGCGTTTGACACCGGTGTAGAAGGCGTCGATCGGGATCATCCTGGTGCCGCGTACGGATGCGGCCTCGACCTCGGCGCCCGCGGCGAGCAGCGCCGGGTGGGCGTCTCCGGCGGGCGACGCGGTGCCCAGGTTGCCGCCGACGCCGCCGCGGTTGCGGATCTGCGGCGAGGCGACGGTGTGCGAGGCGAGCGCCAGTCCGGGCAGCTCGGCGCGCAGATGCTCCATGATGTGGCTGTACGGGACACAGGCTCCGAGCCGTACGGTCTCCTGGCCCACCTCCCATTCGGCCAGCTCTCCGATGCGGTTCAGGTCCAGGAGGTACTCGGGCCGCCGGTGGTCGAAGTTGATCTCGACCATCACATCGGTGCCACCCGCGATGGGCACAGCCGTCGGGTGCTCGGCCTTGGCGGCGAGCGCCTCCTCCCAGCTGGCGGGGCGAAGGAAGTCCATGAGTGGCTCTCTTCTTCTCAATCGGGTTCGTTCGCCGGGGCTGGGGACGGCCGGCCCTCGACTGGTCGTTCCTATGTTGTCGACGCGGTGTGGGGCCAAGTACACAAGCCGTGCTCCACCTGGTGCAGTCACCGAACCCATGAAGGAGTTGGCTGGTCGATCTCCTCGTCTTGTAGATTCGAACGAATGGCGGGGGTCAGTAACCTCACCGCAATAACCAGTTTTCACCCGCACCAACGAAAGAGATCGGCGGCGACGAGATGCGGCTGCGCGCACTGCTGGAGACCGACGCGCTGGGCCTGCGGCTGCTCGGCGGCGAGGACGAGCTGGACAGGTCCGTCCGCGGCGTGATGACCACCGACCTGCGGGATCCCAGCCGCTATCTGTCGGGCGGCGAGCTGGTCCTGACGGGCCTGGCCTGGCGCCGGGACGCGACGGACTCGGAGCCGTTCGTACGGATCCTGGCCGGGGCCGGGGTCGCCGGTCTGGCGGCGGGCGAGGCGGAGCTCGGCGACATCCCCGGCGATCTGGTGGAGGCGTGCGCGCGGCACCGGCTGCCGCTCTTCGCCGTCCACGAGACCGTCGCGTTCGCAACGATCACCGAGCATGTGGTGCGCCAGGTGTCCGGCGAGCGTGCGGGCGATCTGGCCGCGGTCGTGGACCGGCACCGCAGGCTCATGACCTCGGGTCCGGCGGGCGGTGGCCCCGAGGTGGTGCTCGACCTGCTCGGTTCCGACCTCGACCTGCGTGCCTGGGTGCTCTCCCCCACCGGCCGGCAGATCGCGGGCGCCGGTGACGTGCCGCTGGC
Source organism: Streptomyces sp. NPDC087845 (assembly GCF_044742755.1). Lineage (NCBI taxonomy): Bacteria > Bacillati > Actinomycetota > Actinomycetes > Kitasatosporales > Streptomycetaceae > Streptomyces > Streptomyces sp. NPDC087845. The sequence continues at coordinate 210,274 of NZ_JBIUVC010000003.1, forward strand.
CGGACCGGTCGGCGCGGAACTCGCCGGCCACCACCTGGCCGCCACCCGCACCGGTCGCCGGGCCCCGCACCGGACCACGGTGGCCGGCACCACGTATTCGCTCTTCCCGATCCGCAACACCGGCCGGGGCGCCCTCCCGGCCTCCCGGGATGTGCGCGAGTCGGTGCTCTCCGACTGGCTGCTCGCGGTCGAGGCGGACGCGAGCGACTGGCCGCCCGCCCGGCTGGATCTGCTCCAGGGCGTCACCCAGCTGATCGCGGTCGAACGGGACCGGCGCGACGCCGCCCGTACGGTACGCCGCAGGCTCGCCCAGGAAGTCCTGGAGCTGGTCCAGACGGGTGCCCCGCCCACTGAGATCGCCGCCCGGCTGCGGGTCGCCGCCCCGGTGCTGCTGCCGGGTCTCGGCGCCGCGCCGCACTGGCAGGTCGTGGTGGCCCGGGTCGAGTGGGGCGGCGCGGAGGGCTCCGCCACCACGGGCGGACCAGCCGGCTCCGTCGCGGGCACCCCGGCCGGCGGCTCCGGCCCCGCCGTCGCGGGCGGCCCGGTGGCCCAGGCGCTGCTGGAGGAGATCCTCGTCGATCCCGCCGTCACCGGCCCCGACTCCGCCGACCGGATCGCGGTCGCCCACACGGGCGACGAGGCCGTGGCCCTCCTGCCGCTGCCCGCCGCCACCACATCCGCGGGGGCCCACGGCTCCGCCCCCGACGCGGCCTCCGCCGAGGCGGAGGCCGCGCTGCACGCCGATGTGCTGCTCGCCGCCGTCCGCGAGCCGCTCTCCGCGGGCCTCGCCGACGACGGCCGGCTGACACTGGGTGTCAGTGCGGCCGTGCATTCGCCCGAGGGGCTCCGCGGTGCCCTGGAGGAGGCCCGGCACGCCCGCCGGGTGGCGGCGGCCCGCCCCGGCCGGGTCTGCGCGGCCGGCCATCACGAGCTGGCCTCGCACGTCCTGCTGCTGCCGTTCGTCCCGGACGACGTGCGCCGTGCGTTCACCGCACGGCTGCTCGACCCGCTGCGCGACTACGACCGGCGCCACCGCGCGGAGCTGATCCCGACACTGGAGGCGTTCCTGGACTGCGACGGTTCCTGGACCCGCTGCGCGTCCCGGCTCCATCTGCACGTCAACACACTGCGCTACCGGGTCGGGCGAATCGAGCAGTTGACGGGGCGTGACCTTTCGCGCCTGGAGGACAAGCTCGATTTCTTCCTCGCCCTGCGTATGAGCTGACTTCCGGGCCCTGCCACGGCTCTCGGCGGGTCCGGTCGTTTGTGAAATCTTTCACCTGACATTGACCCGACCCCTTGGCCCGGCGTGCCATTCCGTGCTGAGATGCGGCCAGACCCAACAGCTCGATGGCGCGCTCGGGGAGGGCAATGTGGCGTATACCGCCATGTCTGGTTCCGGAACGACAGCAGATGACGATCCGCCGCTCCAGACAGCGGTATGGCGGCTGCGGTCACGCGCCTGCTGGACGGACGCCGCCGCGCTGCTCGAACACGACGCCGCCACCGATCCGGCGGCGGCACTCCAGCGGACGGCCCTGCTGATCGAGCGGTGCCTGTACACCGGACAGGGCTGGACCGATGCCGAGGACGCCCTGCGCACCGCCGAGGCGCTGGCCCACGACGACGCCGAACGCGGCGCGGCCGCCTGCGAGCGCGGCCATCTGGCGTACGCCTCGACGCTTCTGGGGGTACGGGACCGGGCCGACGAGGCCAGTGTCGCCCTGAGCCGGGCCGCCGCGCTGCTCGCCCCGTCCGCGCCGGGCCGCCCGCTGCTGGACTTCCGCCGGGGGCTGATCGCGCAGAACATCGCCGACTCGCCGGAGGCCGCGCGTGCCGCGTACCGCAGGGCCCACGCCGGTGCCACCGCGCAGGGCGACGCATTGCTGCTCTCCTCGACCTGGCGTCATCTCGCCCTGCTCGCCCTGCGTGAGGGCGAACTCGCGGAGGCCCGGCACGGCTTCGCCGAATCCCTGCGGATAAGGGAGGAACTGGGCTATCTGATCGGTACGGCTCCGGCCCTCATCGCCCTCGCGGACTCCGAGCCGGAGCCCGAGGCGGCGACCCGGCTGCGCGCCGAGGCGGGGCGGCTCTTCCGGCTGCTCGGGGGCGTACCGACCTGGTTGGCCCCGCATCTGGACCCACCGCCCCCGGAGACGGCCGAAGCGAACTGAGTCCCCGGCACCGGCACCGGCACCGGCCGCGGCAGGCGGCAGGCGGCAGGCGGCAGGCGGCAGGCGGCAGGCGACGGTCGCGAGCCGACCGGTGAACGCCGGACGCGGTCCGCGACCGGAG
>NZ_JBIUVC010000003.1:212666-321431 GCF_044742755.1 Streptomyces sp. NPDC087845
AGCGGTGAAGGTCAGGCGCGGTCCTCGACCGGAGCGGTGAAGGTCAGGCGCGGTCCTCGACCGGAGCGGTGAAGGTCAGGCGCGGTCCTCGACCGGAGCGGTGAAGGTCAGGCGCGGTCCTCGACCGGGCCCGCACATAGGGGACGCCGTCCCCGACCGGACGGTGGACCTCAGGTGCGGTCCTCGACCGGGTCACCCGGCTTCCAGCCGGCGGCGCTCCACTCCGGAGTCGGCGTCGGGCGGGGCGGTGCGGGCGGCGGGTGGGGGCCCCGGGTGGGGTTCTGCGGAACGGCGGGGGGCTTGTCACGCGATCCGCCGCTGTCCCGTCGCGGAGGTGCGATCGGGGACTTCGGCGGGGCGGCCTTCCGTATCGGCGGCACCGGTACGGAGACGGTGCGCGAAGCGGTCGGGGTCGGGGTCGGGGTCGGGGTCGGCCTCGCCGGTGCGGAAGGCGTCACGGCAGGCGCACCCGCCGAGGTCCGCGACGGCGTCGCGGACGGCTGTGCGGTCGTGGACACCGGGCCCCCGTCCGGGACGGCCGCACCCCGGCCGGTCTCCTGCGCACAACCGGCCGCTCCCAGCGCCAGCGCCGCCATCAGCAGCCCGGCAACCGACAGTGACGCCCGGCCTCCCGCCATTCCCGCCCCCAAGAACGATCATGTGATCAGGGGCGTAGCCTAACCCGCTCCGGATGCGGGGCGGACGGACCGTCCCGGTTCAGTTCTCGGCACCGGCGAAGTGCTCCCGTACGAGCGACCGCACGACGGCCAGGTCCTGGGCGATGAGCGCGTCGAGCAGGGCGGTGTGCTCGGCGGCGTCGGCGAGCAGGTCGGCGCGGCGGGTGACGGGGTTGTTGCCCGGGGGCCACTGCGAGCGGCGGTGCAGGTCGTCGGCGACCATCACCAACTGCTCGTTGCCGCAGAGCGCGAGGACCCCGCCGTGGAAGGCCCGGTCGGACTCGGCGTAGCTCGCCCGGTCGCCCATCGCGGCGGCCGCCACCGTCGCGTCGGCCAGCGGACGCAGGGCGCACCAGCGGGCCGGCGGGACGGTGCGGGCCAGCCGCAGTATGACGGGGACCTCGACCAGGGCCCGTACCTCGGCCAGCTCGGCCAGCTCGCGCGGGCCCCGTTGGGAAACCCGGAATCCGCGGTTCGGTACGACTTCGACGGCGCCCTCGACGGCCAGCTGCTGCATCGCCTCGCGCACCGGCGTCGCGGAGACCCCGAAGCGGGCGCCGAGGGCGGGGGCGGAGTAGACCTGGCCCGGGACCAGTTGACCGTCGACCAGGGCGGCACGGAGGGCGTCGAGGATCTGGCCGCGTACGGAGTACCGCTGCACCCCCGCGCGCGGGGACAGCTGCTCGCCGTGGGTGTGTTCGCCACGCGCCTGTTCCCTGCGTGCCTCTTCGCCACGTGCCTGCTCGCCACGCGCCTGTTCGGGCACCCGTACGGACGTCGAGGGGGGCGCGGACGCGGCGGGCGCGCACGACGGTCGCGCCTGCTCCGGCGCTCTGCCCTGCTCCACTCGGACCTCCTCGGCCTGCCGTGGGCTCGGCTCGCGTGCGCCATGCCCCTCTGCACGATAGGCGGAGCAGGCCCCAGTTCAAACATCGATCTGTTCGGGTAAGGTAAGGCTTACCTGCAAACGATCGCGATTTGGTGGTCCCTGCATGACACTCCCCGCCCTGCTTCCCGACACCACCGCGTCCGCGACGACGGGCGCGTACGCGCGTCTGGCCGAGGTCTTCCCCGGGCTGCGCGTCGAGGTGCTGACGGACGATGACGCCGCTCCGCGCGGCGCCGGCTGGGTGGGCGCGGACGAGCTCGCGGCCGGAGGCGCCGCTCTCGACGCCTTCCTCGCCTGGGACCACGCGCAGGTGCTGCGGGACTACGGGCAGCAGCCCCGGCCCGACGTGGTCGCCAGCTTCGGGCTGCACCGGTACGCCTGGCCGGCCTGCCTGCTGGTGACGGTGCCGTGGTTCCTGCACCGGCGCGTTCCCCGGATCCCCGTCGAGGACGTGGCGTTCCAGCGGGCACTGGGCCATCTGACCGTCCGTATACGGGAATTCGCCTGCCTCCCGGACGATCCGGCGGCGGGACTGCCCGGCGCCCGGGTGGTCCCCGACGAGGCCGCGCTGCGCGCCGAGGTGCTCGCCTCGGTCGCCGACCACATCGGCCCGGTGCTGGACGGCTTCGGACCGCGGATGCGGCGCGGCAGGCGGGCCCTGTGGGGCATGGCGACGGACGAAATCGTCGAGGGGCTCTGGTACATCGCCCATCTGCTGGGCGAGGAGCGGCGGGCGATGACCGAGCTGGAGTCACTCCTGCCCGGGACCACGAAGCCGTACGTCGGCTCGGCCGGGTTCCGTGAACTGACCGGGCCGGACGGCGAGCCGCTGCCCACCCGCGACCGGGCGAGCTGCTGCCTCTTCTACACGCTCCGCCCCGACGACACCTGCGTCACCTGCCCCCGCACCTGCGACGCGGACCGGGTACGGAAACTGACGCTCGCTCACTGAATCCACACCACCCGCACGGGTAGTACTATTCGAACGCAGATCATTGGCCGCGTACGAATATTCGATCAGATCCCGGCTATCCGTATGCGCTGCCAACCCAATGGCGTTCTCTTGCCCCGAAACCCCCTGTGCATGATGGGGTTTCGGCAATCATGGCGCCCGAAATGCCCTACGCGACGCAAGGGACCGCGCATGAGACTGACCGACATATCGCTGAATTGGCTGCTTCCGGGCGCCGTGCTGCTCGTGGGGGTCCTGGCGGCGGTGGCGGTGGTCGCACGCGGCAAGCGCGCCGCTGACGATTCCGCTGCCGACGACAGCTGGGAACGCAGCGAGGAGCGTCGCAGACGCAAGGAGGCGCTGTACGCCACCGCCTCGTACATCCTGCTGTTCTGCTGTGCGGCGGTCGCCGCCGCTCTCTCCTTCCACGGGCTCGTCGGCTTCGGCGAGCAGAACCTCGGCCTCTCCGGGGGCTGGGAATACCTCGTTCCGTTCGGCCTCGACGGGGCCGCGATGTTCTGTTCCGTACTCGCGGTGCGCGAGGCCAGCCACGGTGACGCGGCGCTGGGCTCACGGCTGCTCGTATGGACGTTCGCCGGCGCCGCGGCCTGGTTCAACTGGGTGCACGCGCCGCGCGGAGTGGACCACGCGGGCGCCCCGCAGTTCTTCGCGGGGATGTCGCTCTCGGCGGCCGTGCTCTTCGACCGGGCACTGAAGCAGACCCGCCGGGCCGCGCTGCGCGAACAGGGCCTGGTGCCCCGTCCGCTGCCGCAGATCCGGATCGTACGGTGGCTGCGTGCCCCCCGGGAGACCTTCGGCGCCTGGTCGCTGATGCTGCTGGAGGGCGTGCGCACCCTGGACGAAGCCGTCGAGGAAGTACGTGAGGACCGGCGGGAGAAGGAGCAGAACCGTCTCCGCAGGAAGGACCAGGAGAAGCTGGACCGGGCCCACATCAAGGCGCTGAACCGGCAGAACCGGGCCTGGCGCCGGGTCGGCCGGGGCGGCACCCAGGTGGACATCCAGGCGATCGCCCCGACATCGGCGTCCGCCGTGGAGCCCGCCATATCCGAGCCGGGGCAACTGCCCTTGCGTCCCCGGCCATCCCTGCAAGCCGTGACGGGGCCGAACCCCGGCGCCCCGGAGCGGAACGCGAATGATCCGATCACCGTCGACCTCACCGCCGAGGACGACACCCAGGCACTGCCCCGGCTCGACTCGCTGGAGCGGAAACTGAAGGACCTGGAGCAGCAGTTCGGCTGATCCACTGGTCCACACAGATCCGCGGGCGTTCCGCCGGTCTGCCGCAAGAGGCCCTGATGGCCCGGTCCACTCCGGGTTCTCAGGGCCTTTCGCCGTCCAGTTCGAACCAGACGACCTTGCCCAGCGGGTGGGTGCCGATCCCCCAGGCGTCCGCGAGACTCCGCACCAGGAACAGCCCCCGGCCGTGCGTACCGTCGTCGGCGTCCGGTACGCACGACGGGGGCATCCCGGACGCGAAGTCCCGTACCTCCACCCGTAATTTGGCGGGCGCCACACTCACCGTGACGACCGCGCCGTGCCTCGTGTGGATCAGTGCGTTGGTCACCAGCTCGCTGAGCAGGAGCTCCGCCACCTCGGCCGGCTCGGTCCGCCACCGGTAGCGCAGGAACTCCCGTAACGCGCCCCGCACTTCGCTCACGGCCGCGAGGTCGGTACGGGCCAGTCTGCGATGCAGCCGGACTGGCTGCTGCCCCTGCGCGCCCGGCTCGTGAGCCGTCCCGTCCGCCATGGAATCGGCATCTCCCTGACACTCCATCGTTTCCCCCGCCCGCACAGTGAATCGCCCCCTGCTCGCCGTCTCGTCGAACGCCTTCGAGGAACATCTCCACGGGGATGCATGCCCCGCAGCCCGGCCGTCACGCTTGTCGACACATCAATAAGTGAACAGGCGGGCGGAACGGCCCACGGGTCCTCGGACACATCGGCGACACATTTCCGTCCCCCCGGTTAACTTCCAAAAAATTCACATCGGTTGGCGTTGACGGCACCGTGTCTACGCGCGTCATCATGGTGGTCATGCGAATCCCCCCACGGATCACCACGCTCGGCGGCGCTGCCGCCCTCCTGTCCGTTCTCCTCGTCGGCGGCCCGGTCACCGCGACCGCCACCGCCGCGACCGACCCGGTCGCCACCACCGGTGCCGGCATCACCTCGGTCGGCAGCATCTGCTACTCGGCGCTGCCCGCCCAGGCGCACGACACCCTCGATCTGATCGAGGCAGGCGGCCCGTTCCCGTACTCGCAGGACGGCTCCGTCTTCCAGAACCGTGAAGGCGTCCTGCCCAGCCAGAGCACCGGCTACTACCACGAGTACACGGTCGTCACCCCCGGCTCCCCGACCCGCGGCGCGCGTCGCGTCATCACGGGCGAAGAGGCGCAGGAGGACTACTACACCAGCGACCACTACGCCACCTTCGACCTGATCGACCAGGGCTGCTGAAGCCCGGCCCCTCCGAGCCGATCCGCGCCGTAGACCCCCACCTGCGGCGCGGATCACGGACCGGTGGAGGCAACCGGACTTGTACCCTCCACCCATGACCGTGACCTATGTGATCGACGGCTCCCGGGTCACCGGCCTGGAGCAGTTCTGGAACGTGATCGGCGAGGCGGTGAACGGCCCCGGCGGATACTTCGGACGCAACTTCGACGCCCTCGCGGACTGCCTCAGCGGCGGGATGGGCGGGCCGGACGACGACTTCGTCTTCGAGTGGCGGGACCACGCGCTCTCCGCGCAGGCCCTGGGACATGCGGAGACGGCGCGCTATCTGCGGCAGAGTCTGGACCGGGTGCACCCCACCAACAGACCTGCGGTCCGGCGGCGGCTCGACAACGCCCTGGCGGGGCGGGGGCCGACCCTGTTCGACCTGCTCGTGGAGACCCTGACGGACGGAACGCCGCCCGGCGGGCTGCGGCTGCTGTGAGCCGGTGAGGTTCGGCAGGGCCGGCCCGCGGAGGGAAACCCCCTGCGCGGGCCGGCCGTTGTCATGTGTCCGAAGGCTCTCAGTACTGGTCAGTACTGGGTGGAGACGGTCACACCGTCGAATTTCTCAACGCCGTGCAGGCTGATGTAGCGGTATCCGGGTGCCGGGTTGTCGATGGTCAGCGTGTGCTCGTTCCCGGCGCCGACGGCCCGGCTGGTGTAGCTGTCGGTGGTCGCCCAGCTGTCCGCGCTGTAGTAGAGGTCGGCGTCGCCCGTTCCGCCCGACGCGGTGATCTTCAGCTGAGCGGTGCCCGCCGGAATCAACACGTACAGATAGGCGTAGTCGCCCTTGACGGCCGTCAGCCCGCTGCGCTTGCAGTCCTTGCCCAGCTCCCTGGTGTCGGTCCCGGCGCACTCGGCCCCGGGCTCGGTGGGCGGGTTGGTGCCGGTGCCGCAGCTGCCGGCCGCACAGGCGGTCAGCCAGGTGTTCCAGTCGGCGTCGTAGCGGCTGCCGATGGTCGATGTGAGCAGGGTGCGGGCACCGTCCCAGTCGCCCTTCCGGTAGAGGCCGAGGAGCGTGTCGACGTCCGCGCGGTGGGACTCCAGCATGTAACGGACGGCCAGATAGCCCCAGTTGTAGATACGGGTCTGGTCGGCGTTGTCGTAGGTGGTGTCGAACAGGGTCCGCAGGGTGTAGGTGTGGTTCGCGGCCTGGGCGGCGGCGTCGTCGTAGGTGACCTTGCGGTACGAGTAGGAGACGTACTCCGCGAAGCCCTCGACCCACCAGACGGTCGGAGTGGTCATTCCGGCGCCGAAGTCGCCGTACATGTCGAAGCGGCCGTCGAGGTAGTGCGTGTACTCGTGGTTGAGGTTCCAGATCTGGAACTCGGGGCGGACCCACTCCGCCTCGTACGCGATGAACCGGGGCTGGTTGCCTGCCGCCGCGGGGTCGCCCTCCAGGTACATGCCACCGTTGTTCGTGTCGATGCCGTAGATCGCGCCGGCGTAGGTCTGGTAGTCCTTGCTGGAGTCGAAGACCACGACCTCGATGGTGGTGTTGCGGTCGCCGTCGACCGGACCACTGTCCCGGACGACGTCATGGAAGTAGGCGTCCTGGTTGCGCAGACTGGTGCAGCTCGCGTCGAGGTCCGCGGTGGACATCTGCTGCGCCAGGATGCGGATGCTGTCGCTACAGGTGTAGCTGACGGGGAGAACCGCACTCTTCAGGCGTTGGGCGAGGTCGCAGGTGCCGTAGTACGAGCAGTTCGCCTTGTCGTAGGCCTCGACCATCTGCGCCACGCCGACCCAGAGCGGGGCGGTGGGGCCGGTGATGGAGCTCTGGCCGAGCAGTCCGGCGGCCAACGGGCTTGCCTTGGGGCGCAGGGAGGCCTCCTGAAGGAAGCGGCCGAGCTCAAGTCCCGCGTTGGAGGTCAGGTACGACCGGTCCGTGCCCAGCAGGTCCAGATGGCGCGACGCGAAGTCATGGAGGGCGTCCAGCAGGCTTGGATCAGCCTCCACGGCGGCGACGAACTCCGGCACCTGGTGACCGCGAAATGTCACCGTGTACACGTTGTTCACGGCGTTGAGCATGTACCAGGAGCTGTTGTACGAGGAGTCGTAGTTGGCCAGCAACCGCTTGACGACAGACAGGTAGCGGGCGTTCTCCACGGCACTGTCGATCAATATGACGGCCTCGGACAGGGTCTCCCCGTTGGCGTCGGTGACGTCAAAGGCGTGCGAGGAGGCGAAGAACGCGTCGAGCCCGCCCTGGATCGCCGTACGCAGCTCCGGCCCGTAGCTGCCCACGGTGTCGGGGTCGTAGTACTGCACGTAGTACCCGGCTCGGAGATAGAGGACCAGCTGGGGCATGCCGGTACTGCTGTCGCCGGGGTAGGCGGCGGATCCATCGCGCAGGGCGTTGGCGACGGTGACCATCTGCGCCTCCCGGAAGGCCAGATTGCCGTCGTTGCCCTTGACACGGAACAGCGTGTTGACGCAGTCGGTCGTCGATGACTTGATCTGCTGGACGAGGTCGCTTCCGGTGCGGCTGGTGAAGTCGCTGACATTGCACTCGGCCGCGGTCCGGGCCTTGGAGCCGGCCTTGGCCTTGGCGTCGGCCTTCATCGAAGGCGCCAGGTGGCTCGGGAGCGCGGCGCCGGGGTCGTCGTAGTCCCGCCGCAGTGCGTCCTTGGATGCGGACAACGGCGGGCGGTCGGCGGCCTTGAGGGACTTGCGGCCGACGTGGGTGGCGTCGTCCACAGGTGCGGTCGGGGCCTCGGCGGTGGGGCCGCCCGGCTCTGCGGCGGGCCCACCGCCCGTACGGACCGGACCGGCGTCGCCGGTCCGGCTGTGACCGGTCGCTGTCGATGCGGTGGGGGGTCGCTCGACGGCCTGGCCCGGTGCGGAGAGCAGGCCCACGCCCAGGCATGCCGCCAGGACCGCAGTGGACAGTCCGGTAAATCTTTGTCGAACCGTTCGGTTCTTCACGTGCCGCCTCCCAGCGGAGTGGTGACCGCGCAACAGTGCGCGGCTGTGGGGGATCGCGCGAGGTGGGGCCGGACCGGATCCATCTGAGCTCTATGGCATGGACACGACCTCATCCCGGCTGCGCGCTGTACAATGGCACATGTCACATGTTCTTTGGAAGTCCTCTCGCGCACATTCATCTCCGCGCCAACTCGGCGCCGCAGCAATGGATTTCGGCTGCGCACCGGCAAAGCACCAAGGAGCCATGCCCGTGCCCCATTCCCTCTCCACCCCCCGTACCAGCAGTCATGACCTGCCGGTGTCGCCCGCGCTGGACGCCTTCATGGGCATGGCATGGGCGGACACCCCGCTACCGGCTGACATCCGCGTCCCCCCGTACGACGTCACACCCGCCCGCCGCGCCCGGCTCGCCGCCCGCTTCCCCGGCGAACGCCTGATCATCCCGGCGGGCGTGCTCGCGGTCCGGTCCAACGACACCGACCACCGGTTCCGTCCGCACACCGGCTACGCCTGGCTCACCGGCCTCACCGGCGAGGACCAGGCCGGCCATGTCCTCGTTCTGGAACCCGACGGCGACGAGCGGCACGAAGCGGTGCTGTACCTGCGCCCCCGGTCACCGCGCACCGGCCACGAGTTCTACCGCGACCGCAGATACGGGGAGTTCTGGGTCGGACGCCGGCCCGACCTGGCGGAGGCCACCCGGGTGACCGGCATCCGCTGCGCACACCTGGACGCCTGGGAGAAGCTGCTGACCGGACCGCAGCCGCCCGTACGGGTGCTGGACGGCGTGGACCCCACCGTCGACGAACTGCTGTGCGGCCGAGGTCCGTTCGCACCCGGACGGTCGGCTCCGGCCGGACTGACGGAGGTGCTCAGCGAACTCCGCCTCGTCAAGGACCCGTGGGAGACCGATCAGTTGCAGCATGCCGTCGATGCCACGGTGGCAGGGTTCGAGGATGTCGTGCGAAGCCTCCCGCAGGCGCTGCGGCACCGTCGCGGCGAGCGCTGGATCGAGGGCGTCTTCGATCTGCGGGCCCGGCTCGAGGGCAACGGTCCTGGCTACTCCACGATCGCCGCAGCCGGGGCGCACGCCTGTGTCCTGCACTGGATCCGCAACGACGGTGCACTGGACCGCGACCGGTTGCTGCTCCTGGACGCCGGGGTGGAGACCGATTCGCTGTACACGGCAGACATCACCCGTACCCTGCCGCTGTCCGGCCGCTTCTCCCCCGTCCAGCGCAGCGTGTACGAGTTGGTGCTGGCCGCGCAGGAGGCGGGTATCGCCGCCCTGCGCCCCGGTGCGCGATTCCGTGACTTCCATCTGGCGGCCATGCGGGTCATCGCCGAAGGACTGCACGAATGGGGCGTGTTGCGGATGTCCGCCGATGAGGCGCTCGACGCCGACAACGGCTTCTACCGCCGGTACACACTCTGCAGCAGCGGCCACATGCTCGGAATGGACGTCCACGACTGCGCCCAGGCACGCGCTGACGCCTACCTGGACGGGCGGCTGGAGGTCGGCCAGGTGCTGACCGTGGAGCCGGGGCTCTATCTCCAGCCCGACGACGAGACACTGCCCCCGTCGCTGCGCGGAATCGGGGTGCGGATCGAGGACGACCTCGTGATCACGGCCGACGGCGCCCGCCTCATGTCGTCCGCGCTGCCGCGCACCGCCGACGGAATCGAGGAGTGGATGGCCGCCCTGCTGGACGGCTGAGCAGGAAGCCGGTCCGAACGGCCCACTTCAACGACCTCCCCGGCCCTGCCAGGGCGGCCGGCAGGGGCAAGTGCACCGCGGGGCGGCCGACTGGGGGCAGTGCGCCGCAGGGCGACCGACGGCGGCAGTGCGCCGCGGGGCGGCCGGAATCGGCTGGCGGAAGACGAGACACCCCAGGCGCACCGGGAGCGCCTCTCGGGCGCCGCGGCGCGCCCGGTGGTTCAGGCGTCCCCGACCGGCAGTGTCACCCTTCTGATCCGGAAGCCTCCCGAACCCGTGTCGTCGGCGTCCTCCTCGGCCCAGAGCGACCTGACATGTGACATATGAGCCAGCATGCACCTCTCGGCGCGCTGCGCGTCCCCCGCGATCATGAGGTCGAGCAGCTGGACATGCTCCTCGGCCGATGTGGTCAACTGACCTGTCGAGTCGAGCCGGTTGAGTCCGAAGAGCCGTGAACGCTTGCGCAGGTTGCCAACCTCCTCGACCAGTCTGCGATTGCCCGCCAGTCCGAGCAGTTCCAGATGGAAGCGACGGTCCGCCTCCAGGTAGCCGATGATGTCGTGCTCGGTGGCGGCGGCGACGATCGCCAGAGCGAGCGGCCGTAGCGCCTTCAGCTCCCTCGTCTTGCCCATCCGGGCAATGCGACCGACCGTGGGCACCTCGATCATGGCGCGGAGTTCGGTGAAGTCGTCGAGGTCCTGTTCGGTCAGCTCCGTGACCCGGAAGCCCTTGTTGCGAACCGCTTCGACCAGGCCCTCGCGGGCGAGGTCGAGCATGGCCTCGCGGACCGGGGTGGCGGACACCCCGAACTCTGCGGCCAGCGTGGGAGCGGAGTAGATCACGCCCGGACGGAGGTCCCCGGCGATCAGGGCCGCTCTGAGGGCGTTCGCCACCCGGTCGCGCAAGTGCTCTTGCGCCGAGATGGCGTTGAGCGTCGTCAGGCGGGCCATATGTGTTCCTCCAGCGCCGTACGGGCCCTCAGAATACAATGTCACGTTTCCCGCTCGGGTCCGTCGTTCTGGACCTGTGGACAACTCGCTCAGGGCGCCGAATTCCCGTGCACCGCGGCGGCGACCGCGAGGTCTTCCCAGCCCGCTCCGACGCTCTTGAAGAACTTGGGGCGCTCCTCGGCAACCGGCTTCCCGCCGAGAGCCCGGCCCGCCACCAGGTCGGCGAGGGTGCCGGTGATGTCCTCGGCGCTGAAGGCCCCTTCTGCCATCGGGATCAGCAGGTCCCCCGCTTCCGACAGGGCTGCCGACCTCGATTCGACGAACACGGCGGAGCGCGACACCAGAGCGGTGTCGACCTCCCGGGCATCCGGTGTGTGCGAGCCGACCGCGACGACCGTCGCCCCGTCCGGTACGAGGGTGCCGTCGAACAGCGGGGTCGCGGACGTGGTGCAGCAGAGCACCAGATCGGCCGTGGCGACCGCCTCGGCCCCCTGCTCCTCGGCCGCACGGGCGTCCACGCCGAGCCGGCGGGCGTGCTCCACCAGTGCGTCGACCCGGCGCGGAGTCCGGCCGATCACGGTGACCTGTTCCACGTGCCGTTCCGCGAGCACCGCGGCGAGGTGCCCGTACGCCTGCGGGCCCGTTCCGAAGAGCACCATGTGACGCAGCACGGGTCCGGTGAGGTGCCGGATCGCGAGCGCGGACACGGCCGGTGTGCGCAGCGTGGTGAGCGCGGCTCCGTCGAGCAGGGCGAGCGGCAGCAGGGTGGGACCGTCGAGCAGCAGATAGCTTCCGGTGATCCGGGGCAGGTCGTGCGCCGGATTGCCGGGGGCGACTCCGGCGATCTTCACCCCGGTCACCCGTCGGGTGGTGGCAGGCATGATCAGCAGCTCTCCGCCCGGAACTGTGACATGGTGCCGGGCCGGCGACGTCTCCGGATCGAGTCCCCCGCTCAGCGCCGCCTCCAGGGCGTCCACGGCTCCGGTCGGTCCCAGGGCCTCGATGTCGTCGGCGCCGAGCAGGGGCAGGTTCACAGCAGGAATCCTTCGGGGAAGGGGTCGGACGGGTTCAGGAAGAATTGTGCGGTACCGGTGATCCAGGCGCGGCCCGTGACCGTCGGGACGACGGCGGGCAGCCCGCCCACCGTGGTCTTCTCGATGAGACGCCCGGTGAACGAGGTTCCGAGGAAGGACTCGTTCACGAAGTCGGAATCCAGGGGCAGTTCGCCGCGTGCGTGCAGTTGGGCCATGCGCGCCGAGGTGCCGGTTCCGCAGGGCGACCGGTCGAACCAGCCGGGATGGATCGCCATCGCGTGCCGGGAGTGGCGGGCATCGGAACCGGGCGCAATGAACTGTACGTGTTTGAGGCCGTGAATGTCCGGGTCCTCCGGATGAACGGGCCGGTCGGCCGCGTTGACCGCGTCCATCAGTCCGAGTCCGGCCGCCAGGATGTCACCCTTGCGCTCCCGGTCGAAGGGCAGCCCGAGGTCGGACAGACGCACCATCGCGTAGAAGTTGCCGCCGTAGGCGAGGTCATAGCGGACCGGTCCGTGGCCGGGCACGTCCACCGTCCGGTCGAGCGCGACGCTGAACGCGGGAACGTTGGTCAGCGTGACGGCGGTGGCCGCGCCGTCACGCACCTGTACGTCGACGCTGACGAGTCCGGCCGGGGTGTCCAGCCGCACGGTGGTGACGGGTTCGGTGACCTCGACCATGCCGGTCTCCACCAGAACGGTCGCGACGCCGATGGTGCCGTGCCCGCACATCGGCAGGAACCCGGAGACCTCTATGTAGAGGACGCCGAAGTCCGCGTCGGGCCGGGTGGGCGGTTGAAGGATCGCGCCGCTCATGGCGGCATGGCCGCGCGGTTCGTACATGAGGAGGGTGCGCACGGCGTCCCGGTGCTCCTGGAAGTAGCTGCGCCGTTCGGCCATCGTGGCGCCGGGGATGGTTCCGATGCCGCCGGTGATGACGCGGGTGGGCATGCCCTCGGTATGTGAGTCGACTGCATGGAAAATGTGACGTGTCTGCAAGGCTCCCCCTGGGTTCGTCATGAAGAGGACGAAGAGCGCGAGGCATGGGCTGGATCGGACACCGACCGGACGTACGGTGCCGGAACGGCGCTCAGCCGAGGCCCTCGGCCAGCGCCTTCTCGGTCGCGGCGCGTACGGCGGCCGCGTCGTCGTCGGGCAGGGGAAGCCGCGGCGGGCGAGTACGGCCGCCGTGGCGTCCGGCGACGTCCATGGAAGCCTTGATGGCCTGGACGAACTCCGGTTTCGAGTCCCACCGCAGCAGGGGATGCAGCTCCCGGTACAGAGGCAGCGCGGTTGCCATGTCACCCGTCACAGCCGCCCGGTAGAGCTCGACGCAGCAGGAGGGCAGCATGTTCGGGCAGCCGGCGATCCAGCCGACGGCCCCGGCCAGCGCCAGTTCCAGCAGTACGTCGTCGGCACCCACGAGCAGGTCGAGGCCGGGGGCCTGTTCAGCGATCTCGTAGGCCCTTCGGACATCACCGCTGAACTCCTTGACCGCCACGATGCTGCCCTCCTGATGGAGTGCGGCGAGCAGGCCCGGTGTCAGGTCCACCTTGGTGTCGTACGGGTTGTTGTACGCGACCACCGGAACCCCGACTCGGGCCACATCGGCGTAGTGGGCGCGGACCGCCTCGTCCTCGCAGCGGTAGCCGTTCGGCGGCAGGAGCAGTACGGAGCCGGCGCCCGCCTCCGCGGCCCGTTCCGCCCAGCGCCGTGACTCCGCGCTGCCGTAGGCGGAGACGCCGGGCATGACGCGGCTGCCGTCGCCCGCCGCGTCGACGGCGACCTTGACCACCTGCTCGCGCTCGCTGTCGGTCAGGGTCTGGTACTCCCCCAGCGATCCATTGGGCACCACCCCGTCGCAACCGGCCGCGATGAGCTGTTGGACGTGTGCGCCATAGGCGTCGTAGTCGATCGTGCAGTCGTCGCGCAGGGTGATCGGGGTGGCGACCATGACACCGTGCCAGGGGTGTGTGCGCGGGAGGGTGTTCGTCTGCATCGTGGCTCCTTGAGAGGTGTGACATGTCACAGTGAGGCGAGAGGGAAGCGCGGACAGCGGTGGACGGCACGCGATACCGAAGCGTGTCGGGGCATGGCTGTGGTGGTACCCAGGCAGGTTCTACCCAGGTGATCGTGCCCAGGCGGTTCTGTCCGGGCGGTTGTGTCCGGGGGACTTCTGTCCGAGCGGTTGTGTCCGGGCGGTTGCGCCCGGGGGCTTCTGTCCGAGCGGTTGTGTCCGGGCGGTTGCGCCCGGGGGCTTCTGTCCGAGCGGTTCCGTCCGGGCGGTTGTGTCCGGGGGACTTCTGTCCGAGCGGTTCTGTCCTGGTGGCTCTATCCGGGTGGTCTATCCGGGATCGGCCAGGTCGGCGAGCGTGGACAGCGTCACGGGGCAGGCCAGCGGGCGCCGGTCGGGGCCCTCCGGTGCACCGCCGACTCCGGTGCCGTGTCCGGTGCCGTGTCCGGTGCCATGTCCGTCGCTGTGTCCGGTGCCGTGCGCGCCGGCCAGTTCGCGGACGGCGAATCCGCACGTCCGGCCCTGGCACCAGCCCATGCCCGCCCGGGTGAGAAGTTTGACAGTCCTGGTGTCGGCGGCACCGAGCTCCTCGCACGCGGTACGGATCCGGCCCGCAGTGACCTCTTCGCAACGGCAGACCTCCGTGTCGCTCGTCAGCCAGGCGTTCCACCCCTCCCCCGGCCGGTGCACGGCACCCATCAGCGCGGCAAAGGCCCGCATACGTCGACGAGACCGACGCAGAGCGACCGTTCTGCGCGCCTCTCCCCTCCGCTCCCCGCCCCGCAACTCCCGGATGACCGACAGCGCGGCCAGCTCGCCTTCGCAGAGGGCGAGTTCAACGCCGCCGACGCCGCCGGTCTCCCCCGCGGCCCACACACCCTGCGTGGTGGTCCTCAGCTGCTCGTCCAGGACGACCGCGTGCGTACCGTCGGCGGACACGCACGTAGCGCAGCCCGCGGCCACGGCGAGTTCCAGCTGAGGAACGAGCCCGTGCCCCACGGCGAGCGCGTCGCAGGCGATCTCGCGGCCGGATCCCGGCACGGGACGCCAACGGCGGTCCAACCGGCTGACGGTCACCCCTTCCACCCGGTTGTCCCCGTGTACGTCGGTGACCGCCCGGTGGGTCAGCACGCGGACTCCGGAGCGGGCCAGCGCCGCCGCGTACCGGGCCCCTTCCACCACTTTGCCGGGGTTGGCGGCCAGCACCCGTGGGGCGCGCGCGTAGCCCCCGTATCCGGACGCTTCGACCAGTGCCGGAACGCTCGCACCGGCACGCGCCAGCGACAGCGCGACAGCCTGCAGGAGCGGCCCGCTCCCCGCGACGACCATTCGCCGGCCGGGCAGCACCAGGCCGGACTTGAGCATGGCCTGGGCGCCGGCAGCGCTCACCACGCCCGGAAGTGTCCAGCCGGGGAAAGGCAGTTGGCGTTCGTGGGCACCTGACGCCAGCAGCAGTCGGCCGGCCCGGACCGCGGAGCGGCGTTCCCCCTCGGCTCCGGTGACGGCATGCAGGATCCAGTCGCCGCCGACGCCTCGTTCGACCGTCCACACGTGGTGGTCGGGGAGATGACGGATCGCGCCGGAGTCACGGTGCGCCGCGAGCCGGGAGGAGAGTTCGGCGAAGACGGGCCAGCGGTGGTGGAGGGCGGCGGGCCGGGTGGCGCCGAGCCCGTCGGCCGGGCTGCGGTAGTACTGACCACCGGGCGCGACGGCCGCGTCCAGCAGGACGACGCCGAGCCCGTGGTCGGCCGCTTTCACGGCCGCCGCCAGACCGGCGGGGCCCGCACCCACCACGGCGAGTTCGGCGCGATCCGGGTCCCGTGGCCGGTGATCAGCCGTCGAGTGGGGCATGGCCGTTGCCCTCCTGCGTGGTGATGGCGTCGCCGGGACGCGCGGGCAGCAGGCAGGCGCGCTGGTTGGGACGTCCGTTGACGGTGGCCAGGCAGTCGTAGCAGGCGCCGATGCCGCAGAAGGCTCCCCGTGGCCGGCCGTGGACCCGCGTGGTACGCCAGGTCAGGATGCCCGCCGACCAGAGTACGGCGGCGATGGTCTGGCCCGGCAGCCCGCGGATCGGGTGCCCGTCGAAGGTCAGCCGGAACTCCGGTTCGGGCCGGGCCCGGACGAGTTCGGCGGGGGTACGTGCACGGGTGCGTCTCACAGGTTCCTCTCCTGGGGCACGGGGGTCGCGTCGAACCGGTCGGGCGCGAAGGGGCCGAGATCGAGTACCGGCTGCCGACCGCCGATCGCATCGGCGATCAACCGACCGGTCGCGGGGGCCAGTCCGATCCCGGCTCCTTCATGGCCGCAGGCGTGGAAGAGGCCCGGTACCCGGGGGTCCGGGCCGATCGCGGGCAGATGGTCGGGCAGATAGGGGCGGAACCCGTGGTAGGCGCGCAGCACCCGTACATCCGCCAGTACGGGGAACAGTGCGGCGGCCTGAGTGGCCAGCCGGGCGATCACCGGTACGGACAACGTCCGGTCGAAACCGACCCGTTCGCGGCTGGCCCCGATCAGCACCGGCCCCGCGGGGGTTCCCTCCACCACGGGCGAGGTCTGCAGCGCCGCGGATCCGCTCGACACATCGGCCACGTACTCCGCCGCATAGACCTTGTGCCTGATCAGCCGCGGCAGCGGCTCGGTGACGAGTACGAACCCCCGGCGCGGCAGGACCGGCAGGTCGACCCCGGCCAGCGCGGCCAGCGCGCCGCCCCAGGTGCCGGCCGCGTTGACGACCACGGGGGCACGCAGTTCGCCCCGTGCGGTGCGCACCCCGCGTACCGCACCCTTCGCATCCCTGAGTATCGCGACAACCTCCTCGCCGGAGTGCAGTACCGCTCCCGCGTGCCCGGCTGCCCGCAACAACCCGGCTGCTGCCAGTGCCGGTTGGACCTGGGCATCCTGCGGGTAGTGGCAGCCCCCGGCAAGGCTCGGTGCCAAGTGGGGCTCGACGTCGCGGAGTCGGTCCGATGTGACGTGGTACACCTCGACGCCGGCCTCCCGCTGGCCGGCGGCCGTCGTGGACAGGGTGGCCAAGGACTCCTCGGACGCCGCCACGACCAGGCCGCCCTTGAGCTCGTACTCGATGTCGGCGGGCAGTTCTTCGGACAGTTGGCGCCACAAGTCGGCGGAGTGCAGGGCCAGTTCCAGTTCCGGTCCCGGCACTTTGTCGGAGACCAGGAGGTTGCCCTCCCCGGCTCCAGTGGTGCCTCCGGCGACCGGTCCGCGGTCGACGACGGCGACGGACAGTCCGGACCGGGAGGCGTAGTAGGCGCAGGCGGCACCGACCACTCCGGCCCCGACGATGACGACATCCAGGGGCTGTCTCGTGAGCACGGCAGTAATATGTCACATTGCTTCAGAGGCGCCAAGGGTGTGTGCAGGGCCAGTTGATCAGCCGTCACCCCGCCGACCCGTCACCCCGCCGACCCGTCGCCCCGTCGCCGCGTCACCCCGCCGACCCGTCACCCCGCCGACCCGTCACCCCGTCGTCCCGTCGCCACGTCACCCCGTCGCGCCGTTCGCAGGGGTGCAGGTGGCGTCGCCGGGGAAGTGGAGCCATGGACACCGCCCAGGCGCCGACCCCGAGGAACTGTGATGCACGACGACCGCACCCTGGTGGAGGACCGCCTCGAACGGGCCCTTCACCAGTTCATCCGCCCGGCCCAGTACTCGGCCCGGACCCCGCTCACCCTCTCGGTCCAGCACCTCCCCGGCGAACCCGTGCCGGTGGATCGGGCGCTGGAGGGAACGTACGAACCGTTCAGAGCGGGTACGGAGTGGGGGAGGCCGTGGTCCACCAGCTGGTTCCGGCTGGAGGGAACCGTGCCGGAGGAATGGGCGGGGCGCCGGGTCGAGGTGGTCGTCGACCCCGGGTTCTCCGGTCAGGGGCCCGGTTTCCAGGCCGAGGGAATGCTGTACGACGCGGCGGGCATCCCGCTCAAGGGCATCCATCCGCGCAATCGGCATCTGACGGTCGCCTCTCCGGCGGCGGGCGGCGAACCGGTCTCGCTGCTGCTGGAGGCGGCAGCCAATCCGGCGGTGCTGGAGCACGGCTTCGCCCCGACATCGCTTGGGGACGTGCTGACGGCCGGCGACCGGCCCCTCTACCGGTTCGCCTCCGCCGACCTCGCTGTGCTGGACGAGGCGGTCTGGCACCTCGTCCTGGACATCGAGGTGCTCTCCGAACTGATGCGGGAGCTGCCCGTCGACCGTTCCCGGCGGCACGAGATCCTGCGGGCGCTCGAGCGCATGCTCGACGCGCTGGACCTGCACGATGTGGCACGTACGGCGCGAGCCGGCCGGGACGAACTGGCCGAGGCACTGTCCCGCCCGGCGTCGGCGAGCGCGCACCGGATCTCGGCCACCGGGCACGCACACATCGACTCGGCCTGGCTGTGGCCGCTGCGCGAGACGGTGCGCAAGGCGTCACGCACCTTCGCCAATGTCACCGCGCTGTCCCGGGACTATCCGGAGCTGGTGTTCGCCGCGTCGCAGGCCCAGCAGTACGCCTGGGTGCAGGAGCATCAACCGCACGTCTGGGAGCGGATCAAGCGGGCCGTGGCGGACGGACAGTGGGTGCCCGTGGGATCGATGTGGGTGGAGTCCGACGCCAACATGCCGGGCGGCGAAGCGCTGGCCCGGCAGCTCGTGCACGGCAAGCGGTTCTTCGAGCGGGAGCTGGGAGTGGAGACCGAGGAGATCTGGCTGCCGGACTCCTTCGGCTACACCGCCGCCTTCCCCCAGCTGGCGCGGCTGGCGGGGGTGAAGTGGTTCCTGACCCAGAAGCTCTCCTGGAACCAGAGCAATAAAATGCCACATCACACCTTCTGGTGGGAGGGTATCGACGGGACCAGGGTCTTCACCCACTTCCCGCCCGTGGACACCTACAACGCGCAGTTCCACGGACTCGAACTCGCCCATGCGGAAAGGAACTTCGCGGAGAAGGGGGTGGCGACACGCTCCCTCGTCCCGTTCGGCTGGGGTGACGGCGGAGGTGGCCCCACCCGCGAGATGATGGAGAAGGCACGCAGGCTCCAGGATCTGGAGGGGTCACCACGGGTCGGGATCGAGAGCCCGTCGGCGTTCTTCGCGGCGGCCGAGGAGGAGTACGGCGCACTGGCGCCGGTCTGGTCCGGCGAGCTCTACCTGGAGCTGCACCGGGCCACGTACACCACCCAGGCCAAGACCAAGCAGGGCAACCGGCGCAGCGAACACCTCCTCCGTGAAGCCGAGTTGTGGGCGACCGCGGCGGCCCTGCGAACCTCCGGTCACCCCTACCCGTACGAGCGGCTGGACCGGCTGTGGAAGACGGTGCTGCTGCATCAGTTCCATGACATCCTGCCTGGTTCGTCGATCGCCTGGGTGCACCGGGAGGCACGCGACGCCTACGACCGGGTGCGGGAGGAGCTGGCCGACGTGGTCGCGGACTCGGTGTCCGCGCTGGGCGGACCGGAGGGGCTGGTGGCGCTCAACTCCTCGCCGTACCAGCGCAGTCAGGTCGTCGAGCTGGACGCGGAGGCGAGCGCGGTGCTGCCCTCCGGCGCGCGGGTGCAGTCGCTGGGCGAGGGGCGTACAGCGGTGCTGGCCGAGGCACCCGGGCTGGGCGCGGGCCTGCTGGACGGCTCGGCGGTACCGGAGCACATGGTCACGGCGTTCGGGTACTCGGCGGTACCGGAGCACGCGGTCACGGCGTCCGGGCACTCGGGCGAGCCGCCGACCGGATCCGTGGGTGAATCGACGGGTGACTCTGCAGGCGAATCGGCGAGCGGCTCGGCGGAGGGGCCGGCAGCCGGTTCGGCTCACCAAGGCTTCGTCCTCGACAACGGGCTGTTGCGGGTCGTCATCGACAGCGACGGACTGATCGCCGCCGTCCGTGATCTCGACGCCGGGCGGGACGTCCTCGCCCCCGGCCACCGGGCCAACCTGCTCCAACTGCACCCGGATCACCCCAATCGCTGGGACGCCTGGGACATCGACCGACACTACCGCCGCACCCGTACCGATCTCACCGACGCCGACTCCGTCGAACTGGTCGAGGAGGGGCCGTTGCGGGCCGCCGTCCGTGTCACGCGGTCGTTCGGGGCCTCGCGCGTCGTGCAGAAGATCCGTCTGGCCGCGAACAGCCGGCGGATCGACATCGAGACGGAGGTGGACTGGCAGGAGTCGGAGAAGGTCCTCAAGGCATCGTTTCCACTCGACGTGCACGCCGAACGGTCGACGGCCGAGATCCAGTTCGGGCACATCCACCGTCCCACGCACGACAACACCGGCTGGGACGCCGCCCGTTTCGAGATCTGCGCCCATCGCTGGCTGCGGGTCGCCGAACCGGGGTACGGCGTCGCCCTGCTCAACGACTCGACGTACGGGCACGAGGTGACCCGTACCCCGCACGGCGCGGGCCTCGGCACGACCGTACGGCTGACGCTGCTGCGCGCCCCGCGCAGCCCGGACCCGGAGACCGACCTCGGTACGCACCGGTTCAGGTACGCGCTGGCACCGGGCAGCGAGATCACGGACGCGGTACGGGAAGGGCTGGCGCTCAATCTGCCGCTGCGGGCGGCCGTGGCCCCGGCCCTGCCGTCACTGCTCAGCACCGGCCATCCGGCGGTCACGGTGGAGTCGGTGAAGCTCGCCGAGGACCGCAGCGGCGATGTGATCGTGCGGCTGTACGAGTCCGCGGGCGGGCGTGCCAACACGACACTGCGTGTTGGATTCCCCGTCGTACAGGCCCGGATCACCGACCTCCTGGAACGGCCGCTGCACGAAGCGGACACCGATGAGCACGGTCTCGTACTGTCGCTGCGGCCCTTCCAGATCGTGACGGTTCGGCTGACCCCGGCGTGAGATGACCCCGGCGTGAGGTGGCCCCCGCATGAGGTGACCCCGGCACGACACCTCGCCCGTGCCCCGCCCGTGCCCCGTCCCCCGGGTCCCGTTCAGGGGCGGGGTACGTTCCGCAGATTGGAGCGGGCCATCTGGACCATCCGGCCGACTCCCCCGTCCAGCACGATCTTGCTGGCGGAGAGGGCGAAGCCGGTCACCATCTCCGCGCTGATCTTCGGCGGGATGGAGAGCGCGTTGGGGTCGGTGACGACATCGACGAGCGCCGGGCCCTTGTGCTTGAAGGCATCCTTGAGAGCGCTTTCGAGTTGCTTGGGCTTCTCCACCCGGACGCCGTACGCCCCGGCGGCCCGCGCGATCGCCGCGAAGTCCGGATTCTTGTTGGTCGTACCGAACGATGGCAGACCGGCGACGAGCATCTCCAACTCCACCATGCCGAGCGAGGAGTTGTTGAACACGACGACCTTCACCGGCAGGTCGTACTGCACCAGGGTGAGGAAGTCGCCCATCAGCATGGTGAATCCGCCGTCGCCGGACATCGACACCACCTGCCGGTTCCGGTCGATGAACTGGGCGCCGATGGCCTGCGGCAATGCGTTCGCCATCGAGCCGTGGCTGAACGAACCGATGACGCGGCGCTTGCCGTTGGGGGAGAGGTAGCGGGCCGCCCAGACGTTGCACATGCCGGTGTCGACGGTGAACACGGCGTCGTCGTCGGCCAGTTCGTCCAGCACCGAGGCAACGTACTCGGGGTGGATCGGAATGTGCTTCTCGACCTTGCGGGTGTACGCCTTGACCACGCCCTCCAGCGCGTCGGCGTGCTTCTTCAGCATCCGGTCGAGGAACTTGCGGTCGGTCTTGGGTTTCACCCGCGGCGTCAGGCAGCGAAGCGTCTCGCGGACATCACCCCAGACCGCGAGATCCAGCTTGGAGCGGCGGCCGAGGTGCTCGGGCCGCACATCGACCTGGACGATCTTCACGTCGTCGGGGAGGAAGGCGTTGTACGGGAAGTCGGTGCCGAGCAGGACGAGGAGATCGCACTCGTTGGTCGCCTCGTAGGCGGCGCCGTAGCCGAGCAGCCCGCTCATGCCGACGTCGTACGGGTTGTCGTACTGGATCCATTCCTTGCCGCGCAGCGCGTGCCCGACCGGGGACTTCACCCGCTCGGCGAACTCCATCACCTCGGCGTGGGCGCCGGCCGTGCCGCTGCCGCAGAACAATGTCACACGTTTCGCCGCGTCCACCATCCGGCAGAGCTTCTCGATCTCCTCGTCACCGGGCCGTACCGTCGGCCGCGAGGTGACCAGGGCGTGCTCGATCGACTTCTCCGGAGCGGGCTGCGAGGCAATGTCACCCGGCATCGAGACGACGCTGACCCCGCCTCGGCCGATCGCGTGCTGAATGGCCGTCTGGAGGAGCCGCGGCATCTGCTGCGGGTTGGAGATCATCTCGTTGTAGTGGCTGCACTCCTGGAAGAGCAGCTCCGGATGGGTCTCCTGGAAATAGCCGAGACCGATCTCACTCGACGGGATGTGCGAGGCGAGGGCGAGAACGGGTGCCATGGAGCGGTGGGCGTCGTAGAGGCCGTTGATGAGGTGCAGATTGCCGGGTCCGCAGGATCCGGCGCAGGCCGCCAGGGACCCGGTGATCTGGGCCTCGGCTCCGGCGGCGAACGCGGCGGTCTCCTCGTGCCTGACCTGGATCCAGTCGATGCCCGGATTCCGGCGGATGGCGTCGACGACCGGGTTGAGGCTGTCGCCGACGACCCCGTACATACGCTTGACCCCCGCCCGGACGAGGATGTCGACGAACTGCTCCGACACGTTCTGCTTCGCCATGGGTGCGTACCCTTTCCGCGCTTCGGCCTCCGGACTCCGCATCCATCAACCCATGCCGCGCGCGGTTACGCCTCCCAGACAGCGGCACTCGTGCGGTCGTCGGAGTACCCCTTCACCCTGAGCTGGGAGTCCGTGAGGAAGGCCGCGAGTCCGGGTGCCCGGTCGGGTGTCCAGCGTTCGGCGAGCTCCCGGGCGAGGGCGGGCTCGCCGCGCAGCGGTTCGGCCAGGCCGGTGCTGCACAGCAGCAGCGTGTCCCCCGGCCGGGCCACCGAGGCCCGGAACCGGAACGGCTGAGCCGGCCGGGCGGGCGGGCCCGACGGGCTCCCGGCGGTTGGCGACGGCGATGGCGACAGAGACAGCGACAAGGACGGGGAACGGGAGCCGAATCCGACCACGGCTGCTCCGTCGGCGTCGGCGTCGGCGACACCGGCTTCCGGAGCCTCTGGTTCGAGGTCCTGCCAGACGCCGTCGCGCAGCCGGAAGAGTCCTCCGGGGCCGACGCCGAAGAAGATCCGGGTACGGCAGTCGGGGTCCGCGGGCAGCAGGAGGCAGCGCAGCCCCGCCGTGTACTGCTCCGGTTCGAGACCCAGTTCGGCGGCGCGGGCACGCAGCTTGCCGTAGCTGCGGTCGGTGAGACGGTGCAGTCCTGACTTGAGGTCGCCCCGGCGGCCGGCCCTTATGTCCTCGGAGAGCCTGACATGGCTGCGGCCCACGGCGGCGCCGATCGAGCGGCAGGCGTCGGCCGCCGCCAGATGCGCCCGCTCCGTGGCGCGGGCCCCGGTGGCTACGGCGACCAGGACGAGCGCGCTCCTGTCGGTCCCGAACCGTACGGTGAGCAGCGCATCGCGGCGTGGCTCGCCCCGGAACCGCGCGGAGTCCCCGCGCACGGAAGCGGCGCGCAGGGTGTACGTGCCGTACCGGGCGCCGTCGAGCACGGTGTCGGCGACGAGGCCGTCGAGCTCCTGGGGGACGGTGGCGGGCAGTGCGGTGGGCTCGGCGTCGTAGGTGGGCGGCCGGTCACCCACGTGGCCGATCACGGGGCGCGGGGCGGGGACGGATGCGGGCTCCGGCCCGGGTGCTCGTGCGGCGGCCTCGGCGACGGGGGCTTGCGGGGCGACGGTTCTCCCGGCCACCGGCCGCCTGGGCAGAGGCGGCACCGGCGCGGACGCTCCGGCGGCGACGGACGGCTCCGGCGGCTGCGGCGGCTGCGCTGGCTGCGGCGGCAGGGGCGGTTGATCCGGTGCCGACGGCAGGTCAGCGGCGGCCGGGGGTTCGGCCGGAACCGGTGGCGTGGCGAAGGTGCGCGGCTGCGGCGGTCCGGCCGGGGCCGCCCCCGGGGCGCGTACGCTCACGGCGGGCGGCTCCCACGGGGCCCGCTCCCGCAGCGGCCGGGGCACCACAGGCACAGGCGCGGGCGCCGGAGGCGAAGACGGAGACCCGGCCACTTCGGACGGCGCGACCTCAGAGGGCTGGGGCGGAGGCTCGACCCGCGCACCCGGCGCATCCGACGAAGGCGAAACCGGAGACGTAACCGAAGTCGGAATCGGAGACGGAACCAAAGGCGGAACCCGAGACGGAACCGGAGACGGAACCGCGACCGGTTCCCCAGCCCTCTCCCCCGCCCGGTCGATCCCCCCGCGCCCGTCCGGGCTCACCGCGTCCGATACCGAGTCGAAGCGGTCGTCGAGGCTGTCGGCCGCGTTGGTCGCCCCGGTGTCTCTGGCGGTCTCGTCGTACAGCCTGCGCCACCAGTCGTCCTCGTGGGCGGCGGGCCTCTCCCCCTGCTGACTCATGCCCTTATTTTCGACCGCACGGGCCGTGCGAAAACGGGCCGTACGAAAACGGGTCGTCCGGAGAACGGGCCGTCCGGAGAACGGGTCGTCCGGAAACAACGGCCGTGGAAACAAAGCGTCCGGAAACAGCGGCTGTGGAAAAGATCGCCCGGAAGCAGCGTCCGTGGAAAAGATCCGCCGGGCGGCCCCACCCCCCACGGGAAGGACGCCCGGCGGACCGGTCAGGACGTGATCAGCGCACGGCGTACGCGTCGTTCACGGTCTGGATGACGGAGTTGCCGTTGGCGTCCGTCAGTTCGGTCTTCAGGGTGACCGGCTTGCCGGCCGCGCCCGCGTGGTTCACGGTCGCGGTCCAGTGGCCGCCCTGCTGCGCGGTGGTGGCCCGGGTCCAGGTCTCGCCGCCGTCGTACGAGTACGAGACCTTCGCGGCGGTCAGCTTTCCGGGCGTGTAGCCGGCGTGGCCGGTGACGCTCAGGCCGATCGTCTGACCGTCCTTCGCCGGAAGGGTCTTGAGCCCGTCGGTCATCAGGTCGTAGCCGGGGAAGAGGAGCGGGATCCCCTGCGAGTAGACGTTCTCGTCCCGCTTCGACCGGAACTTCCAGGTGGTCTCCGTGTGGGTGGACCGCTTCCACACGGCGGCGGGCTGGCCGGTCTTGAAGGTTTCCATGGTCAGCTCGTACGCGGCGTCCCCGGCCGGGACGGTGAACACCCCGGACGGCCAGCCGGACTCGCCGAGCACTTCGCCGCCGCTGGTCAGCCGCATGTTGCCCATGTCTCCGAAGGAGCCCTGGAGGCCGGCGTGCTCGGTGTCGCTCCAGAAGCCCGGGGCGACGCCGATCAGGTTGTCCTGTCGCTCCGCGGCGATCAGGGCCTTGCCCTGGGTGTCACGCGGGGCGGCCGGTGCCGGGATGCCCCGGTACCAGTTCTCCGTGCGCTTCGCGCCCGCCTTGTACGTACGGGGCTGGTCGACCATGTACTCGCCCCAGGGGAAGCTGGAGGAGAGGTAGCGCTCCCAGCCGGTGTCGCCCGCCGAGTAGTACTCGGTGCGCGTGCCGGGGACGGCGACGGTGTCGAAGGAGGCGGAGAAGGCCCCGCCGTACGGACGGTTGATGATCATCGTGTCGACGTAGTCGGCCGCGACGCCCATCGCCTCGTAATTGGCGGTGACCTTGCCGAGTTTGCCGTCGCGGACCTTGTAGGTGCGGTCCGAGGTGACCGGGCCGGTCTCGGGGAAGGCGAGGTTGTAGACGAACGGGCTGGCGGCGGTGGCCTTCCAGCGCAGCTTGACCGGGCCGTCGGCCAGGGCGGCCTTCAGGGCGTCGGCCTCACCCGACTCGATGCCGAGTGCGGGCAGCGGTGCCGCGCCGTATCCGACCGACGGCTGCCACGGGCCCGCGGACGGCCGGTGGGCGATGACCGCCTTCGCGCCGGCGGCCTTGGCGTTCCGTGCCTGGGTCACCAGGGAACCGTCGTCGTCGACCGCGACCAGGGCGATCCTGCCCGAGACGCCGGCGGCCTTCAGCTCGTCGGGGGTGCCGGTGCCCGCGTCCACGAGAGCGGCTTCGCCCGTACCGTCGAGGTTGACGGACCCGGTGCTCGCCGCGGTGGCGTGCAGGTCGGCGCCGCCGACGACCGAGAGCTTCTCGATCTGCGGGGCGTACGCGCGCCAGAAGCTGGCGAACTCGAAGTCACCGTCGTGCGCCGTGCCCTGCACGTCGGCCAGGTAGTTCTTGACGGCGCCGGTACCGGTGATGGAGCCCGAGTGCAGCCAGGTGCCGTCCCAGCTGCGACCGAAGGACAGCGTCGTGGAGCGGTTCTCGGACGCCCGGTCCTCCGTCTTCACCTGCACCCGATGGGCCTTGCGGGCGTCCAGCACCAGGGTGGTGTCCTTGGTGACGTTCAGTTGCGGCCTGGCGAGGTAGCCGACGGAGTCGGCCATCCTGCCGGTGGCGTCCTTCGGGTCCGGCGAGGTGATGAAGCTGGAGACGAAGTACGCGCCGGGGCGCACCTGGTACACCTGGTCGGTGGCGCCTTCGTTGAAGCGCCGCTCACCGCTCGCGGTGTCCGTGCCGATGACGTCCAGCGAGGAGGAGCCCGCGGCGGGCTTGCCGGCGCGGTCGACGAGCTTGACGCGCAGGGTGACGGTCTCCGGTCCGACGTACATCGAGAACGGAGTCGAGACCTTCACTCCGCCGGGCCCGGTGGCCAGGACGCGTCCGGTGACGTCGCCGTACTGGGCGGCCTTCAGCTTCGCGGTCGGGTCGATCGTCAGCGGGACCTCGACGGTGGCTCCGGCGGGAACGGTGACGGTGCTCGCGCCGAGCTTCGCGACCGGGGAACGGAGGTCCGAGCCGTCGTTCCCGGTGACGCCCTGGACCTTCAGGGACAGTTTCACCGGCTTGGAGCCGGAGTTGGTGTACGGGACGTCCACCGTGGTGCGGTCGGACTTGTCCTGCGGCCAGTTGAAGGTGCCGGCCTGGACGGCGGGGGCGCCGACGACGGTGGTGTCGATGGCGGCCTTCACATCGAGGCGGCCGCCACCGGTCTCGCGTACGTCACCGGGGATGTCGCTCTTCGCGGACGACACGAGAGCCGCCTTGATCTGCTGGGCGGTCCAGTCCGGGTGACGCTGCTTCACGATGGCTGCGGCGCCCGCGACATGCGGGGTGGCCATCGACGTACCGGACATCGTCTGGTACGCGTACACACCGCGGCCGCCCGCCGCGGCCGCCGAGATGGCGACGCCGGGCGCGGCGATCTCGGGCTTGAGGGTGTGCGAGCCGATCGCGGGTCCGCGGCTGGAGAAGGAGGCCGTGGAGTCGTCGCGGTCGACGGCGCCGACCGTCAGCACGCTGGGGGCGCAGCCGGGCGAGGAGACGGTGTTGAGCGCGGGACCGGAGTTTCCGGCCGCGATCACGAACAACGTGTTCTTGCTCTGGGCCAGTTCCTCGGCTGCGACGCTCATCGGGTCGGTGCAGTCGGTCGGCGTCGGGCTGCCGAGGCTCATGGAGACGACGTCGGCCTTCTGGTCGACGGCCCACTGCATACCGGCGATGATCCAGGACTCGGCGCCGGAGCCGCTGTCGTTGAGGACCTTCCCCGCGAGCAGGTCGGCGCCGGGGGCGACGCCCTTCTTCTTGCCGTCGCTGGCCGCGCCGGAGCCGCCCACGGTGGAGATGGTGTGGGTGCCGTGGCCCTGCCGGTCGTCGGTGGTGTCGGAGTCGGTGAAGTTCTTGGAGGCCGCGATCCGACCCTTGAGGTCGGGGTGTTCGGCGTCGACTCCGGTGTCGAGGACGGCGACCTTGGTGCCCTTGCCGTCGTATCCGGCGGCCCAGGCGAGATCGGCGCCGATCTGCTTGGTGGACCGGTCGAGGGTGGCCTGGACCTTGCGGTCGAGCCAGAGCTTCTTCAGTCCGGAGGCCGAGCGGGATCGGGTGTTGGTGACGTCCGACCAGAAGTCGGCGGCCTTCGCCTTGTCCGCCTTGAGCGCGACGCCGTCGATGGCGTCGAGTGCGAGTCCGCGCTCGGCGCCGCGCGGGGTGGCGGGCGCGGAGCGGGCCACGTCCTTGCCGTAGACGGCGATCAGCGGCAGCGACTTGGTGCTCGCGTCGTCGTAGCCCTGGCGGACGAGTCCGGTGACGTTGAAGAGTTCCTCGTCGACCGTGCCGGCGGCCAGCGCGTCGGTGGCGGTGTCGGGGTAGACGTAGAGGTCCTTGCCGGACTGCCTGGTCTGCACGAGTGGGACGGTTCCGTCCTCGCGCGGCAGTGCGGTGACCGACGCGGCCCCCGAACTGTCCGTGCTCACCAGGACCTTGTCGCCGGTGACCAGGGTGACGGTGACCGGTTTGCCCGCCTTGGCGCCGGCGGCCGCACTCCCGGTGAGTGGTCTCTTCGCGGTCGTGTCGTCCTGCGGCGCTGCCGCGGACGGTGCGATCGCGGTGACGGCCAGGACGGCGGCGGTGGCCGCTCCCAGCGCCGTACGCGATATCGGACGCATCGCTCTCCCCAAGTAAAACCGGAACACCTTTGAACAAAGCGCTGTATTCCGGAGGTTGTCGGTACTGCGGTGGCGCCACATTGGCAGAGCGACGGGCGATAAAGGGATGATGTACACGGCGGGTTTACGCCGTGGCCGCTTTCCGCCACGACCGGGCGCCCGAAGACAGCGGCATCGTGCGGAATCAGTGCGTCCGGGAGGGGTCCGGGGATGTTGGGAGCCATAGGTCTCGATGAGATACAGGAGTCGGCGTACCGCGCGCTCGTGGCGGTGGGAGCCGCGGAGGTCTCCGATCTCGCGCACCGGCTGGCACTTCCCGAGTCGGACACGGAGCGCGCGTTGCGCCGGCTGGAACAGCACGGACTGGCCGCGCAGTCGTCGTCCCGCACGGGCCGTTGGGTTGCGGCGCCGCCCGGGGTGGCGCTGGGGGCGCTGCTGACCCAGCAGCGCCATGAGCTGGAGCAGGCGGAGCTGGCTGCGGCGCTGCTCGCCGAGGAGTACCGGGCGGAGGCCGCCGAGCCGGCCGTGCACGATCTGGTCGAGGTGGTGACGGGCGCGAGCGCGGTGGCGCACCGTTTCCATCAGTTGCAGTTGGGTGCGACGAGCGAGGTGTGCGCCCTGGTCACCGGGAAGCCGATCGCGGTGAGCGGAATGGAGAACGAGTCCGAGGAGCAGGCCGCCACGCGCGGGGTGGTGTTCCGGGTGGTGGTCGAGCGCGAGGTGCTCTCGCTGCCGTCCGGGATTCTGGAGCTGTCGGCCGCGCTGAGCCGCGACGAGCAGTGCCGGGTCGTCGACCGGGTGCCCACCAAGCTGGTCGTCGCCGACGGCGCCCTGGCGATGGTGCCGCTGACCGGTCGGGGCGCCGAGCCCGCGGCCCTGGTGGTTCACGCCTCCGGGCTGCTGGAGTCGCTGATGGGCCTCTTCGAGGCGGTGTGGCGCGACGCGATGCCGCTCAGGCTCGGCGAGAGCGGCCGCATGGAGGAGGAGTCCGCCGGGCCCGATCCGACGGACCTGGAGATCCTGTCCCTGCTGCTGGCCGGGCTGACGGACGCGAGCGTGGCGAAGCAGCTGGAGCTGGGGCTGCGGACCGTGCAGCGGCGGGTGAAGGGCCTGATGGAGCTGACCGGGGTGTCGACCCGGCTGCAGTTGGGCTGGCACGCGTACGAGCGGGGCTGGGTGTCCCGGGCGACGCGGGGCTGAGCGGGCCGGACGACGCGGGGCCGAGCGGGGCCGGAGGCATACCCCGGCACGGTGTTCCAGTCGTGCCGCTACGGCCCTGAGCTGCGTCGACGGCCCCTGCCCGGCGCCGCGCTGACGGGCGGGACCGGCCGGACTCCGGCAGGCTGGTCAGATGGGTGTGTGGCAACTCGTTGCCGTCGGCCTGGTCATGCTCCTCGGCCTGGTCGGCGTGCTGGTGCCGGGGGTGCCGGGGCAGGCGATCGTCTGGGCCGCCGTGCTGTGGTGGGCGCTGGCCGACGTGACTCCGGCCGCCTGGGGCGTACTCATCGGGGCCACCGCCCTTCTCCTGCTGAACCAGGCGCTGAAACCGCTGCTGCCACCTCGCCGCCCCCAAGAGTCGGGGGCGCCGCGCAAGACACTGATGCTCGGTGGGATCGGCGGGATCGTGGGCTTCTTCGTCGTACCGGTGGTGGGCGGGATCGCCGGATACGTGGGGGCGATCTACGGGGCGGAGCGGCTGCGGCTCGGCAGCCGCGGGGCGGGCTGGGCGTCGGTGCGCTCGGTGATGCGGGCGACCGGCTACTCGGTGCTCGTCGAGCTCTTCGCGTGTCTGCTGGTGACGGGGGCCTGGCTGGGCGCGGTGATCTGGAGCTGACCCCGCGCTTCCTGGACAACAAGATGGATGCCATCCAGATATACGGAAACACATCGGATCTCTCTCGCTCCATTGACGCAAGGATGACCCGCGCCTACCTTCCCTGAAGGAATAGCTCGGATGAATCGATGTGTTTGCGTACGAGCCGCCAGGAGACGCCTTGCCCCCAGCATCGGACCCCTCCCGCCTGCCCCGGAACGAAGCCCCGGCCCCTTCCCGGAGAAGCGTTCTCGCCACCGGCACCGCGATGGGCGGCGCACTCGTGGTGGGCGGCGCGGCGGCCCCCGCACAGGCGGCCGCCCCCGCCACCCCCGCCGCCCCGGCACCGGTCACCGTGCACTCCCCCGACGACGCCTGGCGCACGGTCCTGGACGACGCCGACCTGCTCTGGCAGAAGCTGCCGACGACCTGGTACGAGGGGCCGTATCTGGGCAACGGCCGCCTCGGCTCCGGCATCTACGCCGAGCCGGGCGCCACCACCACGGCCATCCGCTTCAACGTCCAGCACTCCGAGGTCCAGGACCACCGCCCCGAGTTCGGCTCCCTCTTCGGTCTCGCCCGCCTCTCGATCGGCCATTTCACCCTGGAACCGGTCGGCACCATCACGGACATCGAGTGGTGGATGCGGCTGCACTCCGCCGAACTCGAAGGCACGGTCACCACCACCGCGGGCACCCTGAAGCTCCGGGCCTTCGTCCACTCCACCAGCGATCTGCTGGCCGTGGAGGTCACCCCGAGCGCGGGCGAGCGGGGCTTTCGCTGGGTCTTCCACCCGGCCGACGCGATCAGCCCGAGGGCCGCTTTCAAGCCTCTCCCGGACGGCTACGCCGGCAACCCGCCCGCGGTGACCGAACAGCACGGCGGGACCACCACCGCCGTCCAGCCGCTGCTCGCGGGCGGCCACCACGTCACCGCCTGGCGGGAGCGCACCAGGGGCGCGGCCCGCACCCTGTACGCCACGGTCGCGCACTCCCATCCGGCGACGACGGCCCGCGCCCGTGCGCTGCGTACCGTCAAGACCGCTTCCGCGCTTCCCTACGGTCTGCTGGCCGCGCCCCATCGCGCCTGGTGGGACCGGTTCTACCGGAAGAGCTTCCTGTCCCTGCCCGATGCCCGGCTGCAGCGCTTCTACTGGATCCAGCTGTACAAGACGGCGTCGGCGGCGCGCAAGGACGCGCCCGTGATGGCCACCTCCGGCCCCTGGCTGGAGCCCACCCCCTGGCCGAACACCTGGTGGAACCTC
The DNA here is from genome assembly GCF_044742755.1 of Streptomyces sp. NPDC087845. Classification (NCBI taxonomy): domain Bacteria; kingdom Bacillati; phylum Actinomycetota; class Actinomycetes; order Kitasatosporales; family Streptomycetaceae; genus Streptomyces; species Streptomyces sp. NPDC087845. Next base: position 243,889 of record NZ_JBIUVC010000003.1, read on the forward strand.
AACGTCCAGCTGGAGTACTGGCTGATCCACGGCTCCAACCACCTTGAGCTGGACGCCGTCACCCGGGCCCTGAGCGAATTCCGGGACCAGCTCTCCCGCGAGGTCGCCGCCCCCTACCGGGCCGACTCGGCCGGCATCCCCCGCACCACCGACCCCCAGCTGGTCAACGGCGCAGCGGTCACCGACGGCGGCTACGGCGTCGGCATCCCGGGCCAGGACCCGCCCACCCCCGAAGTCGGCAATCTGACCTGGGCACTGCACAACGTATGGCTCTCCTACCGCCACACGATGGACGAGTCGATCCTGCGCGACACGCTCTTCCCGCTGCTGCGCAAGGCCGTCAACTACTACCTGCACTTCCTGGCGCCGGGATCGGACGGCAGGCTGCACCTCCCGGCCACGTTCTCGCCCGAGTACGGGGTCGACGCGCCCGACTGCAACTACGACCTGATGCTGCTGCGCTGGGGCTGCCGCACCCTCGTCGACTCGGCGGAACGGCTCGGCGTCCGGGACCCGCTGACCGCCCGCTGGCAGGAGGTCCTGGCCAGGCTCGCGCCGTACCCGGTCGACGCGAACGGCTTCATGATCGGCGCCGGGGTGCCCTTCGCGAAATCACACCGCCACTACTCGCACATGCTCGCGGTGTACCCGCTGTACGAGCTGACCGGCGCGACGCCCGGCGAACGCGCGCTGATCGAGAGGTCCCTCGCCCACTGGGTGGGCTTCGAAGGCGCCCTGCAGGGCTACACCTTCACCGGCGCCGCGTCGATGTCCGCGCTGCTCGGCAAGGGCGAGGACGCGCTGAAGTACCTCGGGCAGCTGATGAGCCGCTTCATCCAGGCGAACACCATGTACAAGGAGTCGGGCCCGGTCATCGAGACCCCGCTCTCGGCGGCCCAGTCGCTGCACGACATGGTGTGCCAGTCGTGGGGCGGCACCATCAGGGTCTTCCCGGCGTTGCCCGCCGCCTGGCGGGAGACGACCGTCCATGACTTCCGTACGCAGGGCGCTTTCCTGCTCAGCGCGGTACGCGAAGAGGGCCGGACCCGCTGGGTACGGGTGACCAGTGAGGCGGGCGCCCCCTGCGTCGTACGCCACGGCATCGACGGGCCCGTCGAGATCCGCGACCGGCACGGACGACCGCTGAGGCACGAGGAGCAGGCCGACGGCACGGTGCGCATCCACCTCCGCAAGGGCGACTCGGCGCTGATCACGGCCGCGGGCGACCGCCCGGACCTGACCATCCGTCCGGTCGCGGCGAACGGGCCCGCACCACGCTGGGGCCTGCCCGCCTGAACACCGGCCCGAAGTCCTGGGACCATGGTCCGAGCCGTCGGACGGTACGGGTGACGGGTGACGGGTGCGCTGGTGAGGCCGAATCCATGACCGGATCGCCCACTCCGGCGAGGAACTCATCCGCATCCACCCGAAGAAGATCCGCAACTGGGTCCCCGACGAAGGTTCCTAGAGGCTCAGATGGCGTACGGCATACGAACGCCAGGGCCGCCACCGCTCTGCCTCGGGCCTCTTCTCCGGATCCACATCGGGGTCGCCCAGCGCCCGCGTCCGGATGAGCGCTGCGGCTGCCGGGCCGATCCCCGGCAGCCGCAGCAGCGTCTGCTCGGCCTCGTCGCGGTCGGCCCCGGCGTCGAGCCGTACGCCTCCGTCGGCGAGCGCGGCCGCCAGCGCGCGCAGCGCCGGGTCCTCCACCGCACCGGCCAGCACCCCCGGCTCGGGGAACACGTGCGTGAGCCCCCCGCAGGGCACGTCCAGGACCTTCCCGTACATCTCGACGAGCCGCTCGGCCCCGGCCCCGCCCACCAGCGTCCGTACGGCGAACTCCTCCGGGTCCGCGGCACCCGGCGAGCGCAGCCCGGGACGGGCGGCGACGCCCGGTGCCAGGCGCGGGTCGGCGCCGAGCCGCTCGTCGACGGCGTACGGATCGGCGTCCAGGTCGAAGAGGCGCCGCAGCCGCTGTACGGCCGTCGTCAGATCCCGCAGGTCGGTGAGGTGGATCCGGGCGTCCAGCCAGGACCCGGCGGACCGCTCGTCGACGGCGACGATGCCCGTGCCGTACGGCAGCCTCAGGGTGCGCCGGTAGGTGCGGCCACCGGGCTCGCCGGCGACCTCCTCGATCCGGGCGACCGTCTCGCCGGCCAGGAGGTCGAAGGTCTCACGGGCGGCGTACGGCCCCCGGTGGGCGAGCCGCAGCGGGATCCCGGTGGTGCGCGCCTCCCGTACCGCCGCCCCCGACCCCGTCCCGGCCTCGGCCCGCAGAGCGCTGGGTGTACGGGCGTAGATCTGCCGGATCGTGTCGTTGAACTGGCGCACGCTGGCGAAGCCGGACGCGAAGGCGATCTCGGTCACGGGCAGCGCGGTCGTCTGGAGCAGCACGCGTGCGGTATGGGCCCGCTGGGCGCGGGCGAGCGCGACGGGCCCGGCGCCCAGCTCCGCGTTGAGCTGCCGCTGCACCTGGCGTGAGCTGTAGCCGAGCCGGTCGGCGAGACCGGGCACGCCCTCCCGGTCGACCACGCCGTCACCGATCATCCGCATGGCGCGGCCGACGACGTCGGCCCGTACGTTCCAGTCGGCCGAGCCGGGCACAGCGTCCGGGCGGCAGCGCCGGCACGCCCGGAAACCGTTGCCCTGGGCGGCCGCCGCGGTCGGGAAGAAGCGCACGTTCTTCCGCTTGGGGGTGACGGCCGGGCAGCTCGGCCGGCAGTAGATGCCGGTCGTTTCGACGGCGAAGAAGAACTCCCCGTCGAAACGGGCGTCGCGGCTGCTCACCGCCTCGTACCTGGTCTGTTCGTCCATCACACCGTCCAGTGTGCGGCACTTCCCGGTACCGCACTCGCGGTTTTCGGACGTCAACCCGGTCGACAAGGCGGCCGACGGGCTGCGGCTACCGCACCCGGCCCCGCTTCGCGTCCATGGCCGCCCGGCCCTCGGCCCCCTTGCGCTTCCATTCGCGCAGCATTTCGGACCGCACCCGGGCATCGGTCTTGGCGACGATGCGCTGGTTCTCGCGGAGCAGCTTGCGGAAGCTGTCGAGGCGCCGCTCGGGCAGAGAGCCGTCCTCGACCGCGGCGAGTACCGCGCAGCCGGGCTCCGACCGGTGGGCGCAGTCGTGGAACCGGCACCGCTCGGCCAGTTCCTCGATCTCGGAGAAGACCTGGCCGACGCCGGTCTCCGCGTCCCAGAGGCCGACCCCGCGCAGTCCCGGGGTGTCGATCAGCACGCCTCCGGAGGGCAGCACCAGGAGATTGCGGGTCGTGGTGGTGTGCCGGCCCTTGCCGTCGACGTCACGGGCGGCCTGCACCTCCATCACGTCGCGGCCGAGCAGCGTGTTGGCGAGGGTCGACTTTCCGGCACCGGACGCCCCGAGCAGCACACTCGTACCGCCCGAGACGATGGCGGCGAACACATCGAGCCCCTCCCCCGTGGCGGAGCTGACGGGCAGCACCTGCACACCCGGCGCGATGGCCTCGATGTCCTGGACGAGATAGGCCAAGGTGGCGGTGTCCGGCACCAGATCGGCCTTGGTCAGCACCACGATCGGCTCGGCGGCGCCGTCGGCGGCGGCCCCCTCGCGCAGCAGCGCGTCACCGCTGGAGCTCGACATGGCGAGCGCGAGGAAGCGCTCCACCCGCCCCAGGTCGAGCTCCACAGCGAGGGAGACGCAGATGGCGATGTGGTCGATGTTGGTGGCGAGCACCTGCCCTTCGGAACGCTGTGACGACGTCGAGCGGACGAAGGCCGTGCGCCGCGGCAGCAGCGTCCGTACGAATTGCGGATCCCCGTCGGGGTCGACGGCGACCCAGTCGCCCGTGCAGACGATCCGCATCGGATCGCGCGGAACGACGAAGGCGGTGTCGGCCCGGAGCGTGCCGCACGGGGTGATGACATCGCACTGCCCGCGGTCCACCCGCACCACGCGTCCGGGCAGCAGACCCTGCTCGGCGTACGGCGCGAACTCGGCGGCCCAGTCGCCGTCCCAGCCGTACGGGGACAGCGGATGCGGCGCGGTGGAGCCCTGAAGAGAAGAGGAAAGAAACGGAGAAGTCGGGAAAGACAAGGGAAACCCTTCAAAGGGTGGCCCCGGCAACGCGCGTACAGGCGCGCAGAGTTGAGGAGAGGTCAGCCGGCGACCACGGGGGTGGGAACGATGCTCTTCTGGTTGTGGGCAACGCCCATCGCAGCGACAGTCATCAATGTCCTCACCTCCTGGTTCAAGCACGGGGCCGACACCGGCGCTTCTTCTCCGCCGTCCGGAACGCTGCACACGATAGCCCGCTGCCATCGGGTGGCGTCAACACATTTGATTTACGGCGTCCGGCGCCCCGCTTCTGAGAGAGCGCCTGAACCGCATCCGCCGGATATCTCCGCAAATATCCCTCGATCAGGTGATACACATGCACATCGTCCGGTCCCGGGCCGTTATGGTGCCGAGCATGACCTCACCCCAGACCGCCACCGGCACGTTCACACAGGCCCAGTTGGGCACGATCACACTGATCGGATGGAGCGGCGAGCATCCCGACGGCGGCCCAGACGTCGCCTTCCTCCTCGTCTACTCGCTCGGTGACGGGACGGACGGCCCGGCCGCCGGTGAGGCCGCGATGCGCGTGGCCCTGGACCGCAGCGGCCTGCCGGCCGGCGGCGGTCCGGTGTATGCCGCCGAGACTCCGGGGCTCCCGGTGAAGTTGCTGGTCCAGGCCGGTCAGGCCGTACTGACGCTGCCTCACTTCACGGCGCAGTACCCCGCACCGCCCGAGTGGCTGGCCGCCGCCGAGCAGCGGGGTGAGGTGCACACGATGTTCGCCACCCGTCCATGGCCCGAGGGCACGCCGGGCCGACCGGTCGGCGAGGAACTGCTGCGGTCGTTCGCCGCCGACCCGGAGGTCATCATGACCTCTGCGCACTGCGTCCTGCCGGTACGCAGTCTGGGCTGAGCCGCCCCGGTACGCCCGATGCCCACCGCCCCCGTGGAACGGTGGGCATCACCATGCGCGGAGCCCCGGAGTCGCCGACGCACCGGAATGCGGGCGACCACAGGGTGCTCCCCTGCGATCGCCCGCATTCAAGTGGGCGTCAGTGGTTGGCGACACCGTTGCCCGAGAGCACCGGGATGTCGCTCACGAGGTGCGACAGCGCCTCGTCGCCCTTGGCCTGGGTGGAGTTGTCGGCGCACTGCTGGTTCTGCGGCGAGTGCAGGACATTGATGTCCTGGACCGCGACCGGCACGAGCAGGCCGACGAGCGAACCGACGTTGGCCTTGAGCGGCAGACCGACGCAGGCCTTGTTCAGCGTGCCCTGGACGAGCTGGACCTGCGGGCTGCCGTCACCCCGGGTCACGCTGTTGCCGAACGAGTCCACGGCGCCGTTGCCGTTGACCGACGTCGTACCACCGTCGTTGCCGATCGCCATGGCCGCGGGGGCCGCGGCGGCGGACAGGCCGACCAGGGACACGGCCACTGCTGCGCCGGCCATCATCTTCTTCATCACGCTTCACCTTTCGGAGCGTCCCGTTGTGGAACGTACTGATCAACCCGCTACGGAAGCGTCGGTTCTGCACTACCACTCAAATGAGTTCGATCCGGCGTAAGTTCGACGCTCTCCTCTCACCCGTCGAAGGCTTCGCCCGACGTACGGGCGGCGGGAACCCGGCTTCCCGCACAGGGCCTGCCGGGCTGCGCGAGCGGTGCCGGTTCCGGCCCGCCCCGGGCCGCCTGCCATTCGGCGAGCAGCCGGTCGTAGATGGGTGTGACGTCCTGTGCGCGCCGCTGCCGACCGCAGGGGTGCTGGCTGTCGTACTGGTCCATGGTTGGCTCCTACCCGGTGCGGCGGGTGACGCCCGCCGCCACTACGGCAACCGGCCCAGTCCGCCCGCCCCTTCGAGGGGACGACGGAGCCTGCGGGCACACGACGTGGGGCCGGCACATCCGGGCCGCCGAAGAACGGCTGCCGCGTGGATGCGCCGACCCCACGGTGTTTCACGTACTGCGGGCAGGCGGGCTCGAAGCCGCACGTGGTGAGGGACTCGACGAGGCCGAGGAATCAGCGACGCGCGACCGGAGCCTTACGGTTCTAGTTGTTGCCGGCGCCGTTGCCGGACAGGATCGGAATGCCACTCAGGATGTGCGACAGGGCCTCGTCGCCCTTGTCCTGGGTGGAGTTCTCCGTGCACTGCTGGTTCTGCGGCGAGGACAGGACATTGAGGTCCTGGACCGAGATCGGAATGGCACCGAGCACCGAGCCGACATTGGCCTTGGCCGGCAGGGCGATGCAGGGCTTGTTGAGCGAGCCCTGGATGAGCGCGAACTGCGGGCTCCAGTCGCCGTGGGTGGCGGAGTTGCCGTACGACTGCATGGCGCCGTTGCCGTTGACCGACGTCGTACCACCGTCGTTGCCGACGGCCATGGCCTGGGGGGCGATCGCGGCGGAGACACCGACGATCGAAGCAGCGACGGCTGCCGAGGCCATAATCTTCTTGATCATTGAATAGCCCTTCTGGGTTTTCTGTTGCCCGCCTGTCCGGAGCGCACTGACCAACTCACGGCGACGGGGATGGTTGTGCCTATTCACTCGAACGGTATTTCTGCGGTCCGGTCGTTCGCCGCATGCAGAACACCGGAGGGAGGCGCGGCGCCACGAATGAACGGGGAACCGCCGTGGTGTGAGAGTCAGCCGCCGAGCGGCAGGCCGCCCATCAGCGGGGCCGCCCCCTTGGCCGCGCCGGTGGCCTGGTCGGCCAGCTTGGTGACGGTGCCGTTCTTCTGCATCGATTCGGCGGCTCCGCCGACCGTGTCGACGATCGGGTCGACAGCCTGCGGTGCGCTCTCCACCACCTGGTTGACGCCGCCGTTGAGGCTGAAGTTGGGGGCCGTGGTGGTGGTAACGGCGAAGGCAGGAGCAGCCGTTCCCAGAGCAGCCACGGAACCGGCAACGAACGCAGCGGTCTTCGCGTACTTCACTTTCGGGTTCCCTTCTGCAGCGGCATCCGTTTCGGCCGCGTATCCGCGCCGCACCAGCCTTCTTTAGCTGTGACTTCTGCCGCTTTCATCCTGGGTAACGATCCGGCTGCGCCCCGGCAACTGCACGGACCCGCATTTTCTCGGCGCCGCTCGATCGAATATTGGAGAAGGGGGACGGCCCCGGAGCGCATCGGATGCGTTCCGGGGCCGTCCTGTCATGAGCGTTCGGCTGGGCCGACCAGAGGTCAGACGTTGAAGCAGGTGTTGCCGAAGGAGGGGTTGAGCAGACCGATCACGTTGATGGTGTTGCCGCAGACGTTGACCGGAACGTGGACCGGGACCTGGATCGCATTGCCGGACACGACGCCCGGGGAGCCGGCGGCGAGGCCCTCGGCACCGGCGTCGGCGAAGGCGGGCGCGGCCACACCCATCGCCATCAGGGTTCCGGCGGCGACGGCGGCAACCTTGGTGTACTTCACGTTTGTCCCTTTCTTTGACGGAGTCCGGAGCGGTCACGTCTTTCGTGCCGCACGAGCGCGGTCCTGATCACTCGTAACTCCGCCGGTGTAATTCGTAACGATTTAAGACCGCAGACGAAACTCTTCAGGGAGAAGATTCTCGAAAACCGCCCGAATGACGCTGTTTTGATCGCCCGATGCCCTGTGCCGGATCGTCGGACCATCCGATGTACCGATACCCGGAAGGGCAACAGCAGGCCCGGGCCGCACGGAGGAGGAACGCCGGCGGCCCGGGCCTGTCACTGCGGCTGGATCAGCTGTTGCCGGCGCCGTTGCCGGAGAGCACCGGGATGCCGCTCAGGATGTGCGACAGCGGCTCGTCACCCTTGGCCTGGGTGGAGTTCTCGGTGCACTGCTGGTTCTGCGGCGAGGACAGCACGTTGACGTCCTGGACCGCGATCGGGATCAGACCGATGAGCGAGCCGGCGTTGACCTTGGCCGGCAGGCCGATGCAGGGCTTGTTCAGGCTGCCCTGAACCAGGCCGAACTGCGGGCTGCCGTCACCACGGGTCTCGGCGTTGCCGAAGACCTGCGAGGCTCCGTTGCCGTTGACCGAAGTCGTACCGCCGGCGTCGCCGATCGCCATGGCCTGCGTCGCGCCCAGACCGAGGATGGAGGCGGCCACAGCGCCCGTAGCCAGAACCTTCTTGATCACGATTAACCCTTCTCGTACCGGATGCCCCGTACCGGAGCCTCCTGCCCAACTCGCGACCGCACGTTTGGTTCTTTCCATTCACCCGAACGCCGAGAGTGTCCGGACAGGAGTGCGAAAGGGCACCAGAGGTGTTGCAGAAGCGTTTACCCGGTCCGACTGTTCGTTGAGGTGTCAATCATCTGTCTCTCCCGTCCGGTTGACCGCCGAGGCCGCCGGATGACGTCAGAGCGGATCCATACATGTAATCCGTTCGGGTGGTCACGAAATTTCCACGAAGTACGAGTTTCCTCGACAAGTTCTCCTCGTTATGGGTGTCACCAGGCGTGTGGCTTGGGCGTTCACCCGGCAGAAGGTGGATTCCTCTACACAGAAGAATGTTCCGACGTGGTTCCTCCGCTCCGCCGCGACCACCACTTGCCGGATCACGCCGGAAAGCGCCGGGGTTTCGTCCTCGGCCGAAACTGCACCGCCTGATGAATTAACCGCGAGCCCCGTGCTCGCGCGACGTGTCCTAGGAAAGGGCAATCAATGCGAAAAGCCTTGAGTAAGAGCGTGCTGGTGATGGCGGCGGCGTCCGGCATTCTGACCGCCTCCGGCGGGTACGCGTTCGCGGACGCCTCCGCCGAGGGTGCCGCCGTCGGTTCGCCGGGCGTCGGCTCGGGCAATGCCGTCCAGGTGCCGGTGCACGTTCCCGTCAACGTGTGCGGCAACACGGTCAATGTGATCGGCCTGCTGAACCCCGCGTTCGGCAACGAGTGCGAGAACGAGAACGAGGGCGACGGGCGCGGCAGCGGCGTCCAGGGGGCGAGCGCCGAGGGCGCCGCGACCCACTCCCCAGGTGTCCTGTCCGGAAACCTCGTCCAGGTTCCCGTGGACGTTCCGGTCAACGCGTGCGGCAACACCGTCGACGTCGTCGGCCTGCTGAACCCCGCGTTCGGCAACGAGTGCGAGAACGAGTCCCCGGGCACCAGCACTCCGACGCCCGTCCACCCGCCGCACAAGCCGCCGGTCCACCCGCCCCACAAGCCGCCGGTCCACCCCCCGCACAAGCCGCCGACGCACCACAAGCCGCCGCACCACCACCACCCGGACTGCCCGCCGGACCACCACAAGCCGCCGGTCCACCCGCCCCACAAGCCGCCGGTCCACCCCCCGCACAAGCCGCCGACGCACCACAAGCCGCCGCACCACCACAAGCCGGACTGCCCGCCGGACCACCACAAGCCGCATGGGCACCACCACCACCATCACCACAAGCCGCAGCTGGCGCACACCGGTGCGGACGCCAACATGGGTCTGGCCGGCGGGGCCAGCGCCGCGATGGTGCTCGGCGGCGCCCTGCTGATGCGCCGCACCCGCGCCTCGAAGGACTGACCCGCACCACGACGGACAAGAAGCAGGAATCACAGAGGTCCGTCGGTACAGCAGGGGCTGTACCGACGGACCTCTGCGGTTCCGCTCAGCTCCGGGACAGGCCCGCCCGGTCCAGGCAGGCCGCGATCGCGGCGGTCTCGGCCTCGTCGAGTCGTCGCATCGGCGGGCTCATCACATTGGTGGCGACGACCCCGCGCAGCATGAGGGCCGTCTTGAACGCGCCGAGCCCCGCGGCCGTGGCGGACGCCGTACCGGGGCGGGCCGCGCGCACGATGTCGAAGAGCGCGACGAGACGGTCCTGTTCGGCGCGTGCGGTGGTCCAGTCGCCGCGTATCGCGGCCTCGTGGAGGCGTACGTATCCGTGCGGGTCCACATTGCCGAGCCCCGGGACGGACCCGTCGGCACCGCCGAGCATCATCGCGTCGACGACGAGTTCGTGCCCCGTGAGGACGGAGAAGTCCGGCAGCCCACGGGCGCCGACGACCAGGCGGCGGAACGAACCGTCGTCGCCGCTGGAGTCCTTCACCCCGGCCAGCACGCCGTCCGCGGCAAGCGGCAGGAGCAGTTCCGGGTCCAGCTTGCTGTGCACGCAGACCGGCACGTCGTAGGCGAGCACCGGTACGTCGAGGGCGGCGGCGATGTCACGGAAGTGGCGGTCGATCTCGGTGTCGTGGGTGCGGGTGCAGAACGGCGCCGTGACGACGACGACGTCGGCGCCGAGCGCCTCGGCGGCGCGGGCCCGCTCGATCGCGCGGCCGGTGGTGGTCTCGATCGCTCCGACGAGGACGGGTACCTGGCCTGCGGAGGCCGCCGTGACGACCTTGATGACCTCGTCCTGCCGGGCCGGCGTGAGATAGGCCGTCTCGCCGGAGCTGCCGAGGGCGAACAGTCCGCCGGCCCCGCCGTCGAGGAGGTGTTCCACGACCCGTTCCAAGGAGAGCCGGTCGATCTCTCCGTCCGCGGTGAGCGGGGTGACGACGGGCGGGATCACTCCGGAGTAGCGCGGAGTCCGGGCGGTCATGCGGTGCTCCTTGCGGACGGTACGGGCGTCGGGCCCCCGGTGGAGGGCGTGGGGTTCTGGGGATGGACGCAGTGCCACCGGTGCTCGTCCGGGCCCGAGGTCCGGGCGGGAAAGGCCGTGGCGCAGGCGTCGTCCGCCTTCCAGCAGCGGGTGCGGAAGGGGCAGCCGGACGGCGGGTTGGTGGCCGAGGGCACCGGTCCGGTGAGCACGATCCGTTCGGTGGTCTCCAGCAGGCTGGGGGTCGCGGAGAGCAGTGCCTCGGTGTACGGGTGCGCGGGGGCACCGGCGACGTCCTGCGCACACCCCTCTTCGACGATCCGGCCGAGGTAGAGGACGGCGACGCGGTCGGCGAGGTAACGCACGGTCTGGATGTCGTGCGAGATGAACACCACGCCGAGGCCGAGGCGTTCGCGCAGGTCGACGAGGAGGTTGAGGACCTGGGCGCGGACGGAGACGTCGAGGGCCGAGGTCGGTTCGTCGGCGACGATCAGTTCGGGTTCGAGGGTCAGGGCGCGGGCGATGGCGACGCGCTGGCGCTGGCCGCCGGAGAGCTGTCCGGGGAGGGCGGCGAGGGTGTGGCCGGGCAGGCCGACCAGGTCGAGGAGCTCCTCGACACGGGCCTCGCGCGCGTCCCGGGTGCCCTGCCGGTGCACGTCCAGGGGGTCACGGAGGATCTGGCGGACCGTCAGGCGGGGGTTCAGTGCGGTGGACGGGTCCTGGAAGACGACGCCGACGGCCGAGCCGAACTCGTCGCGGCGCCGGGTGCCGGACATGTTCCACAGGTCGTGGCCGTGGAAGAGGACCCGGCCCTCGGTGGGCTTCTGGAGGCCGGTCAGGACCCGGGCGAGGGTGGACTTGCCGCATCCGGACTCGCCGACCAGGCCGACGATCTCGCCGCGCTCGACCTCCAGGGTGGCATCGGTGAGGGCGTGCACCGCGTCCCGGCGGAAGACTCCGCCGCTGCGTGCCTTGTGGCGTACGTGGACGCCGTCGAGCCTGATCACAGGGCGCTCCCTTCCAGCTGTGCGGCCTTCGCCGGGTGGTGGCAGGCGAAGCCGTGGTCGTTCGTGGCACCGCGTGCGGTGAGCGCGGGTGCGGTGGTGCGGCACAGTTCGGTGGCGGCGGCGCAGCGTGAGGCGAACCGGCAGCCCGTGCCGAAGCCCTGGGGTGCGGGGACGATGCCGCGGATCTGGTGCAGCCGGTCGGCGCCTGCTTCCAGGGAGACGACGGAGCCGAGGAGCCCGCGGGTGTAGTGGTGGGTGGGGTCGGTGAGTACGGAGCGGGTGGCTCCGATCTCGGCGAGGCGGCCGGCGTACATCACGGCGACGCGGTGGGAGAGGTCGCCGACGAGCGCGAGGTCGTGCGAGACGAGGACCATCGCGAAGCCGAGTTCGTCGCGCAGTTCGACCAGCAGTTCCACGACCTGGGCCTGGACGGTGACGTCGAGGGCGGTGGTCGGTTCGTCGGCGATGAGCAGGCGGGGGTTGCGGGAGAGCGCCATGGCGCTCAGGACGCGCTGGCGCTGGCCGCCGGACAGCTCGTGGGGGTAGCTGCGCAGGGTGCGTTCGGGTGCGAGGCCGACGAGTTCGAGGAGTTCGGCGGGGGTTCGCGTACCACCGCGCGAGGTGAGCTGCTTCAGTTGGGTGCCGACGAGGACGGATGGGCTGAGGGAGGACAGCGCGTCCTGGTAGACCATCGCGATCTCGGGTCCCATCAGGGCGCGGCGTTCCTTCGGGGAAAGCCCCAGCAGGTTCCGGCCCCGGTACAGGATCTCGCCGCCGACCTCGGCGTTGCGGGCGAGCAGGCCCATGACGGCGAGGCTGGTGATGGACTTGCCGCAGCCGGACTCACCGACCAGGCCGAGGGTTTCGCCCTCGTGGACGGTGAAGTTCAGCGAGTCGACGACGGGGACGTCCCCGTAGCGGTCGGGGAACCGGATGGCGAGGTCGCGTACGACGAGGAGTTCGGCGGCGTCCTCCCGTACCGGAGTGATGGCGGGCCCGGTGGCGTTGATGCGGTGGGCGAGTTCGGTGAGGGCGGCGTCGATGTCCGTGGTGGAGGTGGTCTCGACCGGGGCGGCTGCGGTGGCCGCGGCGGGGTCGGCGGCGGGGCGGGCGCTCTTCGGGGCCGCGGAGGCGTCGGTGAGCCCCTCGGAGAGGATGTTGAGCGCGAGGACGGTGATCAGCAGTGCGAGGCCGGGGAAGAAGGTGGCCCACCAGCCGCCGGCGAGGAGGATCTGCCGGCCGTAGGCGAGGACGCTGCCCCAGCTGGGGTCGGGGTCCTGCACTCCGGCTCCGATGAAGGAGAGGCCGGCCTCGAAGATGATCGCCTCGGCCACCATGACGGTGGCGAACACCATGACGGGGGCCATGCAGTTGACGGCGACGTGGCGGAGCACGATGTAGCCGCGGCGGGCGCCGATGACCTTCTCGGCTGCGACGTAGTCCTCGCCGTACTGGGACAGCACGTTGGCGCGGACGACGCGGGCCAGTGACGGCGTGTAGACGAACGCGATGGCGAAGATGATCACCGGGATGGCGGTGCCGAAGACCGCGACGAGTACGGCGGCCAGCGCGATCGGCGGGAACGACATGACGACGTCGAGGGTCCGCATCACCGACTCGTCGCCGAGCCTGCGCGAGGTGGCGGCGATCGAGCCGAGCAGTGCGCCGGCGGCCAGGGCCACGGCGGTCGCGCCGAGGCCGATGACCAGGGAGTAGCGCGAGCCGTGCACGACCCGGGCGAAGACGTCGCGGCCGGCCCGGTCGGTGCCGAACCAGTGGGCGCCGCTGGGGGCCTGCACCGGGGTGCCGGTGGTCAGCGGGTCCTGCGTGCACCACGGGGCGAGCACGGCACCGAGGACCACGACGACCAGTACGCCGAAGGCGATGCGGGAGGTGACCGGAAGGGCGCGGAAGGCGATGCCCGGTCGGGACAGTTTGTTGGCCAGATGGCCGGTGGCGAACATGTCACACCGTCCTGATGCGCGGGTTGACCAGCAGACAGAGCAGGTCGACGATGACGTTGACCACCAGGAACGCGATGGCGATGGTCAGTACGGTGCCCTGGACCAGGGACATCCCCGCCGGTGACACCTTCGAGGATGAGCTTGCCCATGCCGGGCAGATCGAAGATCGCTTCGACGACGACGGCGCCGCTGAGCATGTAGCCGACCTTGATGCCGAGCACGGTCAGCGGGGTGACGAGCGCGTTGCGCAGCACCGAGCGGACCACCAGCAGCGGCGGGAGTCCGTTGCCGCGGGCGGTGCGCACGTAGTCGCGGTCGAGTTCGGCGACCATCGAGGTCCGTACGAGACGGGCGAGCGAGGCGGAGACCGGGAGCGCGAGCGAGACCGCGGGCAGGGCCATGGTGGTGAGCCAGCCGCCGACGGAGTCGGCGGGGTCGGTGTAGCCGCCGGTCGGGAAGATCCGGGTGTTCAGGGCGAACTGCTGGATGAGCAGCACGCCGAGCCAGAAGGACGGTATGGCGACCCCGGCCATGGAGACGACCCGGAAGAGCTGGTCGGGCCAGCGGTCCCGGTACATCGCGCCGACCACACCGAACAGCACCGCGAGCACGACCGCGAGGATCAGTCCGAGGAACGTCAGCTGGAGGGTGAGCGGAAAGGCTGCCGCGATCCGGTCGGACACGGGCTGGCTCGGCGGGACGGTCGTTCCGAGGTCGAAGTGGAGCAGCTGTCCGAGGAAGTGGAAGTACCGGACCGGGAGCGGGTCGTCGAGGCCGTTGGCCTCGGCGAAGGCCGCACGGGCCTCGGGGGTGGCGCTCTCCCCGAGCGCGTTGAAGGCCGGGTCGACCGGCGAGAACTGCAGCACCACGAAGACGAGCAGCGCGATACCGAGGATCATCACCGGCATCATCGCGACGCGGCGCAGCGCGAGCCGGAGAAAAGCAACCATCGTCGGGTTCCTTGCGGTTGGGCGGGCTGGTGGTCCGGGGCCCCTGGGTCGAGGTGGTGCCCCGGACCGGGCGGGCTGCGCCGGGGCCGGTCAGGCGCGGCCTACGTCCAGGAAGGACAGGCCCGTGGTGGGCAGCGGCTTGAAACCGGGGAGGGCCTTCTCGTTCCAGGCCGAGGGCAGCCTGCGGTGGAGGATCGGGTAGAGCGCGGCCTCGTCGGCGACGAGGTCGGTGACCTCGCCCCACAGTTGCGCCCGCTGCGCCTCGTCGATGGTCCTGGCGGCCTTGTCGAGGGTCTGCTTGACCTTCTTGTACGCGGCAGAACCGCCCCAGCCGTACCGCTTCTCGGGCCAGAAGCCGTAGTAGAACCAGCGCAGCAGGAGGTCGGCGTCGTTGCCGAAGACGGAGGGGTCGCCCGGGGCGACCAGCACCTCGAAGTCGCCCTTGTCGATCTTGGCGTACTGGGCCGGGGACTGCGCGATGTCGAGGGTGACCTTGACGCCCGCCGCCTCCCAGCTCTCCTTGAGCAGGGGGGGGCGATGTCCTTGACCCAGCCGGTGTCGGTGGTCAGGACGGTGAAGGAGAGGTTCTTGATGCCCGCGTCGGCGAGCAGCTGCTTCGCCTTGGCCACGTCGTGGGTGTAGACCGTGGCGGCCTTGTGGTAGTCGGGGTGGCTCGCAGGGACGTACCCGGTGGCGGGTGCGGCGTTGCCGACCATCGCGGTGGAGATGATCTTCTCGGTGTCCAGTGCGTAGTGCAGTGCCTGGCGCACGCGCTTGTCGGCGAACCGCTTGTCGGCGGTGTTGAACATCAGGAAGAGCAGGCCGAAGGACTGCACGGACTCGGTCCTGGCGGAGCCCGCGAGCCGCTCGACGTCGATGTAGGGGACGTCTTCGATGGCCTGGACCCGGCCGGACTCCATGGCGCTGACGCGTGCCGACTGGTCGGACATCAGGCGCCAGATCATCTTCCTGGCCTTGGCGGGGTGCGCACCGTTGTACTTGTCGTACGCCTCGAAGACGATCTTGTCCTCGCGGGTGGCCTCGACGAACCGGTACGGCCCCGAGCCCACCGGCTTGGCGTCGAATGCCTTCGGGTCCGGCTCGACGATCTTCTTCGGGACGATCCGGACCACGGCTATCCGGGACGGGAAGAGCGCGAAGGGGTGCTTGAGCCCGAACTCGACGGTCCCGGCGTCGACTGCCTTCACGGTGTCGATGAAGGGCACGAACTGGGCCATCAGCGAGGCGTTCTTCGGGTCCAGGACGCGTTCGAAGCTGAACACCACGTCGTCGGCGGTGACCGGCGAGCCGTCGTGGAAGGTGGCGCCCTTGCGGAGTGCGGCCCGGTAGGTGGTGGCGTTGATCTTCTTCGGCATCTCGGTGGCGAGCGCGGGGCGGGCCACGAGCGTCGCCGGGTCGAGGTCCACGAGGCCCTCGAAGAGGTGCATGTTGGCGGCGTACGGGGTCGCGCCGGAGGTGATCATGGGGTCGAAGCCGGTCGACAGGGGGTACGAGAGACCGGCTTCGACGAGGCCGTCGCCGCTGCCCCTGCCCGCCGAGCCGCCGGCGGTCGAGGACGGTCCGCCGCAGGCGGAAAGGCTCGCCGTGATGGCGGCTGCCGCACCGGCAGCACTGGCGAAACGCAGGAAGGTGCGGCGCTCGACACCGGCGGGTCTCAGCTCGGGCACGGGTCCTCCAGGGACATCGAAGGTGGAACGCAACGGCGTTGAACGGATCGAGGGAGCGCATCGGGGAACGCGGGGTCGAGAGATGCGCGGGATCCACAAGCCTCAGACATAAGACGTCAGATGTCTGATGCCTTGATAGCGTGGGAACGTAGCTTGACAATTGAGAGGGGTCAAGAGGTGGGGAGTTCACACATGTCCGGTACGAGGCCCGGCCGGCAGCTGCTCCGACAGGAGGTCGTCGAGGGCATCAAGCGCTACATCCTCAAGGAGCGACTCCGCCCCGGGGACCCGCTGCCCACCGAGCCGGCCCTGTGCGAGGCGCTCGGCGCCAGCCGTTCCAGCGTCCGTGAAGCGGTCAAGATCCTCAACGCGCTGGACATCGTCGAGGTGCGCCACGGGCACGGCACCTATGTGGGCAGGCTGAGCCTGTCCGCCCTGGTGGAGAGCCTGACCTTCCGCGGACTGCTCTCCCCCGGCGACG
This sequence comes from Streptomyces sp. NPDC087845, assembly GCF_044742755.1. Classification (NCBI taxonomy): domain Bacteria; kingdom Bacillati; phylum Actinomycetota; class Actinomycetes; order Kitasatosporales; family Streptomycetaceae; genus Streptomyces; species Streptomyces sp. NPDC087845. The sequence continues at coordinate 260,518 of NZ_JBIUVC010000003.1, forward strand.
ACTTCCAGGTGATGGCCGACCTCGTCGACGTACGCGAACTCTTCGAACGCGGAATGGCCGACCGGATCGTCTCGCTGCTCACCACGGAGCAGCTCGACGCACTGGACGGTCTGGTCACCACCATGCGCGAGACCGGCTCACAGGACGGGCACGGCTTCGTCGAGGCGGACCGGGCATTCCACGCGCTGCTGGTGGCACCCCTGGGCAATGAGCTGATCGGTCAGCTCTCGATGGCCTTCTGGGACGTGTACGCGATCGTCGCCCCGCATCTGGACGGTTTCACGCACGCCGACGAGATGGCCACGATCACGGCGCACCAGAACATCGTGGACACCGCGCGGGCCGGGGACATACCCGGTTTCATGAAGGCGCTGGGCGAGCACTACGCCCCGGTCAGGCGCCGGATCTCCGAGGCGCGCGCCCGCGACGACGGCCGGGACTGACCCACCCGCGGGCCCTCCCGGGACCGATCCGCCCGCGAACCCTCCCGGGGCACCGGATTCCACCCCCTCCGGCATCAGCCTCGTCCCGGCGGGGGCCTTGACGCTCGCCGCGAGCGCTGCCTAGGGTCCGTGTGCCGCCAGGACATCTGACGTCTTCTGTCCTGAGGGTCGGCGTTCAGCATCCCGGTCGCAGCCAGGAGGGCACCTCCATGCCGTTGACGGATCTCCTCGCTCGCGGACTGCCGCGCCTATCGGCCCGATTTGCCGGTTCCAGCCGGCTTCGATGCCTTCTGGTCCGACACTCTGAGCCAGGCCACCGCAGGCACCTCGATCCCAGCCACCGCAGGCGGCCGGGATCCGGTGGAGAAGCCGGTGTACACCCCTGTCGACACCGGACTCCCGCAGATCCGTACGTACGATGTGACATTGCCCGGCTTCGCCGGGCGACCGGTCCGCGGCTGGCTGCGCCTGCCGGCCGCGGCCACCGAACCGCTCGGCTGCGTCGTCGAGTTCCCGGGATACGGGCGCGGACGCGGTCTCGCCCACGAGAACCTGCTCTGGGCGTCCGCCGGCCACGCACACCTGATCATGGACACCCGCGGTCAGGGCTGGTCGGCGGCGGAGGGCGCCACCGCCGACACGGACGCCGGTGCGGCAGGCACCGTCCCCGGCTTCCTCACCCGCGGCATCGAGAGCCCCGAAACGTACTACTACCGGCGGGTGTTCACCGACGCGGTGCGGTGCGTCGAAGCGATGCGCACCCATCCCGAGGTGGATCCGGGCCGGATCGTCGTCACCGGCGTCAGTCAGGGCGGCGGCATCGCACTGGCGGTCTCCGTTCTCGTGCCGGGGCTGGCCGGGGTGATGCCGGACGTGCCGTTCCTCTGCAACTTCCGCCGGGCCGCGGAGATTTCGGGCCTGCCGCCGTATACCGAGATCGCCGATTACCTGAAGCTCCACCGCGACCGCACCGAGACGGTGTTCACCACCCTGTCGCACTTCGATGCCGCGCTGTTCGCCACCCGCGCCACCGCTCCCGCACTGTTCTCGATCGCGATGACGGACGAGGTCTGTCCCCCGTCCACCTGCTTCACCGCCTACAACCACTACGCGGGCCCCAAGGACGTACGGGTCTACCCGTTCAACGGGCACGAGGGCTGCGCGGCGTATCAGCAGCGGGAGCAACTGGCCTGGGTGCGCTCCCTGTTCGCAGGCCCGCCGCCGGTGCGGGCCGGCCACTCCTGACCGGAGGCAATTCCGTGCGCAGACGATCCATGCTTCTCACCGCCGGCGCGGCGGCCCTGAGCACCCGGCTCGGCGGCCGCGCCCTCGCCGCGACTCCGCGCGGCGGCCCGCTCCTGGACCACGACACCCCGGGGGAACTGGACGGCAGCGAGTACGTCGACCTGTCGAACCGGGTCGGCGTGCTCGCCCCGCTCGCCGCGGGGACCATCGTCGTCACCTTCCGCACGACCAGTCACAACGAGGCGATGACCCTGTTCAGCGCCTCCGATCCAACTGCCCCTCGCCGGTTTCGCTGCTCCAGTCGCCCAACCCGGTCGATCCGGCGAAGTGGCCCGGTCGCGTGGGGTCTTCCCGGTACGCACAGGTCATGGGCGCGGTCGCGGCGCAGCAGGACGCCGTATTCGTCGACCACTACGACGACTGGCTGAGCGGCAACGGCGGGCAGGTTCCGCTCTCCCTGCTCAATGAGGGGCTCCACCCCAACGAACGGGTCCATCACCGCCTCGCACCGAAAATGATCAAAGATCTGCGGCTCTTCGACATCGGCAGCCGGGTCTGCGCGCTGCGCGTCCCGTAGCCCCCTGGCCTCCTCTCCGCTACCCGCTCCCGGCTCCCTCCCGGGCTTCTTCTCCGGCTTCTTCTCCGCGACCCGCTTGCGGCTCCCTCCCGGGCTCCTTCCCCACGACCCGCTCCCGGCTCCTTCCCCGGGCTCCTTGCCGGGTCTTTTCCCCGAATCTCCCCCCTTCCGAGAAGCACACCGTCCCTTCCGAGAAGAGAGATCGTCCATGCAGCGAAACGTCTCTGTCGCCCTGCTCTGCGCCGCCCTGCTGGTGGCCACCGCGACCGGCACCGCGCACAGCGCCTCCCCCGCACCCGGCGAGCTGACCTCCCAGGACCTCACCGTCGACGGAGTGGGTTCGCCCCACTGCCGCATCCCGGCACTCACGACCTCGGTCAAGGGCACGGTCCTCGCGGCCTACGACGCCCGCCCGACCCTCGGTGACCTTCCGAGCAACATCTCCGTCATGCTGCGCCGCAGCACTGACGGAGGTGTGACATGGCAGCCGCAGCAGGTGATCCGCAAGGATGCCGCCCCCAAGGGATACGGCGACCCCAGCCTGCTCGTCGACCGCGTGACCGGCCGGATCTTCCTCTTCTACGCGGCCTCCGTGAACCAGGGTTTCTTCGGCTCGGGCACCGGCAACGACGAGGCCGATCCGGACATCATCCAGGCCGACTACAGCTACTCCGACGACGACGGGCTGACCTGGGCCCGTCGCCGTATCACCAAGCAGATCAAGGACCCTGCCTGGGCGGGCATGTTCGCGGCCTCCGGCGAGGGCATCCAGGTGCGGCACGGCGCGTACAGGGGCCGGCTGATCCAGCAGTACGCCGTCCGCATCAACGGCGCCAACTACGCGGCCAGCGCCTACAGCGACGACCACGGCGAGACCTGGAAAATGGGCAACCCGGTCGGTCCCGGCGGCGACGAGAACAAGACCGTGGAGCTCTCGGACGGCAGGGTGATGCTCAACAACCGTTCCAAGCCGTACCGGACGATCGCGTACTCCACCGACGGCGGGGTCGACTACACCCCGTTCGTCCAGGACACGCAACTCACCGACCCGGCGGACAACGCCTCGGTGATGCGGTACAACCCCGATGCCCCGCCGTCGAATCCGCAGTCGTCGTGGCTGCTGTTCAGCAACACCGAGGACCCGGCGGCACGGCGGAACCTCACGGTGAAGATGTCCTGCGACAACGGAAGGACCTGGCCGATCAGGAAGGTCGTCGACCCGGGCACCGCCGCCTACTCGACGCTCACCCGGCTGCCCGACGGGCGCCTCGGACTGCTCTACGAACGTGCCGACTACCAGCACATCACCTACGCGTCCTTCGACCTGAAGTGGCTGGGCGGCACCTGCGCTGACCTCACGATCACCCCGCCCACGGCCCTGAGGGCGGGCACGAGCACGGAGGTGACGGTCCGCGTCGTCAACCGGATGGACGTGCGGCGCGGGCCGGGCACGGTCGATCTGACCGTGCCGGCCGGCTGGACGGCCGAGCAGGTGCCCGTCCCCGCGATGAACCCGGGCCAGGGAGCGAACGTCAAGGTCCCGGTCACCGTGGCGGCCGGAACATCGGGGAACGCCACTCTCACCGCCAGGTACCGGACGGGCGGGCTGCAAGCGTCCGGCAGCAGGACGGTGACCGTGACTCCGTGACCGGCCCGGACCTCCGGGGGTGCCGTGTGCCTCCCGGAGGTGCGGCGCGCCCCGGGAGGCGCCGCGTGCCCCGGGAGCGGAGCGCCTCGTACCCCGGGGAGCGGAGCACGGTGCGTCTCCTTCCGGCACCGGACCGGGTGCCCGGTGCGACGATGAGGACGGTCAGTACCTCCCGGAGCCGAGAACAGGTGGTAGCACCGTGGCAGTGACAGGGTTACGCATCGGGGTGGTCGGCGGCAGCATCGCCGGCTGCGCCGCAGCGATCGCGGGAGCCAGGGCCGGGGCGGACGTCACCGTCCACGAGCGCAGCGGCGCCGCGTTGCAGGACCGGGGGTTCGGCATCGTCATCCCGCCGTCGCTGCACCGGGAACTGGTGACGGGCGGCTACCTGGGGCCGGACATGCCGACCACGCCCGTGGCCACCCGTATCTGGCTCACCCGGGTGTCCGGTGGGCGGTCGTCGCGTGAGCTGGCCCGGCAGGAAGCCCCGGTGACATCGTGCAACTGGGGCCTGTTGTGGCGGGCGTTGCGCGCGAACGTCGGGGAAAGCGTCTACCGCCGCGGGCTGCCCGTCGACTCCGTCGGCCCGACCCCCTCCGGCCGTGCTCTGATCCGTACCGAGGACGGGGAGCAGGAGTACGACATCGTCGTCGGGGCGGACGGGCACCGGTCCGTCACCCGCGGTCTGATCGCACCAAACGTCCGGCCGGTGCCCGCCGGATACCTGGTGTGGCGGGGCACGATTCCGCTGAGCGCGCTCCGCGACCATCCGAAGCCGCTGGAACTCCTGCGGAGTTCCTGGATCACGCTGGGGTTCCCGGGCGGACACGGCGTCTTCTACCTGATTCCGGGGACCGTTCCCGGATCGCGGCTGCTGGCCTACGCCATCTACGGATTTCCCCCGAAGCCGACGGAGTCTCAGGTCCCGGTCTCCACCGCGTATGTGCGGTACATCGCCGAGGAGCACTTCCCGGCGGAGTGGGCCGACATCGTCGCCCGTGGTGAGCACGCCGCCCAGGCGCTCCATCCGGTCGCCGATTTCGTCGTCCCCCGGGCCGCCGAGCCGCCGTTCCTGCTGGCGGGCGACGCGGCGAGCGTCACCAGACCGCACACCGCCAGCGGCGCGGTCAAGGCGCTGGGGGACGCGCTGTGTCTGGAGCGGGCACTGCGCGGCTCCTCGTCGGCGGCCGAGGCGCTGGCCCGGTACGCCGACGAGCGCTCCGCCGAGGGGGCCCGCCTGGTGGAGCTGGGCCGCAGGCTGGGGCGCGAGCTGGTGGAGTGCACGCCCGACTGGCCGGCGATGGGGCCCGCCGACGTGGACGCGTGGAGCCGCGGCACGTTGAACGGCGCCAGGAGCTACCTGTACGGCAGCATGCATCGACGGTGACGGGGCCTGTTGCCTCCTTTCAACGGCCGGTGACGGGGCCTGGCCTGTTGCCCCCTTTCAGTGACCGGTGACGTGTTCCGATACCTCCCTTTAAACGGCCGGTGACGAGTCCCGTCGGCGGCCCTTTCAGTAGCCGGTGACAAGTCCTGTCGGCGGCCCTTTCAGTGGCCGGGCGCGGGCGGAGCAGCGACGGCGGTCAGCCGGGTCGTGTCCACGATCCGGTCGGCAGCCTCCACCACGGCCGGGTCGTGGGTGGCGACGACCGTGACGCAGTTGTCCCGGCGGGTGCGTTCGGCGAGGAGGGCGGCCGGCTCGCCCGCCTGAGAACGGTCGACGGCCACGGTCGGCTCGTCGACCAGCAGGAGTTTCGGGGAGCGGAAGAGCGCGCGGGCCAGGGCGACGCGCTGGCGCTCGCCTCCGGAGAGCTGGTCGGGGCCGGGCAGGACGGGCTGGGGCGGAGCGGGGCAGGACGGGGCGTTGCGGGGCGGGGCGGACCGGGTTGACCGGAGGGCCCGGAGCCCCGGCCCCGCCTCCCCTCAGCCCGTCGCGTGCCCGGTCACAGGGCCGGACCCGGTTCGAGGCGGGTGCGGATGCCGTCGAAGTGGGTACGCATGGCCCGCACCGCGCGGTCTCCGTCGGCGGCCGCGACCGCCTCGACGATCTCGCGGTGCTGGGCGCAGGTCGTCACGGGGTCCTGATGGCCGTCGTCGAGGTCTTCGCGCACCCGGTCCATGGCCGCCCAGAATGCGTCCAGCACCTCGCTGAGCAGGTGGTTGTCGAGCGAGGCGTAGAGCGCGAGATGGAAGGCGCGGTCGGTGCCGCGCACCACACGGCCGCCGTCGCGGGCCTCGGCCTCCATCGTCGCGACGAGGCCGCGCAGCACTTCGAGGTCCTCGTCCGGGATGCCGGCCGTGACGGCGCCGACCAGACCCGCCTCCAGCGCCTCCCGCACCTTCATCAGCTCGAAGAGCCCAGGCTCGCCCTGCCGGTGCCGGACAGCGGCCCGGAAGGCGAGCCCCTCGGCGAAGGGTGACAGGGAGAGCGACCCGACGAAGGTGCCGAAGCCGCGGCGGATCTCCACGACATTGACGGCCTGGAGCGCCTTCAGTGCCTCGCGCACCGACACCCGGCCGACCCCGAAGAGCTCCATCAGCTCCGCCTCGGTGGGCAGCGCGTCACCGGGGGCGAGTCTGCGTTCCAGGATCAGTTCCTTGAGTCGGCGCTCTATGTCCTGAGCCATGGTGGGGCGCGCCACAACGTCCTCCTGAGGTGCCATTGCCCCTTGACCGGTCGCAGGAGCATCTGTTTAAGGTGAGGTCAGACATAGGACATCTTACGTCTCACGTCTTGATCCGTGCAGCCGTCCCAGCGCGCGGATCGGCGCATCAACCAAGCTGGAGCCCTCACCATGCCTCTGACCGCACCGCTGCGCGGCGTCGTCCCGCCGGTCTGCACCCCGCTCGACTCCCAGGGGGAGGTCGACACCCCGTCCCTCACCCGCCTCGTCGAGCACCTCATCGGCGGTGGCGTGCACGGCCTGTTCGCGCTCGGCTCCACCAGCGAGGTCGCGTACCTCACCGACGGGCAGCGCGCCACGGCGCTGGAAACCGTGGTCAATGTGACCGACGGCAGGGTTCCGGTGCTCGCCGGTGTCATCGACACCACCACCGCACGCGTCGTCGAGCACGCCAGGTCCGCCGCCGCACTGGGCGCGGACGCCCTGGTGGCGACCGCGCCGTTCTACACCCGCACCCACGGCAAAGAGATCGCCCAGCACTTCCGGCGGCTGCGCGCGGCGGTCGACCTGCCGCTGTTCGCGTACGACATCCCGGTCGCCGTGCACAGCAAGCTCTCCGCCGCGCTGGTGCGCGAGCTGGCCGAGGACGGCACGCTGGCCGGCCTCAAGGACAGCAGCGGAGACGAGGGCGGACTGCGCCGACTGCTGGTGGAGCTGGGTGGCCGCGAGGGCCGCAAGGCCGGTCCCGCACCGCGGTTCAGCGTGCTCACGGGATCCGAACTCACCGTGGACGCTGCCCTGTTGGCCGGTGTCGACGGTGTCGTACCGGGCATCGGCAACGTCGACCCGGCCGGATATGTCCGGCTGTACGACGCCGCGCGGGCCGGAAACTGGGAGCTGGCCGCGAAGGAGCAGGAGCGGCTCGTCGAGCTGTTCGCCATGGTCGACGTCGGGCCGGAGGCGGACATGGGCCGCAGCTCCTCGGCGCTCGGCTCGTTCAAGGCGGCGCTCCAGCTGCTCGGCGTCATCGATTGCGGTGGCACCGCCTTCCCGCAGATCCAGCTGAGTGCCGAGTCCATCGCCCTGGTTTCCCGGCGCCTGCGCGCCGCCGGTCTGCCGCCCGTCCGATGAACGCCCCCTCGCAGCCGACGGCCGACGGTGCCGGAAGGGAGGCCGGCGTCGCCCCGGTCCATGGCCGACGCGCCCCGGTGACGTGGGTGGACGCCGTCCACGGAGGGCTTCCACGGAGTGCCCGCACCGGCACGGCTGCCGCGGTGATCGGTCTCGATCTCGGCGGTACGAAGATCGCCGCGGCGCTCTTCGACGCCGACGGCACCGTCCTTGCCCGGCACACCCGGCCCACCCCGGCGCTGAACGGCGCGGCCGCCGTGCTGGACGCACTCGCCGAAGCGGCCGCCGCCGTCGATCCGGGGCGGCTGGCCACGGCTCTCGGCATTGCGGCGGCCGGGGTCGTCGATCCCCGTACCGGCATGGTCACCAGCGCCACCGACTCCATCCTGGGCTGGGCCGGCACCGCACTGGGCACCGGCCTCGCGGACCGCACCGGTCTCCCGGTGGCCTGCGACAACGACGTACGGGCCACGGCCGGTCCGGAACTGGCCGCGCTGCGCGCCCCGGAGACGGATCGCGGCTCGGCGGAAGCGGCCGGTCAGGGCCGTGCGGCACCGAGCACACACGGCCCGGCCCCCTCGGTACCGAGCGCGCACGGCCCGGCCTCCTCGACACCGAGACCGAGCACACATGGCCAGGCCCCCTCGACACCGAGCACACACAGTCCGCACTCCTCGACACCGACACCGAGCACACATGGCGAGGCGGGCCGCCACCCCTTTCGCCCGCCAAGTCCGTGACGCGGACGTCACGTTGATCGTGCAGGTCACCGATCTGGACGAGGCCAGGCGTGCGCGTGACGCCGGCGCCGACGTGATCGTCGCCCAGGGCAGCGAGGCGGGCGGACACGGTGGATCGCGCGCCACGCTGCCCTTCGTGCCGGCGGTGGCCGACCTGGTCTCGCCGACCCCGGTGCTTGCCGCGGGGGGTATCTCCGACGGGCGCGGTGTGGCCGCTGCTCTGGCACTGGGGGCAGCCGGCGCCCTGGTGGGTACCCGCTTCCAGGCGAGCCTCGAAGCGCTCGTCCCCGCGCAGGTCGCCAAAGCCCTCGTCGACGGCCGCGGGGGTGACACCGAACGGAGCAGAGTCCTGGACATCGCCCGAGGGGCGCCGTGGCCCCGCCGCTACACCGCCCGAACCCTGCCCAACGCGTTCCTGGACCGCTGGCGCGGCCGCGAGGACGAGCTCGACCACGACACCACGGCCCAGCAGACCTATCGCGACGCCGCCGCCCGCGGTGACCTCGACGCCGTGCCGGTCTGGGCGGGCGAGGGACTGGACCTCATCACCTCGGTCGAGTCGGCCGGTGACATCGTCGCCGCCCTCGCCGCCGGAGCCGAACGCGCACTCGCCGCCGCGGGCAATTCCCACGGGTAGAAGTGCGGCGGCGGCTCCGCCACGCTCGCCGGCTTCCCGCCCCTCCGGTTTCCCGACGCTTCGCGTGCGAAGGTGAACGACCTGCTCCTCTCGACGGCGCCACGCGGCGGGCCGATCAGCAGCCGGGGGACCGGCAGCAGCAGGATCGACGCCGTTCCAGGGCACTCCACCACGCTCTCGCGCAGCACCTCGATCGGCCGGATCAGCGAGGCCCGGACCAGGATGACGGCCGAGCCGGACGACGGCCGCAGCCACGCCGACCGGCCTCGCCTTGCCTCGCCTTGCCTCGCCTTGCCTCGCCAAGCACCATGCGCCGCACCTGCCGGGGCGCGGCACCCGCCAGCCGCAGCAGCGCCGGTTCGCGGCGGCGCTGCTCGGCGGCGAAGGCCAAGAAGTCATCTCATCCCGTGGGGCAAGTCCCTGTTTTCAGCCTCGGTCTCGACACGAGCGCACATGGTCTCGTCCGCCGAGGTTTCCACCGCAATGGTCCTGCTCCGGTTTCACCGACCGCCACTGGTCTCGATATGGAACCTCGTCAGCGCAAACACGATCACGAGGTCGAGTGTCATCATCGGGATGGCCCACGCCGGGTAGTACGGAACGAACATGAACTGGGTGATCAGGCTGATCCCCGCTACTGCTGCGCCGGCCCCGCGACCCCAGCTCTTGTTTGCCAAGACTCCCAGGCCGGCAACAACGAGCGCCACTCCGACCACGAGGTGAATCACGCCCCAAGCGGTGAGGCCGAACCGGTAGGCGTAGTGGGACGAGGAGGAGAACAAGGTGTCCTTTGCGATGCCGGAGGCGCCCATAAGAATGCTGAGTGGCCCGCTGAGCATCAGCGCGGCCCCGGCGAACATGGACGGGCCGCTGACCTTTTCGCTGTCGGGCTCACCGCGCCCCAGCCGTGTCTTGTCCGGCATCGCTGCCATGGCCGTCGCCTTCCTGTACAGCGCGGTCACCGACGCACGCTGCCCGTGCGAGGCCGGCCACGCTCCCCTGCCAGGATCACCGCAATCCTTCGTCGCCGCGACTGCAACCCGCCGCGAGAGGACAGCGGACGGACGGTGGTCGATGGGATTCTCCTCCGGCTGCGGACCGGCGTCCCGTGGCGAGATCCACCCTCACGGTTCGATGCCCTCAAATCACTTCGAGCCGTGGCGACCCGCTTCGACGAGCGGGCCTACGTCTTTCACGGCACTGTGACGATCGCTGCCCTCCGCCTCTGACTGCATCAGTGAGCCGCCAGGCACGCTGCACCGCGGCCAGTGCTGCCGGCGAGCCACGGTGCAGCCGTTCGTGAAACCGCGTTCGGCAAAGAGGCGGAGGGCCATGGGGCGCGAGTGCCCTTGTCGGTCAGGGGGTGCGGTTCAGGAGCACAGGGCCGCTTTCATGGCTTCCTCGCCCCCTTCCCATGGACGAGGTCCGGCAGATAGGTGTCCACCGGGGCGTCCAGGCCGATCTTCCCTTCGCCGACCAGTTGCAGCACGACCACCGCGGTGAACGTCTTGGTGACGCTGCCGATCCGCACCTGACCGTCCCGGGGCACCTTCGCGTGAGTGTCCCGGTCCCCTTCGCCCGCGGTACAGGTACGGAAGTTCCCGTTGCGGTCCATCACGCTCGCCGGCGCACCGGGTGCGCCGGCGGAGCGCAGCAACGTCTCCAGTCCCTGTTGCACGGGATCCGGCCTGGCGGCGGTCGCGGGTGCCGCCAGGCCGGCGGTGACAGCGGTGGCCAGGGCAAGGGCGGTGAGGGCAAGGCGTTTACGCATCGAGGTCCCTCCAGAGCGGCGTTGACGGGCCTTGGTGACACGATCAACTCTGCTGGGAGCAGGCGCGGTTACCCATCCGCAATCACCCTGACCGGCCCCGGTTCGCACCTGGGCGGACCCCGGTTCGCACCTGAGGCACGGCCCGCCCGCAAGACCGGGTTGGATCAGGCGATATCGGCGGCCTTGGCGCCGTGGCGGAAGTCGCGAGCGGTGCACGATCCGGGCAAGGTTCTGCTGGACGTGGCCCTCGCGGTCACGTCGGCGGGGGACTGCCTGGCCGACGTCGGGATGACCTGAGCACGGCCCGGCCCGGCCCACGGAGCCCGGACCGCCCGGTGCCTCTGATCGGCCGGCCGTGCCCGGTCGCACTCCACTCCGTATCCCCGATGTCGGCTCAAAGCCGTTATCCGGAAATCCATTCGTCCGCCAGGACCCGTCCCCGCATCCTGTCCCTGGCAGAAGATCAGAGCGAAGGGGGCAGCAGGTGTGGTCAGTGGTGTCGTCGAGTGCGGTGCCCCAGGAGGAACGCTTCGACTGGTTCGCGGACATGGTGTCGCGTGAGGTGGTACCTACCGCGATCAGGAGTGAATGCCCGTCCGGCGATTACCAGTGGCGGCTGATCGAGACGTTGAGCGGCACATCGCGATGGAAGACGGCCATGGCCCGGCCAGGGCCGTTGTAGTCGTCGACGATCTTCATGTCGAAGCCGAGGCTGCGATGGAAGGCGATTGATCCGGTGTTCTCGATCGACGTGATCGCCTTCAACTGCCGTGCACCGTGACGTTCCACTGCTTCGGCGAACGCCGCATACAGACGACGCCCGAGACCGGTGCCACGGGCGTCGTCCCGCGTGGCGATCAGATGCACGTACCCGGTGCCGTCCGGGGTGACGAACCCGAAGATGTACCCCCTGATTCCATCCTCGGCTCGGGCAACCAAGCAGGTGGAACCGAACTCCTGCACCAGCGCCAGCAGGTGCAGCGACCGGAGGTCGCGTTCGCCCCAGTAACGGGAGTGATCAGTCAGGACTTGGTGGAAGTCTGCCACCGCGGCCGGTGCAATGCGTATCCCCATGACGACGATCATGGCAGGCGTCTCGACCGTGCACGCGAAGGCCCGTACGAGTTGGGCAAGTTACGACACCAGCCCGGGCCGCCCGTACAACCAGTTCCCACCCTTCCCGGGCCGCCCGTACGGCCAGTTTCCACCCTTCCCGGTCCGGGGTCCCAGGTGCCCGGCCCCGGGCTCGGACAGAAGTGGATCGGCCCTCGCCGCGCGCGGCCTCGCTCACGGCCCGCAGGTGATCCCGTACCTGGCGCGGCCAGAGTGCCGGCGGGTTCTTCGCCGACTCCGTGTGCCCCGGCGCGCTCGTCACCGAGGCGGCGTGCGCCGTCGGACCGAGGCGCCGCGCGCGGCGGCGGTGGCCGGCGTGGGCGGCGTTGTGGAAGCGGTCGCCGCAGCACCTCCTCGTTCGAATCAGGGGGCGGCGGGGTACTGCAGTGAGCCGGCGAGCAGCTCGATCATGCGGCTGTACCGGGCGGGGAAATCGACGTGGGCGGCGAGCAGCGCGGGGTCCTCCACGGCCGCGACGACGGTGGGGCCGGGATGGGCCAGCGGCCACAGCCCGGCGATGAGCACGATGGTCGCCGAGGCCAACTCCTTCGCGGCCGCCTGGTCCAGTTCGGGCATGCGGGCGTGGATGATGCCGGCGAGCCGGTCGTTGTTGGCGAGCGCCCGGCGCTTGTAGGCGCGGACCGTCTCCACCGAGACCGCACGTTCCAATACGCCGGCCAGCACGCTCGCCAGCTCGCACATCACCGGCCGGGCGACGAGTGAGGCGGCGTAGGCGTCGGCGAAGTCGCGCACCGGCGACGCCGTCCCCGATCCGTCGTCGTCAGCGGGCGCCAGTTCTGCCGGGAGTGCGTCCAGCCAGGCGCCGTACTCCCGATTGAGGAGTTCCAGGAAGACCGCCTCGCGGTTCTCGAAGTACCGCAGCACGTTCGAGGTGGCGATCCCCGCCTGTCGGCCGACGTCGCGCAGGGTGATGTCGGCGACCTGCGCCTTGTCCAGCAGTCGCTCGGCCGCGTCCAGGATCGACTGCCTGCGCAACTCCCGGTTCTCAGGGCTGCGTGCGCGGATGAACCCTTGCGTGGACTCCTTCATGCCGCTCTCTCCGCCTGCCTCGGTCGCGTCGCTCGCTGTCACGTTCAGTCCAGGATAGCGACCGGCCTACATAAGAGAACAGCATTCTGTTACGGTCGAAGAGGTTAAGAGAACGGCGTTCGGCTAACTGGGCCGGACCGGATTCGGGAGGACATCGTGATCACTTTCGACAAGCTGCTGGTGGGCGGGGTCTGGACTGCCCCCGCCGCCTCCGGCGCTGTGCAGGTCCGCTCCCCGCACGACCAGTCCCTGGTGGGCGTCGTGCCGGAGGCCTCGTTCGCCGACGTCGACCGCGCCGTGGCAGCGGCCCGCGCGGCCTTCGACCACGGCCCCTGGCCGCGGCTGGCGCCCCAGGAGCGTCAGCGGGTGGTCGCGCGGTTCAACGAGCTGCACTCCGCGCGTGCCGACGAGCTGGCCGCACTCATCACCTCGGAGAACGGCTCGGCGATCTGGTTCACCAGCCGGCTGCAGCGCAGCCTGAAATACCAGAGCAACGACTTCATCGACATCGCGGCCGGCTTCGACTGGGAGGCCGAGCTACCCGCACGGGGCGCCCACCGCACCGTGGTGCGCCGCGCCCCCGTCGGGGTCGTCGCCGCGGTGATCCCCTGGAACGCACCGCACCAGTCCGCCCTGGTCAAGATCATTCCCGCGCTGCTGGCAGGCTGCACGGTCATCCTCAAGCCGTCACCCGAGACGGCAGTCGACGGCCTGCGGCTCGCCGAGATCCTGGTCGAGGCGGGCTTCCCCGAGGGCGTGATCAGCGTGCTGCCCGCCGACCGCCGGGTCAGCGAATACCTGATCGCCCATCCCGGCGTCGACAAGGTCTCCTTCACAGGCTCCACCACGGCCGGGCGCCGCATCGCCGCCGTCGCCGGTGAGCAGTTCAAACGCGTCAGCCTGGAACTCGGCGGCAAGTCCGCCTCCATCGTCCTGCCGGACGCGGACGTGCCCCAGGTCGCGGCGGGCCTGAAAGGCCTGTCGCTGGGCAACAACGGCGAGGCATGCATCGCCCACACCCGCATCCTGGCCCCGCGCAGCCGCTACGACGAGGTCGTCGACGCGATCGCCGCCATGATGCAGAGCGTCACCGTGGGCGACCCCTCGGACCCGGCCACCTGGATCGGCCCCATGGTCAAGAAGGCGCAGCAGCAGCGCGTCCATTCCTACATCGAGGCCGGCATCGCCGAAGGCGCCCGCCTGGTGTCCGGCGGCCCCGGCGCACCGGACGCCCCGGGCCTGGAGAAGGGCTTCTACGTACGCCCCACCCTCTTCGCCGACGTCACCAACTCCATGAAGATCGCCCAAGAGGAGATCTTCGGCCCGGTCCTGGCGGTCATCCCGTTCGACACCGAGGACGAGGCCGTCGCCATCGCCAACGACTCCCCCTACGGCCTGTCCGGCGGCGTGTGGACCGCCGACCCGGAGTACGGCCTTGAGGTGGCGCGCCGTATCCGCACCGGCACGTTCACCGTCAACGGCGCGCCCCGCGACATGCGCGCCCCGTTCGGCGGCTTCAAGGCCAGTGGCTTCGGCCGCGAGTACGGTCCGGCCGGCCTGAGCGCCTACACCGAGTACCAGTCCATCGGCGTGTGATCACCTGAGGCGCCAGGCACCCCGAAGCGGCGCGACGACACCGGGCACCGGGGCCCGACCCCGACCAGGCAGTCGCCCCGCTTCGCCTCGACGTCCTCCCGCAGCAGGAGTTGCTCGCGCCAGTCGCCGTACTCCTCGCTTGAGCTCGTGAACGGTGAAGACCACCGGCTTCTCGGGCGCGGCTTCCTTGAACCGGCGGGCCGGCGCGACCGCCTTCCCCAGCTCGGGCCGCACCTTGATGCGGATGCCGATCTGCTCGGAGAGGACCTTGTGGCGCCCCGCGCGGTTGGAGGGCTTCGAATCACGAAGTCTCCTTGCCGCCGCAGCCGATCACACCGGCAGAAGCACTCCACGGCCCGGCCCTCGGATCGATCCCAGTCCCATGGAGCCCGACTGTCAGTGCTGGGTGGAAGACTGCCCGGCATGATCGAACCGAACCCGAAAGCGGACCTTCTCCGCTACCTGCAAGAAGGGCGTGACGCCCTGCTATGGAAGCTCGATGGGCTCTCGGAATACGACATCCGCCGCCCGCTGACCCCCACGGGCACGAACCTGCTGGGGCTGGTCAAACACATCGCAAGCGTGGAGCTGGGGTACTTCGGCGACACGTTCGGGCGGCCGTTCTTCGACGAGGAGCTGCCGCCCTGGTGGTATACGGAGGACCCGGAACCCAACGCGGACATGTGGGCCACCGCAGACGAGTCGCGCGACGACATCGTCGGGCTGTACCACCAGGCGTGGGAGCACTCCAACAACACGATCGCGACACTGCCGCTTGACGCGATCGGTCACGTCCCGTGGTGGCCGGAGGAACGGCGAGAGGTGACACTGCACCACATCCTGGTGCGCGTGATCTCCGATACCCAGCGGCACGCCGGCCACGCCGACATCGTGCGAGAGCTCGTCGACGGATCCGTCGGGTGCCTGGAGGGCAAGGACAGCCTGCCACCAGCAGATCGGGCATGGTGGGAGAAGCACCGGCGCCGACTGGAGCGCGTAGCGCGAGAAGTCAGCAACGGCTGATCCCGCCCTGCTGCCGCCGACCCCGCCAGTTCCGGGGTCGGCCATGCAGCGCCCTTCGGACCCGGTGTTCGGGAAGGTAGGCGGTGGAGAGAGGTTCGTCCCCGAGGACGAACGCCTCGGCTTCGTCAGGCAGTTCGAGCACTCCCACAAGGTCCGTCATTTCGCAGGCCCGGTCGTAGTCGCCCTCCGTTCCCGTCCAGTGCGACAGCGCGGCGTGGGGAACCACGAGGAACAGGCCGCCCTCGGGTCTTTCCCGCGCAACAGCGGGAGCACGACGCCCTGGACGAGGACGTGGCCTCGTGTCTCCCCACTCAAGCACACCAGCCTCAACTGCCCGAGCCGCTGCGCCTTTGCCGCGCGCCCACCGCGCGAGGGGCCGCGGCCCCTGCGCGACCCGGAGTCGGTCGAGCTGGACGATGACGACGACAGCGAGGACGTGCAGTTGTCGTCCGTGCGCCGGTCGTGTCTTCAGTCTTCCCCGTGATCGAGGGCGGCGACCTCGCGCACGGCCTCGGCGATGGCCGGGGACTCCTTCTTCAGGATCGCACCGTGGTTGCCGGCGACCTTCGCGCCGATCCGGATGTTCGCGTTCCGGGCGGTCACCGCGTCGAGACTGGTGCGTATCCGTTCCTGCTCGTCACCGCGGCTCCCGAAGGACGTTCCCGAAGCGACCACATACCGCACCGGGACGGTGATGTTGTCCAGCACGGGGCCCAGCTCGCGCTCGCGGGAGATCACGCCGATCTCGATGTTGCTGTCCGCCTGCTGTTCGGCGGTCATCCGCGGGGCCAGGCCCGTCGGGCGCAGCAGCGGCAGGAACCAGCCCAGCCGTCGGTACAGCTTCCGGATCCGCTGTTCCATGGCCTCGTCGAGCCAGTCGTACGGGAATGCGCCGTCGACCAGGACCGCACCCAAGGCACGGTCCGGATTCCGGCCGGCCCAGTGCGCCGCGACGAACGCTCCGTAGGACCATCCCACCAGCAGCGCCCGGTCTACGCCCCTGGCCGCGAGGACGGCGTCGACGTCCCGGACGGCTGCCTCGAAGGAGTAGTCCGCCGAACGCTTCGATTTGCCGCGGGCCCGCTCGTCGTACGTGATGTGCCGCCACCCCGTCCCCAGTTCGGTGAGGACCCGCCGCCAGTACCCCTGGGTGGCGAACTGGCCATTGAGGTAGACCACGGGGATGCCGGGACCGCCGGTGTCGGTCACGGCCAGGGCCGTATCGTCGACCGGCACCATGCCGGTCCACGTCGAACCGGTCGAGGAAGTGCGCTTCTTCGTCATGTGTTCCACCTGTTCGCGTGAGGCGTGGCCATGTTGGTCCTGGTTCGGTGCCTTCAGAGGCTGCGGGCGGTGATGTCGCCGTGGGAGGTGGTGGCGCGGATGTCGAGTTCGGCGGTGCCGTCGTTCTTGAGGGCGTTGCTGATGCGGCCGTAGTCGGTGCCGGCGTCCAGAGCGGCCGAGACGCCGGCGGCGGCACCGACCGAGATGTCGCCGGACTGGGTGCGGAGCACGACCGTGCCGCGCACGGCCTCGGTGATCCGGATGTCGCCCCTTTCGGTGCTGATCTCCGCGGGGCCGTTGAGCCGGCCTACCTCGACGTCGCCGTCGACCGCAGTCAGGCGGACGCTCTCGGCCTCGTCGATCTTGATCTGGCGGTACGCGCCTTCGAAGGCGACATCGCCGAGGCGGCCGACGCCGCGGAGCTCGGAGCCGGCGGTCCTGGCCTCGATGCGGGAGCCCGCGGGCAGTTGGACGGCGACCTCCAAGGATCCGGAGGGGCCGAAGAGCTGATTCGTGCTTTCGGAGGTGTGGATCCGCAGGACGCCGTCGGCGTAGGCGACGGTGGTCTGCTCAGCGGCCTTGATGTCGTGGCTCTTGGAGGGGTTGGCGGGCAGGACCTCGACGGTGGTGTCCGCACGGTTGGCGGCGATGAACTGGATGCGTCCGGCGGGGATGTCCAGGACTGCGGAGATCGGGGCGGGGGTGTCGAACTTCTGCATCGTGCTCTCCCGTGCTCGTTCACTGTTTCCGACACCAGAAACGCTACGTTGCTTTCCATATCTCGACAACATACTTATTGCATCAAAGTGACATACATGCAGGTGAGAGCAGAGAAACCGTTGCAATAACCTTGAGAATAACGCAACGACGATCTCTCCGATCATTGCAATGGAGTAGGAAGTGAACGCTATGGTGAGAGATCAAGGACCGCTACGAAGGATCACCGAGGAGATCGCGATGCCGGGAGGCAGGCTCACGCAGCAGGAACGTCGGCAGATCGCGCTGGGGCTGGCCGACAGCCTCTCCTACGCCGAGATCGCCCGACGCCTCGACCGTCCGACCTCGACGATCACGCGGGAGGTGCTGCGCAACGGCGGCCCCACCGCCTACCGTGCCGACCTGGCCCACCGCGCCACCGAACGCCGCGCCCAACGGCGCAGGCCCGCCTCTTCCCAAGCGGCAGGGCCGGTTCCCCAGCCGCATGGACGCAACGCCGAGGCCGTGGCCGAGTACGAGGAGACGCTCACCACGGTCCTCATGGCCACGGGCCTGCCCAAGATGATGGCCCGGGTGCTGACCTGCCTGTTCACCAGCGACGCGGGCAGCCTCACCGCGTCCGACCTCGTCCAGCGCCTCCAGGTCAGCCCGGCGTCCATCTCCAAAGCGATCGCCTTCCTGGAGAGCCAGAGCCTCGTCCGCCGAGAACGCGACGAACGGCGCCGCGACCGCTACGTCGTCGACGACGAACTCTTCTACCAGGCGACGATCGCCAGCGCCCGGTCCAACGACCAGCTCGTCGCCACCGCACGCCAGGGCGTCGCCGCCCTCGGCCCCCACACCCCCGCCGCCACCCGCCTGGAGAACGTCGCACGCTTCCTCGACTTCATCAGCGAAAGCATCACCCGCGCCGCCGAACAGGCCCGCGAAGTCCTCCACACCCGACCCGAGGCTTCCCCGAGCGACGCCGAGCGGCGCCCCTGACCGCGCTGCGAGTCCGGCCCCGGCTCGTCGTGCCGCTCGCTGGCCGACGCGTGCGCGACGGCGGTTGCGGTGCCGGCCGGGACCCGGAACGGTCCGATACCGAATTGCCGGTGCGGTGAGACGTCCGGCGCGTCTCACCGCACCCGGCCGCCTCAGGCCGGGATGCGCTCGAAGATCGCGGCGAGCCCCTGCCCGCCACCGATGCACATGGTCTCCAGGCCGTACCGGGCCTCGCGACGGTGCAGCTCGCGGGTGAGCGTGGCGAGGACACGGGCGCCGGTGGCGCCGACCGGGTGGCCGAGGGAGACACCGGAGCCGTTGACGTTGATGCGCTGCTCATGGTCCGTGTCGCCGAGCCCCAACTCCCTGGTGCAGGCGAGTACTTGGGCGGCGAACGCCTCGTTGATCTCGATCAGGTCGAGGTCGGCGAGAGTGAGCCCGGCGCGGTCGAGCGCGGCCAGGGTCGCCGGGACGGGGCCGATCCCCATCGTCGCGGCGGGCACTCCGGCGCGGGCGAAGGAGACCAGCCGGACCAGCGGGGTGAGGCCGAGACGTTCGGCGGTGGCCGCGCTGGTCACCAGGCAGGCCGCGGCCGCGTCGTTCTGACCGCTGGCGTTGCCCGCGGTGACGGTCGCCTCCGGGTCGGACTTCGCCATGATCGGGCGCAGCGCGGCAAGTTGTTCGGCGGTGGTGTCCGGGCGGGGGTGCTCGTCGGCGGTGACGACCGTCTCGCCCTTGCGGGTCCGCACGGTGACGGGGACGATCTCCGCGTCGTACCACCCCTCCGCCGCGGCCCGGCCGGCGCGCTGCTGCGAGCGCAGGGCGAGGGCGTCCTGATCGGCGCGGCTGATGCCGTACGCACGGCGCAGGTTCTCGGCGGTCTCGATCATGCCGCCCGGTACGGGGTGGTTGACACCGCCCGCGGTGACCCTGCCCCGGGCCAGCGCGTCGTGGAGCTGGAGACCCGGGCCCTTGATGCCCCAGCGGCCGTCGTGCGTGTAGTACGGGGCGGCGCTCATCACGTCGACGCCGCCCGCGACGACGACCTCGCTGAAACCGGCCCTGATCTGCATCGCCGCGTCGAGAACGGCTTGGAGGCCGGAGCCGCAGCGCCGGTCGATCTGGGCGCCGGTGACGGTCTCGGGCAACCCGGCGTCGAGGGCGGCGACCCGGCCGATGGCGGGGGCCTCGGCGGACGGGTAGGCGTGTCCGAGGATCACCTCGTCGACCGCGGCGGGGTCGATGCCGGTACGGGCGACGACCTCGGCGATGACGCGTGCGGCGAGCGCGGTCGGCGTCTGCTGTGCGAACACTCCGCCGAAACCGCCGATGGGGGTGCGCAGCGGTTCACAGATGACGACATCGGGCTGCTGGTCGGGCACGGCGTGACCTTTCGGTGGCGAGGGCGTGTGCCGCCGACCCTTGCATCCGGTGACTGAGCCGGTCCAATATCCAGTTCACCCTGGTTCAAGACGCGGCGCGTCTCAATGGTGACTTGCGGTGGTTCGGTCCCCCACCAAGTCCGTCCGCCCCACCGGACCTGATGGACCCCCCGGGCCGGCCGGACCGGCCGGCGGGGTGGGCGGACCCGCCGGGGTGGGCAGGGCTTCCTCCGCCACCGCGAGCACTGCTCGGAGAGCGGCGGAGGGGCTGTCGGCCCGCCAGGCCAGCGCCGCCTGGAGCCGGATGGGCGGCCCTGACAGCGGCCGGTAGACGAGGCCGCTCTGCTGGATGTGCTGGACGGAGGTGACGGTGAGGGTGACACCGACTCCTGCGGCGACGAGCGCCAGGATGGTGTACGAGTCGGGCGCCTCCTGGACCACGCGCGGGTTGAACCCGGCGGCCTCGCAGGCCCCGACCATGGCGTCGCGCACGGTGGAGCCGGTGTTGGCGGGGAAGGAGACGAAGGGCTCCTCCGCCAGGACCCCGATGGGGACACTCTCCAGACGGGCGAGCGGGTGGTCGGAGGGCAGCGCGCACACCAGCTCCTCCTCGTCGATCACCCGGTACGCCACGCCCGGCTGAGTCACCGGCAGTCGGACGAACCCCAGGTCGAGCGAGCCGTCGGCGACCCGGTCGAGGGCGACATTGGCGTACGTCTGCCCCTTCATGACCAGTTCGAGCGCGGGGTGGGCGGCGCGTACGGCGCGGGTGAGAAGCGGCAGCGTCTCGTGGCTGGAGGCGCCCGCGAAGCCGATGGTGACCCGTCCGTACTCACCCCGGCCGGCCGCCTTCGCCGCACGCACCGCGGTGTCGAGGTCGTCGAGCACGGTCCGTACGGGCTGGAGGAAGGACTCGCCCGCGCTGGTGAGCCGCACGGACCGGGTGTTGCGTTCGAAGAGCTGGACGCCCAACTCCTTCTCCAGCTGCCGGATCTGCTGGCTCAGCGGCGGCTGGGCCATCTGCAGCCGTTTCGCGGCCCGCCCGAAGTGCAGTTCCTCCGCCACGGCGACGAACGCGGACAGATGACGCAGCTCCATGCCCGCTCCTCGATTCATTACCGGAACGTCTTGATGTGACCTTAATTTGGTATTGGACAGCAATCAATAGCCGCTGACACGGTGGGGCGACGCGCATGCACAAAGCGCGCGCAGAGCCGGAGGAGCACCGTGGCCACGACGGACCGGAAGGGCAAGACGAGGTCGATGAAGGCGGCGATCGCCGCCTTCGTCCACGACGGTGACACCGTCTGCCTCGAAGGCTTCACCCATCTCGTCCCCACCGCCGCGGGCCACGAGATCATCCGTCAGGGCCGCCGGGATCTCACCGTCGTCCGGATGACCGCGGACATCGTGGTGGACCAGATGGTCGCCGCGGGCTGTGTCTCGCGGCTGGTCTCCTCCTTCGTGGGCAACTCCTCCGCCGGATCGCTCGGCGAGCTGCGGCGCCGCATCGAGAGGGGAGACCCGGCGCCGCTCGCCTTCGAGGAGTACAGCCACTACGGGATGGTCTGCCGCTACCTCGCCGGCGCCCAGCGGCTGCCGTTCCACCCGCTGCGCAGCTACGGCGGCAGCGATCTGCCGTCCGTCAACAGCGCTCTGCGCAAGGTCACTTCGCCGTACCCGGGCCCGGACGGCGAGGCCGAGGAGATCTATGTCGTGCCTCCGGTCAACCCGGACGTGACGATCATCCACGCCCAGCGCGCCGACCGCAGCGGTAACACCCAGATGTGGGGCCTGACCGGCATCCAGGCCGAGGCGGTGTACGCGGCGGACAAGGCGGTCGTCGTCGTGGAGGAGATCGTCGACGACGAGGTGATCCGTTCGGACCCGAACCGCACGCTCGTCCCCGCCCACGCGGTCGACGCGGTCGTCCTCTGCCCGCGCGGCGCCCATCCCTCCTTCGCCCAGGGGTACTACGACCGGGACAACGCCTTCTACCGGGCCTGGTCGCACATCAGCAAGGATCCGCAGCGCCTGCAGGAGTGGCTGGACGAATGGGTGCGCGGGACGGCCGATCACGCCGAGTACGTCGACAGACTCGGCGAGGACTTCTGGGCAGGGCTGGCTGTCGGCGAGGCGCTGAGCCGCCCGGTGAACTACGGACGGCGTCTGTGAGTACGACGCAAGCAAGTACGGCGGACCCCGGCACGAAGGACCCCAGCACGGCAGACCCCGACACGGCAGACCTCGGCACGACGAACCCCGGCACGACGGACCCCGGCACGACGGCTGCGACGACGGAATCGGGACACGCGAAGGAACGGACCATGACCACCACCGCACCGGACACCATCACCTCGTCGGAGCTGCTCTCCGTCGCCGCGTCCCGCGAACTGGCCGCGCACCGGACGGTGTTCGCCGGGATCGGCCTGCCGACCCTCGCTACCGAGCTGGCACACCTGACCGTCGCGCCGGAGATCGAGGTCGTGTACGAGTCCGGGGTCTGCGGCGCCCATCCCTCGCATCTTCCGGAGACCATCGCCGACGCGGTGCTGATCACCGGCGCCGAGGCGGTGCTCTCGATGCCCGCGCTCTTCGGCTGCGTCCTGCAGGGCGGCCACATCGACGTGGGGTTCCTCGGCGCCGCGCAGATCGATCGCTGGGGCAACCTCAACACATCCGTGATCGGCGACTGGGACAGCCCGTCGGTCCGGCTGCCCGGATCCGGCGGCGGCATCGAAGTGATGGCCAACTCCCGCGAGGTCTTCGTGGTGATGCGCCGCCACAATCCGCGCTCCTTCACCGGCACCCTCGACTTCTGCACCACTCCCGGACCCGACCGTGCGCTGGCCGAGGGCATCCGCCCGCTGGGCGCCGGTGTCACCCGGGTCATCACCGAACTGGGCATCCTGGCCCGCGCGGGCGTCGGCGAGGAGCTGCGGCTGGTCGCCGTCCACCCCGGCGTCACCGTCGAACAGGTGCGGGCGGCCACCGGCTGGGACCTGAAGGTCGCCGGCACGGTCGGGACCGTACCGCCGCCGACCGCGGCCGAACTCCGGCTGCTGCGCGAGGACGTGGACCCGGACCGCGTCTATCTTCGCTGAGACGGATCACATGTCACACCCCGAGAGGACCGCAACCGCCATGCGTATCAGGATCGTCGGCGCCGGGGCCATGGGCCGCGGCATCGCCCAGTGGGCGGCAACCGCCGGACACACCGTCGAGCTGTGCGACGTACGTACGGAGGCGGTGACAGCCGCCGTGGAGTTCGTACGGTCCATGCTCGAACGGGCCGTGCAGAAGGGCCGGATGTCCGCCGAGGACTCCACCGCCGCCCTGGATCGGCTGATCCCGCTCGACGACCCGTGGGCGGGGGGACCGGACATCGAACTGGTCATCGAAGCCGTGCGGGAGGACCTCGACACCAAGACGGAGGTCTTCGGCCGGCTGGAGCAGGCGCTGCCCGCGACGGCGGTCTTCGCCACCAACACCTCGTCCCTGTCGGTCACCCGGATCGCCGCGGCGCTGAAGGATCCGACCCGCCTGGCCGGGCTGCACTTCTTCAACCCGGTTCCGCTGATGAAGATCGTCGAGATCGTGCCGGGCGCGGCCACCCGCCCGGAGATCCCGCCGGCCCTCACCGCACTCGTCGAGAGCTGCGGACACCGCGCGGTCACGGTCGCCGACACCCCCGGCTTCCTGGTCAACCACGCAGGCCGCGGTCTGGTCACCGAGGCGTTGGCGCTGCTGGAGGAGACGGTCACCGACCCGGCGGGCATCGACCGGATCGCCCGCGACGTGCTCGGCCTGCGGATGGGACCGTTCGAGCTGATGGACCTCACCGGCCTGGATGTGACGGCCGCGGTGATCGACTCGATCTGGCAGGGATTCCGGTACGCGGACCGGCTCCGCCCCTCCTACCTCACCCCGAACCGGGTGGCCGCCGGGCTGCACGGCCGCAAGACCGGACGAGGCTGGTTCGACCACGGCCCCGAGGCGCCCTCCCCGGACCCGGAACCGCCGGTCACGGGCGACGCGGACCGCCCGGTGTTCGTCCACGGCGCCGCGCCGCAGAACCAGGACGCGGCCGCGCTGCGTGCGGCGCTGACCGCCGCGGGCGCCGTCGTCGAGACCGGTGCGGAGCCATCCGCCGATGCCGTCGTCCTGGTTCCGGTCTGGGGCACCACGGTGGCCTCGGAGGTCGCCGCGCACGGGCTGCCGGCGGGGCGCACCTTCGGCGTGGACCCGCTGCTTCCGGTCGGCCGGCGGCGGGTGCTGGCCGTGACCCCGGCGGCGGACCCGGCCGCCGCGCGCGACGCCCGCGCGGTGCTGGCAAGGGCGGCGGGCGGGGACGGGGACGGGGACGGGCCCTACGCGGTCTCGGTGGTACGTGACACGGCGGGCTCGGTCGCGCAGCGGCTGCTCGCCTCGATCGTGTCGGTCGCGGCATCGATCGCGGAACGTTCCATCGCCACCCCCGCCGATATCGACCTGGCCGTCACGGCCGGGCTCGGCTATCCCGTCGGTCCGCTGGCCTGGGGCGACCGGATCGGCGCCGCGCGGATGCTGGAACTGCACCGGGCGCTGCACCGCACGACGGGCGACCCCCGCCACCGCCCGAGCCGCTGGGTCACCGAACGCGCCCAGCTCGGTCTCCCGCTGACGGCCCCGGGGACATCCCCCGCCGACTGCACGGCCGGCACCGCGCCGTCGTAACAACGAGACGGGGTCTGCCCGGATCCGGCCACAGCCCCGGGCAGACCCCGACAGGTCCGGTCACAGTCCGGGCAGACCCCGACAGGCCCCGGCAGACCCGGCCACAGCCCCAGCAGATCCGGCCACAGCCCGGCAGGTCCCGGAAGGTCCCAGCAGGTCCCGACCGACCGGATCCGACGGGTCCTGCGACCCCGGGCGGCCCTGGGCGGTCCCGGGCAGCCCCGGTGCGTCCGCGGCGGCTCGGAGACCGTGGCCACGTCCGTTTCGTACAAGACCGGGGGCGGCGACCGGCCTACGGTCGGAGCATGACACCACGCATGGACGCGATCGGCATCATCACCGCGGATCTGGCCGCATCGCTCACCTTCTACCGCCGGCTCGGCCTCGACATCCCCGCCGACGCGGAATCCGCACCCCACGTCGAAGTGACCCTCCCGGGCGGGCAACGCCTGCTGTGGGACACCGAAGAGGTCACCCGGTCGTTCGACCCCGAATGGACCCCGCCGCGCGGCGGGGAACGTCTCGGGCTCGCGTTTCTCTGCGACAGCGCGGCAGAGGTGGACGCGGTGTACGACGACCTGACCGGCGCCGGGTACCGGGGACATCTGAAGCCGTGGGACGCGGTGTGGGGGCAGCGTTACGCGGTGGTCCTCGACCCGGACGGCTGCGCGGTGTCGCTGTTCGCAGGCAACGGCGGCTGAGACCGGAGCGCCCGTCCGGCCCGTTACGAGGGCGGCGTGAGGTAGGCGGTCAGGGTGGTCCCGGCCAGGTCGCGCATCTCCCGCGCGAGATGGGCCTGGTCGGTGCAGCCCGCTTCGACCGCCGCCTCGGCGTACGGCTTTCCGGACCGGGCGAGCGCGAGCGCGCGCTGGAGCCGCAGGACCCGGGCGAGCGTCTTGGGCCCGTAGCCGAAGGCCGCCAGTGAGCGGCGGTGCAGCTGGCGGGCGCCGAGGCCGACCGCCAGCGCGGTGTCGGCGACGGACCGGCCACCGCCCAACTGTGCGGCGACGGACCGCATCAGCGGGTCCGGCGGTGCGGTACCCGCTGCCCGCCGCAGGGCGACGGCCTCCAGTGCGGCGGCGGGATCGGGGGCTTCGGCGAGGCGCTCGGTGAGTACGCGGACCAGCGCGCCGGGCCACAGGTCCGCGAGGGCGACCCGGCGGTCGCGCAGTTCGTGCGCCGGGACGCCGAGGAGTGCGGGAGCCGTGCCGGGCGCGAAGCGGATCCCCGCATACTGCCCGCCGGTCCCGACGGCCGACGTCCCGGCGTGGGTGTCGGGGCCCGCGACGAGCAGCCGTCCGTCGATCCAGAGCAGGTCCATGCAACCGTCGGGCAGCACCGGGTGGACCGCCCCTTCCGGCACACTCAGCGTCCACACGGTCGCACCGTCGAAGCGCGACGCCCACTCTTCGTACCTGCCGCCCATGCCCCACACGCTAGTCTCGTCCTCATCTCGTCGGAGAACGGAATCGGCTTCCCGGGGGCGGGTCATGACAGCACTCATGGAGTTCACCACCGACAGCGGCGCGACGGTCACGGTCGAGGTCGACCGTCATACGCCGGGTGCGCATCTGGTCGCGTTGGGCGACGACAACACCCTGGCCAGGGCGGGCCGTACGTTCGACAGCGCTCTCACGGGAATCCGTTCGGCCGCCGAGTCCGCGCTCGCCGTGTTCCGGGACGGCGCTCTCAAACCGGACGGTGTGGAGCTGGAATTCGGGGTGAAGATCACCGCGGAGGCCGGGGCCGTGATCGCCAAGAGCGCGGTCGAGGGCCACCTCGTGGTCAAACTGTCCTGGTCCCCCGGCGCGACACCGGAGACACCAGCTGTACCCGCGCCTCCCGCCCCTCCGGCAGCCGCCCCCGTACCGGCGCCCACGGCCCCACCCGCGCCGACCCCACCCGCCCCGGCCCCGCCGCCCGCCGGGTAGCCGGCGGCATCCTCAGCCCTCGGACGCGTTGTCCGGCCCGCCGGAATCCGGCTTGTCGGAGTCCGGCGGGCCGGAGTCCGGCCTGTCCGACTCCTTCTCCTTGTCGCGGCTCGGCTGCAGCCTGGACTTCACATCGTCCGGAGGCAGGAACCTCGACCAGCGCTCCGGGAACTCGGACGGCATATAGGGACTCTCGCCGCAGTCGTCATCGTCGTCATCATCGTCGTCGTCCCAGTCCCCGTCCCGGTTCTCCGCCTGCGTCCGCGCGACGAACTCCGCGGCCTGGGCCGCCCGTACCCGGTCATTGGCCGCACGCGCCGCGGCCGTCGCCAGCGACGGCCACACCCGGTCGATGGCCGCATTGACCGCCGCTCCCACCAGCACCGCGAACGCGGAGATCCCGATCCACAGCAGGACGGCGATCGGGGCAGCCAACGAGCCGTAGATCGTGGGGCCCTCGACCGTACTGGTGAGATAGATCCGCAGCAGGAAGCTGCCGAGCACCCACATCGCGAGCGCCACCAGCGCCCCCGGCACGTCCTCGATCCACGGCGAACGGACCGGTACGGACACGTGGTAGAGCGTCGTCAGGAACGCGATCGACAGCAGGATCACCAGCGGCCAGTACAGCACGCTTATGAGCTCGGTGCCCCACGGGATGAACTCCACGACCCGGTCCGGGCCGACCACGAGCAGCGGCAGCACCACCGCACCGAGCAGCAGCGCGACGACGTACAGCAGGAAGGAGAGCAGCCGCGTCTTGACGATGCCGCGCTGGCCGTCGAGGCCGTACATCACCGTGATCGTGTCGATGAAGACGTTGACCGCGCGGGAGCCGGACCAGAGCGCGATCGCGAAGCCGATCGAGATGACATCGGGCCGGGCACCGGTGGTGACGTCCGCCAGGAGCGGTTTGGCGAAGTCGTTCACGCCCCGCTCGCTGAGCACCGTCTGTGCGGCGTTGAGGATGTTGCGCTCGATGGAGGCGACCGTGGTGGTGCTGGTCCACTCGTCGACGTATCCGAGCAGCCCGATCAGCCCGAGCAGCAGGGGAGGCAGGGACAGCAGGGTGAAGAACGCCGCCTCGGCCGCGAGTCCCAGAATGCGGTACTCCATGCACGAGTTGACGGTGTCCTTGAGCAACTGCCAGACCATCTGCCGCTTGGACACGTTGCGGTAGAGGACTCTGACCCGGTGGAGCCGCCCCGATGGCCGCTCGGGTGTTTCATTTGCTGCCTGCACATCCTTACCGTATCGGCATGGCAGCCACCACCCACACAGTGTTCAACCAGGTACCGCCGCTGGTCGGCTACGACGTCTTCGCCGCCGACCTCGCGCTCACCGAGGCAGTACGACGTCACCTGCCGGCCGAGCTGCTCGCCGAGGCCCGGGGCGAGCTCGGCGAACTCGGCAGATCCGCGGGCTCCGCGCAGGTGCAGGCCTGGGGCGCGCAGGCGAACGAGAATCCGCCGGTGCTGCGCACTCACGACCGGTACGGGAATCGCATCGACGAGGTGGAGTTCCATCCGGCCTGGCACCGGTTGCTGGGTCACGCGGTCACCGCGGGCCTGACCGGCGCCTGGGGCAGGCCCGGCGGTCATGTGCGGCGGGCGGCCGGCTTCCTGGTGTGGACGCAGGCCGAGGCGGGGCATGGCTGCCCGCTGTCGATGACGCACGCGGCGGTGCCGGCGCTGCGCACCGACCCGGCGCTGGCCGCCGAGTGGGAGCCGCTGCTGACCTCGACGGTGTACGAGCGGGGGCTGCGGCCCGCCGCGCAGAAGGCCGGTGTGCTCTTCGGGATGGGCATGACGGAGAAGCAGGGCGGCACGGACGTACGGTCCAACACGACGCGGGCCGAGCCCCTGTCCGCGGCGGGCGAGTATCTGCTCACCGGCCACAAGTGGTTCTGCTCGGCGCCGATGTCCGACGGGTTCCTGGTGCTGGCGCAGGCGCCCGGCGGGCTGACGTGTTTTCTGCTCCCCCGGGTGCTGCCCGACGGCACCCGCAACCCGTTCGCGATCCAGCGGCTGAAGGACAAGCTGGGCAACCGGTCGAATGCGTCGAGCGAGGTCGAGTTCGACGGGACCTGGGCGCGCCGCGTCGGCGACGAGGGGCGCGGGGTGCGCACCATCATCGAGATGGTGGCGGCGACCCGGGTGGACTGCGTGGTCGGGTCGGCGGCGCTGATGCGGCAGGCGGTGGCGCAGGCGATCCACCACTGCACGTACCGCAGCGCGTTCGGCGGGGTGCTGATCGAGAAGCCGCTGATGCGCAATGTGCTGGCCGACCTGGCGCTGGAGTCGGAGGCGGCGACGGTGCTGGCGCTGCGGCTGGCGGCGGCGTACGACGCGGGTACCGAGAGCGAGCAGGCGTTTCTCCGGATCGCGGTGCCGACGGCGAAGTACTGGGTGACGAAGCGGTGCGCACCGGTGGTGGGTGAGGCGCTGGAGTGCCTCGGCGGCAACGGCTACGTCGAGGAGTCCGGGATGCCGCGGCTGCTGCGGGAGGCTCCGCTCAACTCGATCTGGGAGGGCTCGGGGAATGTGCAGGCGCTGGACGTCCTGCGGGCGCTGCAGCGCGAGCCGGGGGCGCTGGACGCGTTCCTCCGGGAGATCGGCGGGTCGCGCGGCGCCGATCACCGGCTGGACAGGGCGGTCAAGGACATGCTGACGGAGTTCGCGGATCTGACCGGGATCGAGGCACGGGCCCGCAGGCTGGTCGAGCGGATGGCTCTGGTGCTGCAGGGCTCGCTGCTGGTGCGCTGGGCGCCGCCGGAGGTCGCCGACGCGTTCTGTGCGTCGCGTCTGGGCGGGGACTGGGGCGCCGCCTTCGGGACGCTGCCGCACAGCCTCGATCTGGCGTCGGTGGTGGAACGGGCGCGGCCCGTCGAGCGTTAGCTGCCCGTGCAGCGACGGAGGGTGGTGCTGCGCCGACACGGCACCACCCTCCATGCTGTGCACATCGAGCGGCGGGGCACAGGCTCCGCCGTACGGTGTTCCGTCACTCTCGTACGGACCCGCACCCCCTCGCCAGAGTTGCAAAGGGTTGCAACCATTGTGTGGAGTGCGCGCTATCGGCCCCCTCGCAACCGGCAGGATGGGGCCTCGGGCCTTCGAGCCGGCTCTGGCATCTGGGGGGAATGAGTGGAGACAAGCGCCGCCGAGGTGACGCGATCGGCTGTCCCGGAGTCCGTCCGGGCCCTGCGCCTGACCCACCGGGCCAGGGAGGCCAGGCTCGCGGGCGAGCATTCACCGGTCGCCCCGCGCGCGGAGATCAGCGCCTCGTGGGACCGGGCGCTGCGCAGCGGTGTCGATCCGGACCAGTCCACCGAGAGTGTGCTGCTGGAGATGGACGAGATCGAGCACCGGCGCAGGACCTCGACGCTGAGCGAGGTGATGCCGCTGCTGGACGAGTGCCTGGTCTCGCTCGCGGACGCCGCCCAGCAGATCGTGGTGGTCACCGATGTGGAGGGCCGGGTGCTGTGGCGCCGGGGCAACACGGGGGTGCTGCGCCGGGCGGACGGCATCTGCCTGGCGGAGGGCGCGGCCTGGGCGGAGGCGGACACGGGGACGAACGCGATCGGTACGGCGCTCGTCTCGCGCACACCGGTCCAGGTCCATTCGTCGGAGCACTTCGTGCGCAGTCTGCACAACTGGACATGCGCGGCGGCCCCGGTCCGTGATCCGCGGGACAGCCGGCTGATCGGCATCGTCGACATCAGCGGGCCGGCGTCGACGTTCCATCCGACCTCGCTCGCCCTGGTCGGTTCGGTCGCCAAGCTGGCCGAGAGCGAGATCAGGAACCGGCATCTGCAGGCGATCGACCGGCTGCGTGCGGTGGCCGCGCCGCTGCTGTGCCGGCTGGGCGGCCGGGCGCTGGCGGTGGACGCCCACGGCTGGCTCGCCGCGGTGACGGGCATGCCGCCGGTCGACCGGCTGCCGCTGCCGAAGTCGTTGCGGCCGGGCCGGGTGTGGCTGCCGTCGCTCGGCATGTGCCAGGTCGAGCCGCTGCACGGCGGCTGGCTGGTGCGGGTCACCGACGGGCCGGCGGACGGGCCGCAGCGGAGGGTGGTGCTGGATCTGAGCCGACCGCGCGGCCTCACGGTCAATGTGGTGGGCGCGGTGGATACGTGGACGCAGCGGCTCTCGCCGCGCCATGCGGAGCTGCTGTACACCCTGGCGCTGCACCGCGAGGGGCGTACCGCTTCGGAGCTGGCGGAGGACGTCTTCGGCGACGCGACCCGGACGGTGACGGTGCGGGCGGAGATCTCGCGGATTCGCCGCCATCTCGCGGAGGTGCTCGCGCACCGCCCGTACCGTTTCGGCGAGGGGGTCGAGGTCGAGGTGATCCACCCGGAGCACCCGGCCGATCTGCTGCCGCGCTCGACGGCTCCGGCGGTGGCCGAGGCGCGCAGGACCTTTTCCGCTTCCGCGTAGGGCCTTTCCCGCCGCTTGCGAACGGTCCCGCGGCCGCTTGCGGGCGGTCCCGCGGCGGCTTGCGGGCGAAGCCGAGGCCGCTGGTGGGCGGAGCCGGAGCCGCTGGTGGGCGGAGCCGGGACCGCTGGTGGGCGGAGCCGGGACCGCTGGTGGGCGGTCCCGCCCGTCCGGGCCGCGGGACCGGCTTTGGTCCGGGACGTGCGGCATGGTTCCCTGGCACTCATGAGCAACCCCGCACCCGCCGCCGACGCCACCACCGAGGTGACCATCTGGTCCCTGGAACAGACCTCCCCCGACGATCTGCGCCCTGCCGCGGTCCCGGAGGGCGATGTACGGATCGTGCGGGCGGGGGTGCCGCTGCCCGAGTTCAGCCGGTTCCTGTACACGGCGGTCGGCGGTGACATCCGGTGGACCGACCGGCTCCCGATGACGTACGCGCAGTGGCAGGAGGCCCTGGACCGGCCCGGGGCGGAGACCTGGGTGGCGTACGCGAACGGCACCCCGGCCGGATACATCGAGCTGGACCCGCAGGACGACGGCATGGTCGAGATCATGTATTTCGGGCTGATACCGGCCTTCCGGGGGCGCCGGATCGGCGGCCATCTGCTGTCGTACGGGGTCGCCCGCGCCTGGGACCTGGCGGAGCGCTGGCCGGAGCGGACGCCGACGAAGCGGGTGTGGCTGCACACCTGCTCCAAGGACGGTCCGCACGCCATGGACAACTATCTGCGGCGCGGCTTCCGGCTCTTCGACACAAAGGTGGAGCTGGAGCCCAAGGTGGCGACGCCGGGGCCGTGGCCGGGGGCACAGCGGTAGTACGCCGCCGGCGGGGCGGCGCCTTCCGGCGGCAGATGGGGCGATTGCGCCCATTCGGGGCGGCCCGGCCTGGGGGGATGGAGCGCCGGACATCACGTCGTCTCGTATCACGGGACACTCTCGTCCACATCATGGATAGTGGTGGACTGCTCGGAGATTCGCGTGACACGCTTCCGTCATGTCTGGAACTGGAATTGCCTTGGTGAGTCGACGCCACGTCGATCTCGGCCGCATGTCCAGCGCCATCTGTCCGGCGAGCTGAGAGTCCCAGCACCGCCGCGATCCCCCTTTTCTCTGCCATCCCTGCGCACCGCCGCGCCTCAGCGCGAGTGTGCAGCTCAGAGCCGCCCTCCTGCAGTCCCGAAGGACGTACTGTCATGGCCGCTACCCCGGAACAGCCTGCGACCACCACGCCCCGCCGCAAGGCCGGACGCCACCGTGGCGAAGGCCAGTGGGCCGTGGGGCACCACACTCCGCTCAACGGCAATGAGCAGTTCAAGAAGGACGATGACGGTCTCAATGTGCGGACACGCATTGAGACGATCTACGCCAAGCGCGGTTTCGACTCGATCGACCCCAACGACCTTCGCGGACGCATGCGTTGGTGGGGTCTGTACACCCAGCGCAAGCCCGGCATCGACGGCGGCAAGACCGCGGTCCTGGAGCCGGAGGAGCTGGACGACAAGTACTTCATGCTGCGCGTCCGCATCGACGGCGGCCGGCTGACCACCACGCAGCTGCGGGTCATCGGCGAGATCTCGCAGGAGTACGCACGCGGCACCGCGGACATCACCGACCGGCAGAACATCCAGCTGCACTGGATCCGCATCGAGGACGTCCCGGCGATCTGGGAGAAGCTGGAGGCCGTCGGGCTCTCCACCACCGAGGCCTGCGGTGACTGCCCCCGTGTGATCATCGGCTCCCCCGTGGCGGGTATCGCCGCCGACGAGATCATCGACGGCACCCCCGCAGTCGACGAGATCCACGACCGCTACATCGGCAACAAGGAATTCTCCAACCTGCCGCGCAAGTTCAAGACCGCGATCTCCGGCTCGCCGGTGCAGGACGTGGTGCACGAGATCAACGACATCGCGTTCGTCGGCGTGGTCCACCCCGAGCACGGTCCGGGCTTCGACGTCTGGGTCGGAGGCGGTCTCTCCACCAACCCGCGGCTCGCCGAGCGGCTGGGTGCCTGGGTGCCGCTCGACGAGGTCCCGGACGTCTGGGCCGGGGTCGTCGGCATCTTCCGCGACTACGGGTACCGGCGGCTGCGCACCCGCGCCCGTCTGAAGTTCCTGATGGCCGACTGGGGTCCCGCGAAGTTCCGCCAGGTCCTGGAGGACGAGTACCTGAAGCGCCCGCTGGTCGACGGGCCCGCACCCGAGCAGCCCAGCAGCCGCTGGCGCGACCACGTGGGTGTGCACCAGCAGCAGGACGGCCGTTTCTACGTCGGTTTCGCACCCAGGGTCGGCCGCGTGGACGGCTCCACACTCGCCAAGATCGCCGACCTGGCCGCCGCACACGGCTCGGACCGGCTGCGCACCACCGTCGAGCAGAAGATGCTCATCCTCGACGTGGCGCAGGACCGGGTGGACTCCTTGGTCGCCGGGTTGGAGGCGCTCGGCTTCCAGGTGAATCCGTCGCCCTTCCGGCGCGGCACCATGGCCTGCACCGGCATCGAGTTCTGCAAGCTGGCGATCGTCGAGACGAAGGCACGCGGCGCCGCGCTCATCGACGAACTGGAGCGCCGCCTGCCGGACTTCGACGAGCCGCTCACCATCAACATCAACGGCTGCCCCAACGCCTGCGCCCGCATCCAGACCGCCGACATCGGCCTCAAGGGCCAGCTCGTCCTCGACGCCGACGGCAACCAGGTCGAGGGCTATCAGGTGCACCTGGGCGGCGCCCTGGGCCTGGAGGCCGGGTTCGGCCGCAAGGTCCGCGGCCTGAAGGTCACTTCGGCCGAACTGCCCGACTACGTGGAGCGGGTCCTGAGCCGCTTCCAGGAGGAGCGCGAGGACGGCGAGCGGTTCGCGGCCTGGGCGGCGCGGGCCGGTGCGGAGTCGCTGTCATGAGCGAACGCGCCGCACCGTTCTACTGCCCCTACTGCGGCGACGAGGACCTGCGCCCGCACGAGAGCGGCCACGGCGCCTGGGAATGCGCTTCCTGCAACCGCGCGTTCCGGCTCGGGTTCCTGGGCCTGCTGACCCGGGGACTGCAGCGCAACGACGGTGAAAGGGACGGGACATGACGGGCACTCTGCGGGGGGAACCCACGGCGGAGGAGCTTGAGCGGCTGGCCGTGCGGGCGGGCCGGGAGCTGGCGGACGCCTCCGCGCCGGACATCCTGCGGTGGGCGGCCGACACCTTCGGCAGCAGGTTCTGCGTCACCTCGTCCATGGAGGACGCGGTCGTCGCCCACCTCGCCTCGCGCGTCCTTCCCGGCGTCGACGTGGTCTTCCTCGACACCGGCTACCACTTCCCCGAGACGATCGGCACCCGTGACGCGGTCGAAGCCGTGATGGACGTCCATGTCATCACGCTCACCCCGCGCCAGACCGTGGCCGAGCAGGACGCCGCGTACGGGCCGAAGCTGCACGACCGCGACCCCGACCTGTGCTGCAGGCTGCGGAAGGTCGAGCCCCTTGAGGAGGGGCTGACTTCGTACCTGGCCTGGGCGACCGGGCTGCGCCGCGACGAGTCCCCCACCCGGGCGAACACCCCGGTCGTCGGCTG
This sequence comes from Streptomyces sp. NPDC087845, assembly GCF_044742755.1. NCBI lineage: Bacteria > Bacillati > Actinomycetota > Actinomycetes > Kitasatosporales > Streptomycetaceae > Streptomyces > Streptomyces sp. NPDC087845. The sequence continues at coordinate 295,117 of NZ_JBIUVC010000003.1, forward strand.
GGACGAGAAGCGGCACAAGATCAAGGTCTCGCCGATCGCCTTCTGGACCCAGGACGACGTCGACGCGTACGTTGCGGAGCACGGCGTCCTCACCAACCCGCTGCTGATGGACGGCTACACCTCGGTGGGCTGCGCGCCCTGCACCCGCCGGGTGCTGGAGGGCGAGGAGGCACGGGCCGGGCGCTGGGCCGGCCGCGGCAAGACCGAGTGTGGGCTGCACAACTGATGACGACTGATCAGGAGACTTCGATGAGCGTGACGGAGACGGGCGCCACCATCTGGCTGACCGGTCTGCCGAGCGCGGGCAAGACCACCCTCGCGTACGAACTCGCCGGGCGGCTGCGCGGCGAGGGCCACCGTGTGGAGGTGCTCGACGGCGACGAGATCCGGGAGTTCCTCTCCGCCGGTCTCGGCTTCTCCCGCGAGGACCGCCACACCAACGTCCAGCGGATCGGCTTCGTCGCCGAGCTGCTGGCGGCGAACGGCGTGAAGGTGCTGGTCCCGGTCATCGCCCCGTACGCGGACAGCCGGGACGCGGTCCGCAAGCGGCACCAGACCGAGGGGACCGCGTATCTGGAAGTGCATGTCGCGACCCCGGTCGAAGTGTGCTCCGAACGCGATGTGAAGGGGCTCTACGCCAAGCAGGCGGCCGGCGAGATCAGCGGGCTCACCGGGGTCGACGACCCGTACGAGGCACCCGAGTCGCCGGATCTGCGGATCGAGTCGCACCGGCAGACCGTGCAGGAGTCCGCGGCGGAGCTGTACGCGCTGCTGAGCGAGAGGGGTGCGGCATGACGACCGTCGCGACCGTGTCGGAAGGCACCGGCAATCCGTACGCACTCAGCCACCTGGACTCCCTGGAGTCCGAGGCCGTGCACATATTCCGGGAGGTGGCGGGCGAGTTCGAGCGGCCGGTGATCCTGTTCTCCGGCGGCAAGGACTCGATCGTGATGCTGCATCTGGCGCTCAAGGCGTTCGCGCCGGCGCCGGTGCCGTTCGCGCTGCTGCACGTCGACACCGGGCACAACTTCCCCGAGGTGCTGGAGTACCGCGACCGCACGGTGGCCCGGCACGGGCTGCGGCTCCATGTCGCCTCCGTACAGGAGTACATCGACGCCGGGAAGCTCCGCGAGCGCCCGGACGGCACCCGCAACCCGCTGCAGACCGTGCCCCTGACCGAGGCTATCCAGGAGCACCGCTTCGACGCCGTGTTCGGCGGCGGACGCCGGGACGAGGAGAAGGCCCGCGCCAAGGAGCGGGTCTTCTCGCTGCGCGACGAGTTCTCCCAGTGGGACCCGCGCCGCCAGCGCCCCGAGCTGTGGCAGCTCTACAACGGCCGGCACGCCCCCGGCGAGCACGTCCGGGTCTTCCCGATCTCCAACTGGACCGAGCTGGACGTCTGGCAGTACATCGCCCGCGAGGGCATCGGACTCCCGGAGATCTACTTCGCCCATGAGCGCGAGGTCTTCAGCCGCTCCGGCATGTGGCTGACCGCGGGCGACTGGGGCGGTCCCAAGGAGGGCGAGCGGGTGGAGACCCGGCAGGTCCGCTACCGCACGGTCGGCGACATGTCGTGCACCGGCGCCGTCGACTCGGACGCGACGACGCTGGACGCCGTGATCACCGAGATCGCCGCCTCCCGGCTCACCGAGCGGGGCGCGACGCGTGCCGACGACAAGATGTCCGAGGCCGCGATGGAAGACCGCAAGCGCGAGGGGTACTTCTGACATGACCGCACCCACCCGGCACCCAGAGCAGTTGTCGACCACCACTCTGCTGCGGTTCGCCACCGCGGGCTCCGTCGACGACGGCAAATCCACCCTCGTGGGACGCCTTCTGCACGACTCCAAGTCGGTCCTCACCGACCAGCTGGAGGCCGTCGAGCACGCCTCGCGCAGCCGGGGCCAGGAGGCGCCCGACCTGGCGCTGCTGACCGACGGGCTGCGGGCCGAGCGCGAGCAGGGCATCACCATCGATGTCGCCTACCGCTACTTCGCCACGTCGCGCCGCCGGTTCATCCTGGCCGACACCCCGGGGCATGTGCAGTACACCCGGAACATGGTGACGGGCGCCTCGACGGCCGAGCTGGCCGTCGTCCTCGTCGACGCCCGCAACGGTGTCGTCGAGCAGACCCGCCGCCATGCCGCCGTCGCCGCGCTGCTGCGGGTGCCGCATGTGGTGCTGGCCATCAACAAGATGGACCTGGTCGACTACGCGGAGCCGGTGTTCGCCGCCATCGCCGAGGAGTTCACCGCGTACGCCGCGTCGCTCGGCGTCCCGGAGATCACCGCGATCCCGATCTCCGCACTGGCCGGTGACAATGTCGTGGAACCCTCCGCGCACATGGACTGGTACGGCGGTCCCACGGTCCTGGAACACCTGGAGACGGTGCCGGTCAGCCACGACCTCACCGGCTGCCACGCCCGCTTCCCCGTCCAGTACGTCATCCGGCCGCAGACCGCCGAGCACCCGGACTACCGGGGCTACGCGGGCCAGATCGCGGCCGGCGTGTTCCGCGTCGGCGAGGCCGTCACCGTGCTGCCCTCGGGCCGTACGTCGACGGTCTCCGCGATCGACGCGCTCGGCGAGAGCGTCGACATCGCGTGGGCGCCCCAGTCCGTGACGATCCGGCTGGCCGACGACATCGACATCTCGCGCGGCGACCTGATCGCACCGTCCGGCGACGCGCCCGCGGTCACCCAGGACGTCGAGGCGACCGTCTGCCACGTCGCCGACCAGCCGCTCACCGTCGGCCAGCGGGTGCTGCTCAAGCACACCACCCGCACCGTCAAGGCGATCGTCAAGGACATCCCCTCGCGCCTCACCCTGGACGATCTCTCCCCGCACCCGGCGCCGGGCACGCTCGTCGCCAACGACATCGGCCGGGTCGTCGTGCGCACCGCGGAGCCGCTCGCGCTCGACGCGTACGCGGACTCCCGGCGCACCGGCTCCTTCCTGCTGATCGACCCGGCGGACGGCACCACGCTGACGGCCGGCATGGCCGGTGCCTCGTTCGCCGCCGCGGCCGGGCCCGAGGCCGCCGCGGCCGACGACGCCGCATGGGACTTCTGATGACCACCGACATCTACTCCACGTTCGCGAAGGAGGGCGGCCGCGTCGGCAGCGGCGCCCTCGGCAGCGGCCAGGGCGGGGTCGCACGATGTGCGCGATGACGTACGCGCACCGCCTGCGCGCCCTCCCGCACCAACCGCACCGCCCGCTCAGCCAGTTCATACGAAGACCTGCCGACTTCCCGGCCGCGTCCCCGTAGTTCCGAAGGACGCGACAACCGGGCCAACGAGAGGAAAGCCTCCCGTGCCTGCCCCCCGTACCACGCTGCGCCGCGGCCTCGCCGCTGCCGCCGCCCTGCCGCTGCTCGCCGTCACCCTCACCGCCTGCGGCTACGGCTCCGAGGCGAAGAAGGACGACGCCGGGACGGCGAACGTCTCCGCCGACGGCAAGAAGCTGTCCGCCGACACCGTGAGGATCGGCTACTTCCCGAACCTCACGCACGCCACCGCTCTGGTCGGTGACCAGGAGGGCCTCTTCCAGAAGGAGCTCGGCGGCACCCGGCTGAAGACCTCGCAGTTCAACGCGGGACCGTCCGAGATCGAGGCGCTGAACGCCAACGCGATCGACATCGGCTTCATCGGGCCTTCGCCCTCCATCAACGGCTACACCAAATCCAAGGGACAGAACCTGCGGATCATCGGCGGCTCGGCCTCCGGCGGGGTGAAGCTGGTCGTCGACCCGAAGAAGATCAAGACCCTGGACGACCTCAAGGGCAAGAAGATCGCCACCCCGCAGCTCGGCAACACCCAGGACGTGGCGTTCCTCAACTGGATCTCCGAGAAGGGCTGGAAGGTCGACGCCCAGAGCGGCAAGGGCGATGTCTCCGTGGTCCGCACGGACAACAAGGTGACCCCGGACGCCTACAGGTCCGGCTCCATCGACGGCGCCTGGGTCCCCGAGCCCACCGCGTCCAAGCTGGTCGCCGAGGGAGCGAAGGAACTGCTCGACGAGTCGACGCTGTGGCCGGACAACAAGTTCGTGATCACGAACATCATCGTGTCGCAGAAGTTCCTCAAGGATCACCCGGACGTGGTCGAGGCGGTGCTGCGCGGCTCGGTGAAGACCAACGAGTGGATCAACGCCAACCCGGACGAGGCGAAGGCCTCCGCCAACGCGGCGCTGAAGAAGCTGACCGGCAAGGCGCTGCCGGCCGAGATCATCGACCCGGCGTGGAAGTCGATCCAGATCATCGACGACCCGCTGGCGGCCACGCTCGACGCGCAGGCCGAGCACGCGGTGAAGGCGGGTCTTCTGGAGAAGCCGGACCTCCAGGGCATCTACGACCTGAAGCCGCTGAACAAGATCCTCAAGGCCGCGGGCAGGCCCGAGGTGGCCGACGCCGGTCTCGGCGTCAAGTAAGCACCCGCTCGCAGACTCCCAGGAGGTGACGACCATGGCGACCACTCTCACCAAGGCCGAGGACCGTGTCTCGGTCGGGCACGCCGCTCGTATCGCGCAGGTCTCGAAGTCCTTCGGCGGGCCGACCGGGCAGCAACTCGTCCTGGACGACATCACGCTCGATGTCGCGCCGGGCGAGTTCGTCACCCTCCTGGGAGCCTCCGGCTGCGGAAAGTCGACGCTGCTCAACCTGGTGGCCGGACTCGACCGCCCGACCGCGGGGTCCATCGAGACCCCCGGCGGGCGGCCCGCCCTGATGTTCCAGGAGCACGCCCTGTTCCCGTGGCTGACCGCGGGCAAGAACATAGAACTCGCCCTGCGCCTGCGCGGCATGCCCAAGTCCGACCGCCGCACGGAGGCGGAGCGGCTGCTCGAACTCGTACGGCTGGGCGGGGCGTACGGGAAGCGGGTGCATGAGCTCTCGGGCGGTATGCGGCAGCGGGTGGCAATGGCCCGGGCCCTCGCCCAGGACAGCCAACTGCTGCTGATGGACGAGCCGTTCGCCGCTCTCGACGCCATCACCCGGGACGTGCTGCACGACGAGCTGACCCGGATCTGGCGCGAGACGAACGTCTCGGTCCTCTTCGTCACGCACAACGTGCGCGAGGCGGTACGGCTCGCCCAGCGCGTCGTCCTGCTGTCGTCCCGGCCCGGCCGGATCGCCCGCGAGTGGACCGTCGGCATCGAACAGCCGCGCCGCATCGAGGACACCGCGGTGGCGGAGCTGTCCCTTGAGATCACCGAACAACTGCGTGGGGAGATCCGCCGTCATGGCCAGCACTGACACCAAGCCCGACGATCTGGCCGGGCTGGAGGCCGGGCTCGACGCGCTGGACACCGTGCAGGTGCACCGCACCCCGGTGCGCGAGGTGCTGCTCCGCAAGGTGCTGCCGCCGCTCCTCGCGGTGGCCCTGGTGGTCGTCGTCTGGCAACTGCTCGTCGAGGCCCGGGTCACCGACGACTACAAGCTGCCCTCTCCGGCGGCGGTGTGGGACAGCGCGGCCGACATGTGGCTCCAGGGAACGCTCCTGGAGGTCGTCTGGACCAGCATCTCGCGCGGGCTGCTCGGCTTCCTCATGGCCGTGGCCATCGGTACGCCGCTGGGCCTGCTGGTCGCCCGGGTGAAGTTCGTACGCGCGGCGATCGGCCCGATCCTGTCCGGACTGCAGTCGCTGCCGTCGGTCGCCTGGGTGGCGCCCGCGGTGATCTGGCTCGGGCTGAACGACAGGATGATGTACGCGGTGATCCTGCTGGGCGCCGTCCCCTCGGTCGCCAACGGGCTGGTCTCCGGCATCGACCAGGTGCCGCCGCTGTTCCTCAGGGCGGGCCGCACGCTCGGCGCGACCGGGCTGCGCGGGACCTGGCACATCGTGCTGCCGGCCGCGCTGCCCGGCTATCTGGCCGGTCTCAAGCAGGGCTGGGCGTTCTCCTGGCGCTCGCTGATGGCCGCCGAGATCATCGCGTCCTCCCCGGACCTCGGGCTCGGGCTCGGCCAGTTGCTGGAGAACGGCCGCAACAACGCCGACATGCCCGGCATCTTCCTGGCCATCATCCTGATCCTGTTCGTCGGCATCGCGATCGATCTGCTGATCTTCAGTCCGCTGGAGCGGTGGGTACTACGCAGCCGCGGTCTCCTCGTCAAGAACTGAGCCACGCCATGTCCGCCCCGGTCCTCCTCCTCATCGCCCACGGCAGCCGCGATCCGCGGCACGCGGCGACCGTGCACGCGCTCACCGCACGGGTGCGGTCGCTGCGGCCGGGCCTGCGCGTGGAGACCGGCTTCCTGGACTTCAACGCGCCGTCGGTACCCAGGGTGCTGGAACGGCTGGCCGCGCAGGACGCGGGGGACGTCATCGCACTCCCCCTCCTCCTCACCCGGGCCTTCCACGCCAAGTCCGACATCCCGACGGTCCTGCATGAGGCCCGGACCAGACTGCACCGGCTGCGCATCCGGCAGGCCGAGGTGCTCGGGCCGTCACCGCTGCTGAACTCGGCGCTGGAGCGGCGGCTGTACGAAGCCGGGATCCGTCCCGGCGACCGGAGTTCGACCGGGCTCGTCCTGGCCTCGGCGGGCTCCACAGACCCGGAGGCGATCGCAGTGATCGCTGAAATCGCGCGGGAGCTGCGGTACACCGGTTGGTGTTCCGTGCGGCCTGCGTTCGCCTCCGCATCCCTCCCCCGGACCGAGGACGCGGTGCGGGCGCTGCGGGCCGAGGGGGTCCGGCGGGTGGCGGTGGCCCCTTATGTCATCGCGCCCGGCCGGCTCCCGGACCGTATCGCGGCAGGAGCGGCCGGCGCGGACGTGCTGGCCGATGTCCTGGGCGCCTCACCGGAGTTGGCGCGGTTGCTGCTGACCCGGTACGACGAGGCCCGCGTCCCGTTCGCCCGGCCGGCGCCGCTCAGCGCGTAGCCCGGCCCCGCTCACCCCACTTCCGGGCGGGGACGGGCCGCTCTCAGGCCCCGGTCCAGTGCGGGTCGCGTCCGCTGTGGGCCAGTGCCCGTTCGAACACGGACGCCGGTCCGGGCACCGTCACCTCGTCGGCGAAGCCGTCGTACTGCCGGTAGAGGGCGGCGTACCTGTCGACGACATCGAGGAGGTAGGCGGACGCGGCGTCGGAGAGCCGGAGCTCCTCACCGACGGCGCGGGCCACGTCCCAGGTGTGCAGGGCCGTCTCCTCGATGAGCATCGCGGCGGTCTCGGAGGCGGGGGTCGTGGAACCCCCGAGGTCGATCTCGCCCTCCCAGACCGCCGGGTCCGACCAGGCGGCGACGGCCCGGTCCAGTTGTGCCACGTACTGCTGCGCCCAGTCGGCGTCGGCGGTGAAGTCGCGGGTGGTGAGCTCCTCGGGGAGATCCTCGCGCAGGGCGCGGTGCTCCAGGCCGTGGGAGGTGTAGAGCACCCAGTGGTTGACGAGCCCGCGCAGGTCCCAGTCGCCGCAGGGCGTGGGCAGGTCGAGCTGTTCGAGGCTGATGGAGCGGGCGATCCGGGCCGCTTCGCCGGCGCATTCGGTCATGTGGGCGTGCTCGTTCTTCATGCGCTCCACGTTAGGACGGGCCACTGACAGCGGTCTTGAAGAAAAGCGACGCGGCCGGTCCGGTCGGTTCAGGAGATGCCGGCGTCGACGAGCGCGACGAGATCGGCCACGGCCATCGAGCCGGGCTCCCGGCCCTCGCGCGCGAACGTGTTCGCGGTGTGGCGGAGTACGTCGTTGACCGGTGTGGGTACGCCGTGGAGGCGGCCGAGCAGCACGATCTCGCCGTTGAGGAAGTCGGCCTCGATCGTGCCGGTGCCCCGGCTGAGGCTCTGCCAGGACGAGCCGCCGCCGTGCGGGGAACCGTCGAACGGTTCGAAGCGGATCCGGCCGGCCCGCGCCTCGGCCTGTTCCTCCTGACCGACGGGGTCGATCCCGGCGGCCGCGAGCACGGCTTGGCCCTCGGCCAGCGCCCGCTCGAACAGGGCGAGCGCGTCCTGTTCGGCGAGCGGGCCGGTGACGGCCTCGATCGCGTTGGCGAGGTTGGCGAGCAGCTTGCCGTACTTCCAGCGCATCACGTCCGGCACGACGGGCGCGAGCAGCTTCGACTTCTCCAGGTCGGCGGCGATCAGCCGGGCCGTCCCGTCGGTTCCGGTGGGGTAGCGGCCCAGGTGCAGGATGCCGGTCAGTGGCGTTCCGGCGGCCGAGACCTCGCCGGGTTCGACGAAGGTGGCGGGCAGCCAGACGCACATGCCGTACACCTGCCGGAAGCGGCGCAGCGCGAGGCGCTCGCTCTCCACCCCGTTCTGCGCGCAGACCAGGGGCAGCCGCTCGCCCGCCGTGGAGCCGCCCTCGACGGGCCGGACGCTCCAGGCGTCGAGCGCGGCGGCGGTGTCCTGCGTCTTCACGGCGAGCACCAGGACGTCGTCCGCGGTCAGGTCGAGCGCCTCGGGACGGTCGACGACGGGGAGCCGGTGGGTGCGCGGCCCGTCGGGTGTGACGAGCCGCAGCCCGCCGGTGCGCAGTGCCTCGTACTGGGCACCGCGGGCGACGAGCACGACGTCGTGGCCGGACTCGGCCAGCCGTCCCCCGATGGCGCCGCCGACGGCACCCGCCCCGACGATGATGTAACGCATCCCGACTCCCGTTCCGCGGCCGCACAGATCAGCACGCCGGTTCCCCGGCGGGCCGGCGGCACCTCAGCCTAAGGGCTGTCCCGTAATCCCTGGCGGGCGTGCGACGACGGCTACGGCACCTCGCGCGTTGCCGGAACGCCCGGATACATCCAGCATTGGGCGTCCCTCCGCCGTGCGATGCACCGCATCCGACGCCGCACGCCAATCCACCAGGGATTACGGGACAGCCCTTGGGGCCAGAGGCCGGGGCGCCGACGGGGACTAGTGTTTCTGTCATGTCTTCCACATCACAGCCGCTCGGCGAGGTGTTCCTGCTCGGTGGCGAGCTGCCCGTACGCCGTCTCGGTTACGGCACCGCCCAGCTGACCGGCCCCGGATACTGGGGCCCGCGCGGGGAGCGGCAGGATGCCGTGGCCGTGCTGCGGGCGGCCGTCGAACAGGGTGTCACGCTCGTCGACACCGCCGACAACTACGGTCCCGGTCTGGCCGAGGAACTGGTCGCCGGGGCCCTTCATCCGTACCGCGAGGACCTGGTGATCGCGACCAAGGGCGGTGTGGTGCGGACCAGCGACAGCGCCTGGCACATCGCCGGCCGTCCCGAGCAGCTGCGGGCGATGTGCGAGGCCAGTCTGCGGCGGCTGCGGACGGACCGGATCGATCTCTACCAGCTGCACCGGCTGGACCCGGAGGTGCCGATGGCCGACCAGCTGGGTGCTCTGGAGACGCTGAGGCAGGAGGGTAAGATCCGGTACATCGGTCTGGACACCCTCACCGCCGACCAGCTGGAGCAGGCTCTCTCCCTGACCGGGATCGCCTCGGTGCAGAACCGCTTCAATCTCCTCGACCGTTCGTCGGATGCGGTGTTGAAGCTGTGCGAGGCCCACGGCCTGGCTTTTCTGCCCTGGTTCCCGCTGGCGAACGGCGCCCTGACCGGCGAGGCAGCTGCGGCGCTCGCCGGTATCGCCGATCGGCACGGTGCCACCCGCGGGCAGATCGCCCTCGCCTGGCTGCTGCACCGCTCCCCCGTGCTGTGCCCGACGCCGGGCACCGGTTCGACCGCCCATCTCGCGGAGAACCTGGGGGCTCGGGAGATCCGGCTGTCCGCCGAGGACATGAGCCGCCTGGAGGCGCTCGCACCCGCATGAAGGAGTGCCCGCATGAAGGAGTACCCGCACGTGACCATGCCTGCCACCACCCCCGTTCCCGCCCCGGCCGGTGCCCCGCGTTCCCCGGCCGCCGTTCCGGTGATCCGGGCCGACGGCGTCTCGCTCGTACGGGACGGCAACGTCCTGCTCGACGCGGTCTCGCTGACCGTCCGCAGCGGTGAGCACTGGGCGCTGCTCGGTGCCAACGGAGCCGGGAAGAGCACGCTGCTGGGGCTGCTCGGCGCGGTCAACCACCCCACCCGGGGCACGGTCGAGGTGCTGGGGCGCACTCTCGGGCGGGTCGATCTCCGGGAGCTGCGGTCGCTGCTCGGGCATGTCAATCCGCGTCATCCGCTGCGTTCCCCGCTGTCGGTGCGCGAGGTGGTGCTGACCGGACTGACCAACTCGGTCGAACCGGTGCCGCGCTGGTCCGCGAGCGACGAGCAGCGGGCGCAGGCGGAGCGGCTGCTGAAGATGCTGGGCATGGGCGGCAAGACGGAATCCCGGTGGCCGGCGCTCTCGCAGGGCGAGCGGGGCCGTACCCTCATCGCCCGCGCCCTGATGCCGCGACCGCGGCTGCTGCTGCTCGACGAACCGGCCACGGGCCTCGACCTCGCCGCCCGTGAGCAGTTGCTCGACAGCCTGGACACGCTGCGCGAGGAGCATCCGGAGCTGGCGACGGTCCTGGTCACGCACCATCTGGAGGAGCTGCCCGCTTCGACCACGCACGCGATGCTGCTGCGGGGCGGCCGCTGCGTGGCATCGGGCCCGGCCGACGGGGTGCTGACCACCGACCGGGTCAGCGACTGCTTCGGACATCCGGTGCGGATCTCCCGTACGGACGGGCGGTGGACGGCGCGGGCGCAACGCGTCGCCCGTCGCTGAACGGGCTCAGCCTCCGTCGCCGGGACAGGGGCTCGTGTCGTGGGCGAAGGGTGTGGCCTGGTGGAAGTAGAGCAGCCAGTCCGTGCCGGTCAGTCGCCACAGCGAACTGCGGTGGGCGAGGTTCCCCTTCGTCTCGGTGTCGTAGGTGAGGTGGACGAGTTGGTCGTCCAGCTGGTCTCCGCGCATGCGGGACGCGGTGAGCGGACCGGGATGCGGGGCGTCGTCCCCGGTGAGCGAGGCGATCATCGTGTCACGGTCCCAGACCCGGCCGGAGGAGTCGATCTCGCGGTATTCGGGGTGCAGCACCTGGGAGAGGAGCTCGGCGGAGGCCCGGACCACCGGGTCCAGGAGGCGGAGCTCTCCTTCCACGGCCGCGGCCACTGCGGGGGACGGTTCGCTCATGTGCGGGCTCCGTCGTGTGCGGTCATCTCCACGAGCTTGGCCACGGTGTTCCAGTTGCGCGAGGTGGCCGTGACGCCCTTGGTGAGGGTGGGCCGGGACAGTGCCCCGGCGAGCTTGGAACGGCCCAGGCCGTCGGGTGCGTAGAGGTAGAGCGCGCGGTCGCCGAGCCGGAACGCCTCGGGGAGGTAGGCCGCCGGGTCGATCCGGGCGAAGCGTTCGGCGTCGACCGGCTGTCCGTAGTAGGTGACGTGCAGCTGCCTGCCTTCGAGTTCGGCGGCCGGGAAGGGACAGGCCGCCGCAACTGCCGCGAGGTAGGCGCCGTCCCGGACCAGGCAGGGGACGGGGAACCCGAACCGTTCCTCGATGGCCTGCTCCAGCTCGGCGGCGAGTGCGTTCTCGTCGTCCGACGCGCTGCTGAAGACGGCGTTGCCGCTCTGCAGGTGGGTTCGGACGCCGCCGTGGCCCAGTTCGGTGAGCAGTGTGCGGAGTTCGGCCATCGGAACCTTCTTGTGGCCGCTCACATTGATTCCGCGCAACAGCGCCGCGTACATCGTCATGGGCACACCATAGGACGGTCTCTTCACGCGGTGCGGCCGCCGCGCCCCGTGGGGGAGGGCGCGGCGGCCGCCGATTCCGTCGCGCCGGGCGTCCGCCGCCCGGTCACGTCTGCCGGCGAGCGGCTACTCGACGATCTTCAGCAGCTTGTTCGGCGTGCCCTCGGTCGCGTTGGAGATCGCGTCGGGGGTGGCACCGTCGGTCAGCGCCGTGGCGACCTCTTCCGGGGTGGCGTCCGGGTGTCCGGAGAGGTAGACGGCGGCGGCACCGACGACGTGCGGGGTCGCCATGGACGTACCGGAGATGGTGTTGGAGCCGTCGTCGCTGTCGTTCCAGGACGAGGTGATGTCCGAGCCGGGGGCGTAGATGTCCACGATCGAGCCGTAGTTGGAGAACGACGACTGCTCGTCGTCCACGGTGGACGAGGCGACCGTGATGGCCTCCGGGACGCGGGCCGGGGAGCTCTCGCTCGCGTCGGCGGAGTCGTTTCCGGCGGCCACCGCGAAGGTGACTCCGGAGGCGATGGCCTTCTGGACCGCGGAGTCGAGCGCCTCGTCCGCGCCGCCGCCGAGGCTCATGTTGGCGACGGAGGGGCCCTCGTGGTGCTCGGTGACCCAGTCGATACCGGCGACGACCTGCTCGGTGGTGCCCGAGCCGGAGTCGTCGAGGACCCGGACGGCGACGATCTTCGCCTTCTTGGCGACCCCGTAGGTCGCGCCGGCGATGGTGCCCGCCACGTGGGTGCCGTGGCCGTTGCCGTCGTCGGCGCTGTCGTCGTTGTCGACGGCGTCGTAGCCCGAGCTGGCCCGGCCCTCGAACTCGTTGTGCGTGGTGCGGACACCGGTGTCGATGACGTACGCGGTGACGCCCTCTCCGGCGCTGTCCGGGTAGGTGTACGCGTTGTCGCCGGCCGTCTCGGTCTGGTCGATCCGGTCCAGCCCCCAGGACGGCGGGTTGTCCTGGGTCGCGTCGATGTGGAACTTCTTGTTCTGGACGACCTTGGAGACGGCCGGGTCGGCCGCCAGGCGCTTGGCCTCGGTCAGCGAAAGACCGCTCGCGGAGAAGCCGTTGATGGCGGAGCTGTAGTTCCGCTTGAGCTTGCCGCCGTACTCCTTGGCGAGCTTCGCCTTGTCGGCCTTGTGGTCCAGCATCACGATGTAGCTGCCCGAGACGGCGTCCGCCGCGTCCGCACCGTAGACGGTGCCCATCGCGGGAGCGGGGGCGGCTCCGGCCAGGGAGCTGCCCATCAGGGTGACTCCGGCGGCTGCGGCCACCGCGGTTATTGCGGCGGTCAGCTTCATTCGGCGTGCGCGCTTGTGAATTGCCATGAAGAGGGGTCTCCTCGTCATTCTTTGTGGGGGGATTGGCCTCCGGCCGGAATATCTCCGGGGGTTGGCTCGAAACCCTCGCTGATTGACGCGCTCAGATCAAGACCTTCATGCAGCTGTGACTTACTCAACAAAGTTTCGTAATAAGAAACCGGCCAGCCGCTCCCAAGTCGGGCACGCCCGTCGCGACGTCCGCCCCAGGTACGGGCCCTGCCGCCCCCGCAGCGACGACCGGCATGGTTCGCAGACGGGAAGACGGAGTGGGGCGGCATCTCCGGGCGGGCGAGGAGTCGGCTTGATTCCACCCCCGCCCGCAACAGGGGAAGTTCACCCCCGATGGGACCGGCGGCCGCCAGCCGGGGAGTTCGGCCCTGACGCGACCTACGACCGACAGCCGGGAAGTTCGGCCCCGACGGGCCCGGCCGCCGTCAGCCGGGGAGTTCGGCCTCGATGAGGTCGGCCGCCCGCATCGTGCCGCCCTCCTCCGCCATCCGTTCCCGCACGGCCGCGGCCCGCTTCGCCACCTCGGGGTCCCCCACCAGCCCGAGCACGGCCGCGCGCAGCGACTCGGGGGTCGCCTCGGCCATCGGGAGATGGCGGGCGACGCCGAGCGCCTGGAGCATGTCGGCGTTGCCGAACTGGTCGACGGCCTGCGGTACGGCGACCATCGGGGTGGCGGTGGCGAGCCCCTCCTGACTGCCCCCGGCACCCGCGTGGGTGATGAAGGCGTCCGCCTGCTTCAGCACGGAGAGCTGCGGCACCCAGGAGTGCACCTCCACCTGGGCCGGTACGTGGCCGAGTTCGGCGGCGTCGACCCGGGCGCCGATCTGGAGCACGACGTGCCAGCCGGGCAGATCGCCGAAGGCCGTGACGCAGTCGCGGTAGAAACCGGGCTGGTCGGTGAAGGTCGAGCCGAGCGAGACCAGCAGCACCTTGTCCGCCTCGGCGGGACGCTGCCACTCCCCCTGATCCGCCCGGTCGCCCTGGCAGGCGCCGACAAAGGTGTGAACCGCCCTGTCGACGCGGTCGGCGTTCGGCTGGAGCACCTCGGGGATCAGGACGATCGACCGCGGCGGCCGGCCGACGAACGGGTCCGGGTGCTGATCGATCCCGTTCGAGGTGAGCCACGCCTGGAAGCGCCGGTAGTACGCCCGCCCGCGCTCGGACCGCTTCAGCTCGGCGGTCATCGGCTCGCCGACCTCCTCCTCGTATCCGTCCCAGGCGACCAGGTTGGGCGAGAGGGAGACGGCGGGAACGTCCCAGCGGTGGGCGAGGACCCGCGCCGGGTAGGAGGTGATGTCGTGCAGGACGAGGTCGGGCTCGTCCCCGTCGAAGGCTCTGATCAGCTGGGGCAGGGCCTGCACGGCGTCGTCGAGGAAGGGTTCGAGGTTGTCGATCAGTTCGGTGCCCCAGGCGTCCGGGGTCTCTTCGGTCGGCAGTACCGAGGTGTAGAGCACCGGTTCGGCGCCGGTGGCGGCGACCTTCTCGGCGAAGGACGCCGGGATGGCGTAACTGACGCGGTGCCCACGGGCGACGAGCTCCCGGACGACTTCCAGGCTCGGGTTCACGTGACCGTGGGCGGCGATGGAGAACATGGCGATATGGGCGCGCGCGGCATTCGGCATGCCCACACCCTAAGCGAGACGAGACGTCTCGTCTATTTTATTTTCGGGCACCTCAGCGCTGATAGCGGGCCAGCACCCGGTTCCCGTCGTCCACCAGACGTCTCCTCAGCTCGTCCGCGCCGATCGCCCCGCTGTAGTACTCCTGGAGGGCGGGCGTGGCGACCTTGTCCTTCCATTCCGGATAGCCGCGGACCGACTGGGCGGGCGCGGGCCGGAGCCCCTTCGCGACCGCTGCGCCGGTCGACCAGCCGTCCTTGTCGGTGTGCAGTGCCGGGTCCGCGAGGGCCGTGGTGCCGGTCGGGAGCATCCAGTCCCCCTTGGCGAGGCGCACCATGTTCCGCGGGTGCAGCAGGAAGTCGATGAACTGTGCGGCTTCCTTCTTGTGCGGGCTGGCCTCCGAGACGGAGAGGGTCTGCGGGCTCACCCCCTGGGCGAGTCCTCCGCTGCCCGCGGGGGCGGGCAGCACCGTCCACTCGAAGCCCTCGGGGGCCTGCTCGACGACCTGCTGGCGGTACGAGAAGCCGAGCGGAACCATCGCGTACTTGCCGCCGAAGAACCCAGGGAGGGTGTCGGAGCCGCCCATGCCGAGCGCGGCGGGGGCGGCGCTGTGGTCGGTGCCGACCTGGTCGTGGATGATGCCGAGGACGACCTGGTCGCCCTCGCCCGCGCGCAGGGTCACCCGGCCGTCGGCGCCGCGGTGGAAGAGCCGGCCGCCGGCGGAGAGCCCGAGGTTGAGGGTGACGGAGACCGGCTCCTTGAGCGGCCAGGCCACGCCGTATCTCCCCCTGCCCGTCAGCTCCTTGGCGACCTGCCGGAATTCGGTCCAGCTCCAGGGGCTGCCGGGGGTCGGGATGCGGACCCCCGACTCCTTGAGGATCTTGGTGTTGGCGAGCAGGACGCGGGGCTCCTGGAGGAACGGCACTCCGTAGACGCCGTCGCCGAAGGTGGTGGTCTGCCAGCTCTGTTGCGGGATGTCGGCGCTCAGCCGGTCCGGAAGGAGCGTCCGCAGGTCGGCGAGGTAGCCGCCGTACGCGAAGTCGGCGAGGTCGTCGGAGGCGTCATGGATGACGTCCGGCGCCTCGTCGCCCTCGAAGGAGGTGAGGAGCTGGTCGTGCACGGTGTCCCAGCTCCCCTGCACATACGTGACATGGATGCCGGGGTGGGTTTCGTTCCACTCCTTCACCAGCTGCTTGTTGGCGTCGACGGACTCCTTCTGCCAGGCCAGCGACTGGAAGCTGAGCTCGATCCGCCCGCCGTCGCCCCTTCCGCTCTCCGTCCCCGTGCAGCCGGTGAGCAGCAGGGCCAGCGCGGTGGCCGCGGCGGCGGCCGCCCTCCGTACCGGTGCGCGCATCAGCTCTTCACCGCCCCGGCCAGCATGGAGCCGGTGATCCGCCGCTGGATGAGCGCGAAGACCACCAGTGAGGGAAGGGTCGCGAGGAACGCGGCGGCGGCGAGCGGTCCGAGATCGGCCGCGCCCTCCGCGCCGAGGAAGTGGGTCAGCACGACCGGCAGGGTCTGCTTGTCCGGTGTCTTGAGCAGGACGAGCGCGAAGAAGAACTCGTTCCAAGCGGTGATGAAGGCGAAGAGCGCGGTGGCGACGATGCCGGGTGCCAGCAGCGGTGCGGTGACCGAGACGAGCGTCCGCAGCCGGCCCGCGCCGTCGACCGAGGCGGCCTCTTCGAGCTCGGCGGGCACGGCCCGTACGTACCCGGTCAGCATCCACAGCGCGAACGGCAGCGCCCAGACCACATACACCATGCCCAGCCCCCACAGGGTGTTGATCAGATGGAGGTTCTTCAGGATCAGGAAGAGCGGGATGATCAGCAGGACGAACGGGAACGCCTGGCTGACCACGACCCAGCCGGTGGTGGCCGTCGAGAGCCTGGAGCGGTGGCGGGCCGTCACATACGCCATGGGCGTGGCGACGAGCACCGCGACGACGGCGGCGCAGGCCGCGACGGTCAGCGAATGGGCGGCGGCCTGCACCAGCGGCTGTTCGTCGAACGCCGCGCGGAAGTTGTCCAGTGTCGGATGCTCGGGGATCCAGGTCGGGTGCAGGGAGCCCAGTTCGCGCGCCGGTTTGAAGGCGGTGGAGATCAGCCACAGGAACGGGAACGCCAGAAAGACGAGATAGCCGAGCAGGGCGGCATACTGTCCGGCGCGCGCGGATCTGCTGGTGCGCAGGCTGCTCACCGGTCCTCCCCTCCCCGGAGCCGGCCGACGAGATGCACCGCGAGGAGCACGGAGATCACCGCGACCATCACACAGCCCATCGCCGCGGCGTAGCCGAACTGTCCGTAACGGAAGGCCTCTTCGTAGGCGAAGAGCATCGGCAGCCGGGTGCGGCCGCCCGGTCCGCCGTTGGTCAGTACGTAGACCAGGGCGAAGGAGTTGAAGTTCCAGATGAAGTTGAGCGCGGTGATGGAGAGCGCGACCGGCCTGAGCGCGGGCCAGGTGACGGTACGGAAGCGGCGCCAGGCGCCCGCTCCGTCGAGCGCGGCGGCCTCGTGGAGTTCGTGCGGGGTGCTCTGCAGTCCGGCCAGCAGGGCGACGGTGGTCTGGGGCATACCGGCCCAGACGCCCACGACGATCACGGCGGGCAGGGCGGTGGCGAGCCCGGTGAGCCAGGCCCGGCCGTCACCGAGGCCGAGGTCGCGGATGGTCTCGTTGAGGACGCCCGCGTCCGGGTTGTAGACGAGCCGCCACATGATGCCGACGACCACTTCGGGCATCGCCCACGGAATGATCGCCAGCGCCCGTGCCAGCCAGCGCATCCGCAGATTCTGGTTGAGCAGCAGGGCGAGACCGAGCGCCAGCACGAACTGCGGCGCGGTGACGCCGACGGCCCACAGCAGGCCGATCCGGAACGACTCCCAGAAGAGGGTGTCGTGGAGCAGGTCCTGGAAATTCAGCCCGCCCACCCACTGGGTGGAGCGGGTGCGGCCGGACTGGGCGTCGGTGAAGGCCAGGGCGATGCCGTAGAGGAGCGGGCCGACGCTGAGGATCAGGATCGGGATCAGCGCCGGCAGCACCAGGAACCAGGTGCCGGCGTTCCGGCCGGCCGGCCGGTTCTGCTTCTCGTGCGGGCCACCGGGCGGACTGTGTGTCCCGGATCGTACGGTCGCACTCGCTAATGTCATAGATGCGCCCCCTTCGCGTCATTCGATCGGTTTCATACCGTTCTGGCCGCTCAGGTTGGCCCTCGTCATCGTGCTGACGGGCCATCTGTTCGTCAAGCCAACCTGCATGGATGCGAAAATCGGAGCCATGAATGAGAAGCGTGCGCGCGAGGTGCTGACCGCTGCCGGACTGTCCGGCGGCGCGGAGCTGCTCGCGCTGGGTGAGAACGCGGTGTTCGCCGTGGACGACCTGGTGGTCAAGGTCGGCCGGGACGCCGTGCGGAACCCGGAACTGCGGGACCGGGCCGAACGCGAGGTGGCCGTCGCCGAATGGCTGGCCGCCTCCGGTGTCCCCGCCGTACGGGCCGCGGAGCCCGGGGCGCGGCTGGTGGAGGGCCACCCGGTGACGCTCTGGCACCGGCTGCCCGCCGCCGTGCGCCCTGCCGAGCCGCAGGATCTGGCACGGCTGCTCACCCTGGTCCACGCGCTGCCCGCCCCGGACGGATTCACCCTTCCGCGCCGTGAGCTGCTGGGCGGCGTCGAGCGCTGGCTGCGGCTCGCGGGCGATGCGATCGACCCGGCCGACGCGGCCTATCTGCGCGAGCGCCGCGACGGCTTCGCGGCGGCCGCGGCCGCACTGGTCCCCCATCTGCCGCCCGGCCCGATCCATGGCGACGCCCTCCCCCGCAACGTCCACATCGGCCCGGACGGACCGGTGCTGGTCGATCTGGAAACCTTCTCCGCCGATCTGCGCGAACACGATCTGGTGGTGCTCGCGCTGTCCCGGGACCGGTACGGGCTGGCCGCCGAGGCGTACGACGCCTTCACCGCCGTGTACGGCTGGGACGTCCGCGAATGGGACGGCTGCGCGGTACTGCGCGGGGCTCGGGAGACGGCCAGCTGTGCCTGGGTCTCCCAGCACGCGCCGACCAATCCGAAGGCGCTCGCGGAGTTCCGCCGCCGGGTGGCGTCCCTGCGCGACGCTGACGCGGCGGTGCGGTGGTATCCGTTCTAGAACGCGGACGGCCGGGTCCGGTACGCGGATGGTTGGGTCCGGTACGCGGACGCCCGGCGCCGCTCGGTGACCACCGCTCCGGCCTCGCACACCGGGCAAGCTCGAACGACGCCCTCGACCACCGGACGAGCTCGAACGACGCCCTCCATCGCCGGACAGGCTCGAACGACGTCCTCGACCACCACACGGGCTCGGTTCTCGCGCAGGCCGGACCGGCTCTCCGGCGTTTTCCCGCTCCGGGCGGGCACGGGATCCACGCACACCGGACGGAGCAGGTTTCCCTCCGCCGGGCCGGCTGATTCCTCAGCCGGTGACCCGGGCCGGCTCCCGCACCGGCCAGTGGCCGTCGATCACCGCGTCCGCCGTGCCCTTGCGGCGCAGGAACTGCTGGAAGTCGGCCGCCCAATGGGCGTACCACTCCACCTGGCGCTCGTGCAGTTCGGCGGCGGTCAGCTCGGCCACCGAGCCGTGCCGCTCGGCTATCGCGTACGCCACCCGGACCGCGGCCAGTGCGTCCGCCGCCGCGTCATGGGCGCCGCCGTGCACCACGCCGTACTCGACGCAGACCGCTTCGAGGGTGCGCTTGCCCTTGCGGTAGCGGTCGACGGCCCGGTCGATGGTGTACGGGTCGACGACCGGCCCGATCCCCGCCCCGTCGAGCCGGTCGCTCAGCGACGGCAGCCCGTGCCGCCGCAACTCCGCCGTCAGCAGCGTCAGATCGAAGGCCGCGTTGTACGCGACGACGGGCACGCCGCGGCGCCAGTACTCCGTGAGTGTCCCGGCGATCTCGTCGGCCACCTCGCGCACCGGCCGGCCCTCCGCCGCCGCCCGCTCGCTGCTGATGCCGTGGATCGCCGAGGCCTGCGCGGGGATCCGGATGCCCGGATCCGCCAGCCAGGTCTCCTGCCGCACCGGCTCCCCGTCCCTGCCGCCGACGCCGACGACCGCGGCTGTCACGATCCTGGCCTCCAGCGGTTCCGTGCCCGTCGTCTCCAGGTCGAAGCCGACCAGCGCCTCCCGGTGCCAGCTCATCCCGTACCTCCTTCGTGGTGCTCTCCCCCAGGTGATGACCACCCTCGCACGCACCACTGACAACGGACGGACAGCCCCTCAGGAAGCAGCCCCTCAGGAAACGGGCCGGGAGTCCGTCCACACGGACTCGAATTCCTCGCGGTACGTCTCGAACAGCCCGCGCTCGTTGTCCTGCCCCGCCCGGACCACCGCGCGCCCGCCGCCCCGCAGCACCAGCACGGGCGCCTCCATGCCGCGTGCGCGCCGCAGATACGTCTGGACGACCCCGACCGCGTCCGTCCCGTCACCGTCCACCAGATAGGCCGTGAAGC
The DNA here is from genome assembly GCF_044742755.1 of Streptomyces sp. NPDC087845. NCBI lineage: Bacteria > Bacillati > Actinomycetota > Actinomycetes > Kitasatosporales > Streptomycetaceae > Streptomyces > Streptomyces sp. NPDC087845. Next base: position 315,112 of record NZ_JBIUVC010000003.1, read on the forward strand.
GCGGCGTCTCGTCGAAGACGTGGATCTCGAACGCGCCCGGGTCACGGAGCTTGGAGCGGACCCGGCGCATGTGGAGGATGTTCATCTCCACCGACCGGCTCAGCTCGCCCTTCTTGAGGCCCAGCTCCCGCTCGCGGCGCTTGACCGCGCTGCTCGCCGGGTTGATGAAGAGCAGCCGGACCCGGCAGCCCGACTCGGCGAGCCGGATCAGCCTGCGGCCGGAGAAGTTCTGCACCAGCAGATTGAGCCCTATGCCGATCGCGTCGAGCCGGCGCGAACCGCCGAAGAGGTCCTCGGCGGGCAGCTGGCGCTGGAGCCGCACCCGGTCGGAGTGGACGGAGACCACATCCGCGTAGCGGTCGCCGACCAGCTCCTCGACGGCGTCGACCGGGAGCCGGTCGGCCGAGGGGACCGCCGCGCCGTTGCCCAGAATCTCCAGGAGCCGGGCCGAGGCGCGCTCGGCCTGGGCGAGGACCGCCTCGTTCAGTGCCCGGTTGCGGGAGACGACATTGCGGGCGACCTCCAGTTCGTCGAGCGCCAGCTCGACCTCGCGCCGGTCGTCGAAGTACGCCTCGAAGCACGGCCAGTGCTGGACCATCAGCTCGCGCAGCTGCGGCAGCGTGAGGAAGCTGAGCACATTGTCGTCGGCCGGATCCAGCAGATAGCCCTTGCGGCGGGAGACCTCGCGTACCGCGACGGCGCGCTGCACCCACTCCTGCCCGGCGGGCCCCGCGGCGGCCACCACCCAGTCCTCGCCGTGGACCGGCTCATAGATGGGCCGGAGCACCGCGGCGACCACGGCACGCAGCCGCTGCTCCACGAGATTCAGCCAGATGTAGGCACGCCCGGCCCGCTGGGCGCGCGTACGCACCTCGCTCCAGGCGTCCGCCCCCCAGTCCAGCTCCGCGCCGATCTCCATGGGCCGCGCAAGTGAGACCGCCCCGGGCGGGGCATCGGTGGATTCCCCCTCGTGACCTGTGTCACCTGGAGGCAGCTCGAACCCTCCCGAGCTCACCTGCGCACCGCCTTCCACTCCCCCACCAACGATCAAGGAAGGGTACTCCGCGAGCGGGATCCGGTGCAGCCGGATGAGCAGGCTGCTTCGTCAACTCCCCTGTGACGTAGGTATGTTCCCATGGGCAAGATCTGCCGTAGTGAGCGGATTCATAGTGATTGAGCCCCCTGTCCGGGGCTCCGTACCGGGCATGCGACCGGCTCAGGCCGCCGGATTCCTATTCCGGGCGACACGGAGAGGCCCGATGTTGACCGGACCGCGCGACGTCCTAGGTAGCCGCACCTCTTTCGGGGAAGATCTGGCTCAAGCAGCCCGCAAGCCCCCAGACACCCGGATCAGAAGTGGAAGAGTCGAACCTATGCAGGTCTGGCCGGGACAGGCGTATCCCCTCGGTGCCACGTACGACGGCGCCGGGACCAACTTCGCGGTCTTCTCGGAGGCCGCCAACCGAATCGAGTTGTGCCTGCTGCACGACGACGGTTCCGAGACGGCGGTGGAACTCAGGGAGACCGACGCGTTCGTCCGCCATGCCTACCTGCCCGGGGTGATGCCCGGTCAGCGGTACGGATTCAGGGTCCACGGTCCCTGCGAACCGGAGCGCGGTGTCCGCTGCAATTCGGCCAAACTCCTGCTCGATCCGTACGCCAGGGCCGTCGCGGGGCAGATCCGGTGGGGCGAGGCGGTGTACGGCTATCCGTTCGGGCGGCCCGACGCGCGCAACGATCTCGACTCGGCGCCGCACACCATGACCTCCGTCGTGGTCAACCCGTACTTCGACTGGGGCGACGACCGCAGGCCCCGTACGGACTACCACCGCACGGTGATCTACGAGGCCCATGTGAAGGGCCTGACGATGCTCCATCCGGCGCTGCCGAAGGAGCTGCGCGGCACGTACGCGGGGCTGGCCCATCCCGAGGTGATCGCCCATTTGACGGAACTGGGTGTCACGGCGATCGAATTGATGCCGGTGCACCAGTTCGTGCAGGACCACCGGCTGGTGGACGCGGGGCTGGCCAATTACTGGGGTTACAACACCATCGGTTTCTTCGCCCCGCACAACGCGTACGCCTCCTGGGGCGACCGCGGTGAACAGGTGCTGGAGTTCAAGCAGGCTGTGCGGGCGCTGCACCAGGCGGGCATCGAGGTGATCCTCGACGTGGTCTACAACCACACCGCGGAGGGCAACCACCTGGGTCCGACGCTCTCCTTCCGGGGCCTGGACAATGCCTCGTACTACCGGCTCGCGGACGACCAGCGGTACTACATGGACACCACGGGGACCGGGAACTCCCTGCTGATGCGGTCGCCGCACGTGCTCCAGCTGATCATGGACTCCTTGCGGTACTGGGTCACGGACATGCACGTGGACGGCTTCCGCTTCGATCTGGCGGCCACTCTGGCCCGGCAGTTCCACGAGGTCGACCGGCTTTCGTCGTTCTTCGACCTGGTGCAGCAGGACCCGGTGGTCAGCCAGGTGAAGCTGATCGCCGAACCGTGGGACGTGGGCGAGGGCGGCTACCAGGTGGGGAACTTCCCGCCGCTGTGGACCGAGTGGAATGGCAAGTACCGGGACACCGTGCGGGATCTGTGGCGGGGCGAGCCGAGGACCCTCGCCGAGTTCGCCGGGCGGCTGACCGGGTCCTCGGACCTGTACCAGGACGACGGGCGGCGGCCGCTCGCCTCGATCAACTTCACCACCTGCCACGACGGATTTACCCTGCACGACCTGGTCTCGTACAACGACAAGCACAACGAGGCGAACGGCGAGGGCAACCGGGACGGCGAGAGCCACAACCGGTCCTGGAACTGCGGTGCGGAGGGCGAGACCGACCAGCCGGAGGTGCTGGAGCTGCGGATGCGGCAGATGCGGAATTTCATCGCCACGCTGATGGTGTCGCAGGGTGTGCCGATGCTGAGCCACGGAGACGAGTTCGCGCGCACGCAGCGGGGCAACAACAACGCGTACTGCCAGGACAGCGAGTTGTCGTGGGTGCACTGGCCCGACCCCGCCGAGCCCGCGGCGCACGGCGCGGACGACACGGACGAGGACGCTCCGGCCGAGGGGGACGGTCTGGGCAGCAGCCTGCTGGAGTTCACCCGGGCGATGGTCTGGCTCCGCCGTGACCATCCGGTCTTCCGCCGCCGCCGGTTCTTCCACGGGCGGCCGGTCGAGGGCACGCACGACGAGCTCTCGGACATCGCGTGGTTCACACCCGAGGGCCGCGAGATGACGCAGCGGGACTGGCAGGCCGCGCATGCCAAGGCGCTGACGGTCTTCCTCAACGGCCACGCGATCTCCGAACCGGGGCCGCGCGGCGAGCGGATCTCCGACGACTCGTTCCTGCTGATGTTCAACGCGAGCGCCGAGACGCTGGAGTTCTCCGTTCCGGTGAACCACGGGCGGCACTGGCTGGTGGTGGTCGACACGGCCCGCCCCGCCGGGGTCCTGCCCGGCTCCGGGCCGAAGGTGTCGGCAGGCGAACGGGTGACACTGGTCGGGCGGAGCATGGCGGTGCTGCAGCGGCCCGCGTAGCTCCCGGCCGACGGCCGGACCGACGGGCGACGACACCGCCGGTCGAGCCCTTTGCGGCGTTCCGTGACACAGAAGGCCGCGGGCTGGGTACGTAACGGCGCATGACGCCCACCGCCACCTACCGGCTCCAGCTCCAGCCGGACTTCCCGTTCTCGGCCGCCGCGCACGCCGTGCCGTATCTCGCCGGGCTCGGCGTCTCCCATCTGCATCTGTCCCCGGTCCTCGAAGCCGTTCCCGGCTCCAGACACGGGTACGACGTCGTCGACCACGGCCGGGTACGCGCCGAACTCGGCGGGGAGGAGGGACTGCGGGAGCTGGCCCGTACGGCGCGTGAGCACGGGCTCGGGCTGGTCGTGGACATCGTGCCGAACCACATGGCCGCCGTCCCCCGCCTCAACCGCGCGCTGTGGGAGGTGCTGCGCGAGGGCGCCGAGTCCCCGTACGCCCGCTGGTTCGACATCGACTGGGCGGCGGGCGGCGGCAAGGTGCTGCTGCCGGTGCTCGCCGGGCCGGTCGGCGACGAGATCGGCAGGCTCCGGGTCGACGGGGAGGTGCTGCGCCACGGCGAGCAGGAGTTCCCGCTCCGGGCGGGCACCGCACACCTGCCCGTGCCCGAACTGCTGGATGCCCAGCACTACCGGCTCGGCTGGTGGCGGCTGGCGCGTACGGAGCTGAACTACCGCCGGTTCTTCACCATCTCCGAGCTCATCGGGGTGCGGGTGGAGGACCCGGAGGTCTTCGCCGCCACCCACGGCAAGATCCTCGAACTGGTCCGGGACGGGGTCGTCGACGGGCTGCGCGTCGACCACCCCGACGGGCTCGCCGATCCCGCGGCCTATCTGGAGCGGCTCTCGGCGGCGGCCGGCGGGCGGTGGACGGTGGTGGAGAAGATCCTCACCGGTGCCGAACCCCTGCCCGCGGACTGGGCCGTCGCGGGGACGACCGGGTACGACGCGCTGCACCGGATCGACGGCCTCTTCGTCGATCCGATGGGCGCGGCGGAGCTGATCGGCCGTTACCGGGAGTACGCGGGACCGGCCGGGGACCGCGGCGGTGACTGGACGTCGACCGTCCGCCGGGCCGCGTACCGGGTGGTGACGCATGAGCTGGCCGCCGAGACCGCGCTGCTGACCCGGCTCGCCGTACGCATCTGCGCCGGGGACCCCGCGCTGCGCGACCACGCCCCGTGGGCGCTGCACGCCGCCGTGCGCGAACTGCTCGTGCGCGTGCCCGTCTACCGCCCGTATGCGACGGCCGGCGCCCCCTGCACGGAGGCGGCCCGGGAGACACTCCCCGACGCGGTCGTACGGGACGCGAAGGCGGCGTTCTCCGTTCCGGAGGAGGCGTCGGCCGTGGATGTGGTGCGGGACCTGGCACTGGGGCGGCTGGGCGGGGGGCCCGACCGGGCCGCGTTCTGCACCCGGTTCGCCCAGACGGCGTCGGCGTCGCGCGCCAAGTCGGTCGAGGACATGGCGTTCTACCGGTACGTTCCGCTGATCTCGGCGAACGAGGTCGGCGGCGATCCCGGGCATCCGGCGGTGACACCGGACGAGTTCCACGCGTTCTGCACCCGGCTGGCGCGCGACTGGCCTGCCGCGGGCACGGCACTGACCACCCACGACACCAAGCGGAGCGCCGATGTACGGGCCCGCATCGCGGTGCTGACGGAGTGTCCGGAGCAGTGGTCCTGGCTGCTGGTGGAGCTGGAGCGGGTGACTCCCGCGACCGCGCCCGACGCGCAGCTGGCCTGGCACGCCTGGCAGACGGCCTACGGCTGCGCGGAGCTGCCGCCCCGGGAGATGGCGGCGCGGCTGGAGCCCGCGCTGCTGAAGGCGGTCCGCGAGGCGGGGCTCAGCACGAGCTGGACCGAGCCGGATCCGTCGTACGAGCGGGCGGTGACGGACTTCGTCGCCGCGGGACCGGCCGCGAGCAGCGGTCCGGTGCGCGAGGCGCTGGAACGGTTCGCGGGCACGCTCGGCCGGTACGTACGGGCCAATGTGCTCGGTGCGGCGCTGGTGCAGCTGACCATGCCGGGTGTGCCGGATCTGTATCAGGGCACGGAACGGGAGTACGTGGCACTGGTCGACCCGGACAACCGGAGGCCGTTTCGCCACGCACCCGAGAACGGGGCTTCCGGCGAGAAGGGCGAGCTCACGGCGGTGGCGTTGCGGCTGCGGCGCGAACGGCCCGAGGTGTTCGGCGAGTCGGGTACGTACACCCCGCTGAGCGCCCGTGGTCCGGCGGCAGCGCACTGTCTGGCCTTCTGCCGCTCGGGCGAGGTGGTGACCGCGGTGACCAGGCTGTCGCTGCGGCTGGCGGAGTCGGGCGGTTGGCGCGGGACGGAGCTGGCGTTGCCGGACGACGGGCCGTGGACCGATCTGCTGGCGCCCGGCCGGAAGTTCACCGGGGCCACGGTCGCGATGGCCGAACTGTTCGCCGAGAGGCCGGTGGCGCTGCTCAGCCGGGTCGGACGAGAAGGGCCCGCGGCCCGCGCGTGAGCAGCCCGGTGCCGGTGCGGGGCGGCCGGGGCACGTACGGGCGGGCGGGCAGACCGGGCGCGGAACCGGCGGGCAGCCGGCGGCAGAACTCCTCGACGAGGTCGGCCTGTCGGCGGCCTGCGATACGGCGTGCCAGCACGTAGGCGGTCCGCTGGATCCGCTCGGCCATGTGCCGTGGCACCGATCCGGGGCCGGTCATGTGATGTGGCACCGATCCGGGGTTGGACATGTGACGTGGCACCGGCCCGGCATCGGACATGTGACGTGGCACCGG